>JAUXDD010000004.1 GCA_030618465.1 Desulfobacteraceae bacterium
GGACGATTCCTGTTGTTCAGCCAGGGGTCTTTTTTCATCCTTAATTCTGAGCCCTTCCATTAATATGCTTATCAATGGCTGGTTTATTTTTCTGTCTTTTTTTGCGAGTGTCTGGTCAATCTCAATAACGGCAGGTTCCCAGCTGATTATTTCATGTGCTGCTTTTTTACCTTCGGTTTCACCGATTTCGGCATTGATGAGCTCGCCGTTTAACAGATACAGGTATCCGTATTTTTTATTTGAACTGATTTTTAACGTACAGGTGGTTTTGTCCATTTCGGACATTTGCAGGAAAGAGCCGAGGCTGATGCCGTGAAGCTGGCCCCCAACGTTATTGGAATCTTTTCCCATTTAGTTGAAATCCCTTTCAGTATTTAAATTAATAACAGCACGTTTCCTTAAAAGATCAGCCTTAAACGCTCTAAATGATAAGGTGGCTCCTCATTTATTCTTATAATAAGAATATGTTTCATTGCTTTTTAAAAAAGGAAAGATGATACTTGTATATTTGACCGTTAAGATGCTTTTTTTAAATAGCTATTAATGTAATATACCCCAAAATCAATAATATATGCAAGACCCAATAGTAAATGCGCTGCATGGCAGGCAATTTTTCTTTAATGCATGCCATAAAAAACAGGGACGCAGTTAATTGAAAATAACCATAACAAATAATCTTCGGATCACTGAAATTCCGCCTGAGTTATACCGTATTCTTGTTGAAGATCTTGAAATTACAAATCCTAAATGGCTGGAAAATAATCGAATGGGGCGCTGGAACAGGGGGACGCCCAAAATGATCCGGTTTTATGATAAAATTAAAAACAGTGGGCTGTGGATTCCTCGCGGCTATATCCGGCACCTTATAAACCTTTGCATGAAGCACAATGTGCCGTATCAGATCGATGACAAGAGACGCTGCCTTCCGGAAGTGGAATTCTCATTTAACGGCAAGTTGAAATCTTTTCAGCAGGAAGCGGTCCGGAAAATGATGGCAAAAGATTTCGGTGTATTAAACGCTCCCACCGGTTCCGGAAAAACTATAATGGCCTTGTATATGATAACTCAGCGCAGACAACCTGCCCTTATTGTCGTTCATACAAAGGACCTCGCTTTTCAGTGGATGGAAAGAATAAATACCTTTCTTGGGATTTCCGAAGATGACGTGGGGCTTGTGGGGAGCGGTAAAAAAAAAATTGGAGAAAAAATTACGGTTGCTCTTGTCCAGTCACTTTACAAATATGCGGAAGAGGTATCATTGAAAACCGGGTTTTTAATTGTTGATGAAAGCCACCGGTGCCCGAGCCGTACATTTACAGAAGCTGTTACCGTCTTTGATTCCAGGTATATGATGGGGATGAGCGCAACGCCATGGCGGCGGGACAAACTTTCAAAACTAATATTCTGGCACCTGGGTGACATGCATTTTTCGGTTGAAAAAAAACGTTTGATTGAAAAGGGGCATATCCTGGAAGCCGAAATTATTACCCGGGAAACCGATTTTGAAACGTCATTTAATCCGGTTCATGAATACAGCAGGATGCTTTCCGAGCTGACTGCAGATCAGGATAGAAATGTACTTATTGCTTCGGATATTTTTAACGAGACAAAAAAAAACAGGGGTGTGTGTCTGGTGCTGTCTGACAGGAAAACCCATTGTGAAAATCTTCGGTTTATTTTACAACACAGGTTCAAAACATCATCGGATGTTTTAACCGGGGATCTGAGCAGTAATGAACGGCGGGATATTATTGAGAAACTGAATGAAGGGAAAGTAACCATCCTGATCGCCACGGGACAACTGGTGGGAGAAGGGTTTGACTGCAAAGATTTGACAACCCTGTTCCTGGCAACACCCATCCGGTTCAGCGGCCGGGTTCTTCAATACCTGGGAAGGGTTCTCAGGTCGGCTCCTGGCAAAAAAAAGGCGCGGGTGTATGATTATGTTGATGGAAAGGTTGATATTTTACGATCCGCTGCAAAGGCGAGGGAAAGAGTGTATCAGTCTTCAGCTTGAAAAATGTTCCTGTATTTCAGCGAATTCTCTCTTGAGATGTTGAGGGGGGTCTGATACAAATTATTTTAAGGGTCGGTTATGAATAATTGCGGATCTGCCCATGATGATAACCGGTACTTATGCTTACACTATAATCTGTTTCAAAAGTCGCAGGTACAACCATGTATATTCACAAAGTCGAAGCAAGGGACCTTCCTGATTTATGGTTTCAGGCAGTGAATGATATTCTGGAACACGGGAAAAAATTTCAGATTGACCGGGGATCCTATGCCGGCCAGACCCGTCTGGAATATGATTACTTTACGGGGTATGTTGAATTCCCCGGAACCCAGCCCCTCCTGCCGGATATCCCTCCTTCCATCGGAATTCCGAATCCTGTTGAAGAGGCATATATTTACGGCGGTGACGGTTATGAGCGGTCCTATATTGAGTACCTGATGACCGGTCACAAAGAACCCGGAGAGTCCTATACATATGGTGAGCGGCTTGTCAGAACACCAATTACGGGCAACAAATTAAACTGGTGGAATGAAAATAATTCGGAAATTATCGATAAACGTGATGTTGACGGAAAAATTATCTTTGAAGAAAACGGAAATTTATATTTGAATCAAATTGAATGGATTATCGATACCTATAAAAAATATGGCGAGCGCAACAACCAGATGGTTCTTCAGGTGGCTCATCCTTCTGATATGACACTCCTGGATCCTCCCTGTTTACGCTCTATTGACACCCGCATCCAGGACAATAAACTGAATTTTTTTGTATATTTCCGTTCCTGGGACCTCTGGGGCGGATTACCCGCAAATCTGGCCGGCATCCAGAACCTTAAAGAGTATATGGCAGGAGAAATCGGCGTCAATGACGGGGAAATGATTGTGGAGAGCAAGGGGTTGCATCTGTATGGGTATGCAGAGGACCTTGCAAAATTAAGATGCCTGAAAGCATAGACGGATAAAAGCTTCTAAAATGGAAAGGGGCGGAACCATGATTAAAAAATCTGAAGGCAAAGTGAATATCCGGCCAATGGTAATGGATGATATTGATCCCATCCTGGAGATTGACAAAAAGATTGTCGGGGCAAAACGGGCTGCCAGCTACTCCTATCCTGATATCGAACATCTCAAAGGGGAAGTGGATTTCAGTTTTGTGGCTGAAAGTAATGGGGAAATCGTAGGATTTATTCTGGGGACCCATCTGCACATTGGTGATCCTGTTTCCGAAGTGGGGCTCATCCAGATTGTCGGCATAGACACTGACTACCGGCGGCAGGGTATCGCCCAGCGACTGGTCAACGCCCTGGTCAACGTCGCCCGAACCAGAGGCCTGAAAACAGTAAGGGTGATGGTCAGGGATGATGACACCCAACTATCTGATTTTTTTACGCATATTGGGTTCGGTAGCGGCCGGCTTATTGATTATTCCATGTCTTTATAGAATAATCATAGTTGTTTTATGGTTACATCAAAAAATAAACGGTCGTTTTTAAAACAAAAACGACCGTTATATATTCTGCTTATTCAGGCATAAGACTGTTCAATCGATCAACAGCATCAAGATATTCTTCAATCATTTCCTGGATAACCAGACGAACCGGTTTAACCGTATTTGAAGCGCCGATAATCTGTCCGGCCGGATTGAAGTTGATATCTTTAGCCTCGGTCTCATATTTATACCCGCGTATAACAGCTTCCGCCGTTACCATCCACTGGAGCGGCAGGCCAAGAGGGTCAGGGGTATCCGAAGCATCCCAGGCGTCATTCCATGCATTTTTTACCATTCTGCAGGGTTTCCCTGTCCATGCACGTGAACGGACAGTATCGCGGCTTGTTGCAGCAAGATAAGATTCTTTCTGTGACGGCGGACAGTCTGATTCAGTTGTTGTCAGCCAGATGGTTCCGCACCATACGCCTGCTGCACCCATTGCCAGGGCTGCCGCCATTTGTCGGCCCCTGCCGATACCGCCGGCTGCAAGAACAGGTGTCGGTGCAACGGCATCAATAACTTCAGGCCAGACAACGATACTGCCCACATCTCCGGTATGGCCGCCGCCTTCACCGCCCTGGCAGATGACAATATCAACACCTGCTTCCTTGTGGGAAAGCGCATGTTTCACACTGCCGCAGAGGGCTGCCACCGGACGGCCAGAGTCCTGAATTTCTTTGATAACATCTGCAGGCGGAGTCCCCAGGGCATTGGCAAGCAATGCCACCCTTTCATGGCTGAGAGCTGTTTGTACAAGCGGCCCGGCAGTAGCTTCGGTCCATCCGAGCAGTTCCCGGACTTCTTCACCTTCCGGAAGTTCGGGGACACCGTGTTTTTTAAGAATTTCTTTTGCAAAATCCCGATGTTCCTCAGGCACCATTGACTTGAGCTGCTCTTCGAGTTTCTGGGCATCCATCTCTTCGCCTTTTCCCTGGTATTTGGCAGGGATAACAATATCAACACCATATTTTTTATCCGGTTCCACATGCTCATCCAGCCACTTCAGGTTGGCTTCCAGTTCATCAGCGTTCATGCCGACGGCACCCAGCATGCCTATACCGCCTGAATTACTGACCGCAGCCACAACGTCACGGCAATGGGTAAAAGCAAAAATAGGGTATTCAATTCCTAATTTGTCACAAAGTTCGGTGTGCATAATCTGTCCTTTCTCTTTTTGGGAATTACATGTAAAAATGATTTCCGGCTTAAGAAAATTTATGTGTCATTAATTTTTATAAAACCTCTTTCAGCTTTTCTGTTAAAGGGGGTAAAATTTTCTTGTAATCTTCCACGATACCGTATTTTGCAAATTTAAAAATCTGGGCATTTTTGTCGTTATTGATGGCCACTATATTTTTTGAACCGATACACCCGGTAATGTGCTGAATGGCACCGGAAAGCGCTATAGCGAAATACAGGCCGGGCCCCACAATTTTTCCGGTCAGCCCCACCTGGCATTGCTCTGTAATCAGCCCTTCATCTACGGCTGCCCTTGTACCGGCAACAGCGCCGCCCAACACACCGGCCAGTCCTTCTCGCAGATAGCTGTGAAAATCTTCTTTACTGCCCACACCTCTCCCGCCGGCAATAATTATATCCGCATTTTCAATATCGTCGGCAGATTCCTGCACCACCCGTTCAATAACGTTTGCTTTAACAACAGAGTCATTCACCCCGGCAGTAATGGTTTTTATTTCACCCCGGCGGCTGTCATCCTGCAAAAGAGGCTCCATGGCTTTACTCCGCACAGTGGCTATCTGTATGCCATCGCCTTTTATTTTATATGTAGCTGAAATATTGCCCCCCGCAACGGGTTTAGTAATCACCAGCTTCTTTGAGGCGGGCTCTATATCCAGTTCCACACAGTCCATGACAAGACCTGTTTTCAATCTGAATGCCAGCCGGGGAGCCAGGTCTCTCCCTGTCAATGTATGTCCGAAAAGCAGTATTGCCGGGCAAATCGTTTCTCTGCACAGTTTTTCCATTATTGCAGTGTGTGAGGCACCCTCATAATTTTCCGTGGGAGCATCACTGATAATAAAAACTTTGTCAGCGCCGCAGGTAATCGACTCCTGACCACAAGCTTCACTATCATTGCCGATAAGGACAATGGATAACTGCTCGTTCCGTACATCCGCAAGTTTTCTGCCGACGCCGAGAAGTTCCCTGGAAATTGGCGAAAGCTGACATTTCCCGGTTTCTCCATATATTAGAACACCATTATAATCAGGCATAAAAAAACCTCTTTGAGTTATATGATTGATTCATTTTTCAGCAGTTCGACAAGTTTGGCAGCTGCCTCTTCCGGGCTTTCACCACTGATGAACTCACAATTGCCTTCAAATTCCGGAATAGAAAGTGCCTGAAGTGACGTAATCGTTCCTGATGCGCCAACCTGTGTCGTATCTGCATCAATGTCAGATACTCCCCATGTGGGGATTTTTTCCCTTTTTGCTTTTATTACACCAGAAAGCGGAGGCATTCGCGGTGTATTGGCCTCATTGCTGACGGCAAGGACTGAAGGTAGCGGTAATTTCAGCACTTCATGGCCATTGTCAGTAACACATTCTACCTGTACGTTTCCGTCACCCGGTATAATTTTTCTTACGGGTGTGGCTGAAGGGATTCCCAGAATTTCAGAAATTCCCAGTGCAACCTGGCCGGCATCCCAGTCCGCTGCCTGACGGCCGCATAGAATAAGATCATAGTCGCCGATCTTTTTAATTGCTGCAGCCAGTGTATATGCAGTTGAATAACTGTCTCCGCCTTCAAAGGCCGGATCATCGAGCAGGATGGCCTCATCTGCCCCCATGGCCAATGCCTGCCTCAAGCCGCGAATCACTTCATCCGCGGCAGCAACAGCCAGGCTAATAACCGTAAGTGTACCGCCAACTGCTTCTTTAATCTGAACACCCGCTTCGACAGCATTTTCATCATCAGGATTAATCACATACGGTATATCGGCCGGTAGAGTGACTTTTTTTGCATCTGCATCAACTCCATAAGAGGAAGCTGGTGTGTCAGGATAAGGAACCTGTTTGATGCAGGCGATAATGTTCATAATAATTCCTTCCGATTCGGTTTTATATATTTCAGGACTATTCGGTCCAGTACCTGTGGACTGATTGATCCAACAGATACCTATCCACATAAAAACGGTTTGTCAAGATAAAATTTTATCCTGTATAAATATAATTATCCTTAGAAATTCAAATATTTGATTTGACATACCCATATGAATAATTATATGGTGCCCTGAGGATTTAAAATATATTTTCTTCAGAACGAAATCGGGAGATAAGGATTTTCGGATAGTAAGTACTTTTGGTTGATCAGATACTCAGGGCGGACGCGAAAAGGAAGTTTATATGGAACAGATTAAAAATGAAATGACTATTTCTGAGCTTTCAAATCGCTCAGCCATACCCATATCCACCATAAAATTTTATTTGCGAAAAGAACTTATCCCCAGGCCGGTGAAAGCAAGAGGCACAAGGGCCTATTATACGGCTAAGCATATTGACAGACTGAAGCTGATTAAAAAAATTCAACAGGAAGGCAACATGCCCCTTGATAAGATTAAAGGTATCATCAGCCTGATCGATGAAGGGGAAAGCCGGTCTCAAGAAAAAAAAATTTCCGAAAATTCAGATATGCAACCGGAAATCATTCGTTCTGCCACAGCGCTTTTCCGGGAAAAAGGGTATGAGCAAGTAACCATTGCCGATATTGTTGAGGCGGCACGCATCGGGCGCAGCACATTTTATAAACATTTTAAAAACAAAAAAGAATTGTTTGTCGAATGCATAAAAAAAATCATTTTCAAAGAAATGGAAAAAGTGGACAGTGCAGAAATTGAAGATGAAACAGATATCTTAAATGTATTTGATAAACATGCAAAAACCTATTACAGTGTGAATCCCCTGTGGATTGATATGGTTGACCAGCTTCGGGCGGCCGCCATCAATGATCCGGATGAATTTGCCGGCAAACTGGATGAAGTTATTTGCCTTAAAATCAACCTGTTAAAAAGAGGCGTCGAAAACGGTATACAAAAAGGGCTGTTCCGGAACATCAATGCCTTGCTCCTGGCTGTCATGCTTCTCGGAATTCAGGATTATTCAAACTACCTGCCTCACGATAATGACGAAAAAATTCTTCAAAGGCAGTATGAAGATGCAAAAGATATTATCCTGCATGGTATTTTAAACAAATAATTTCTATAAAATCTATTCGTTAAAAGATAAAGAGGAAAAAATGAAATTTATAAAGCTTTTTGAACCCATTACCATTAACGGTCTTGAGATAAAAAACCGGATTGTCATGCCTTCCATGGCACTGGCATTTTCCTTTGACTATTCGTTTAATGACAGGCTGAAAGATTTTTACCGGGAACGGGCAGAAGGCGGTGTGGGTCTCATGACCATCGGACCGACGGCAATTGACCCGGAAGGTGCTGCGCCGATTATGCCGGGTATTTACAGTGATGACCAGATTGACTCATTTAAAATATTTATTGATGAACTTCACAGGGGTACGGATGTCAAAGTATCTATCCAGTTAATGCATATGGGCAGAAATGCAGTTTCTTTGACCGGGAGTCAGGCCATTGCGCCGTCAGCCATTACGGGCAAAGTGACAAAGCAGATGCCCAGGGAAATGACAAAAGAAGATATTGAAAAAGTAAAAGAAGATTTTGCGCAGGCTGCCGGACGGGCAAAAGAGGCTGGATTTGATTTTATCGAAATAATCGGCTGTACCGGGTATCTTATCAGTCAGTTTCTTTCTCCGCTGACAAATAAACGAACGGATGAATATGGCGGAATCATAGAAAACAGGTTCCGTTTTGGTCTTGAAGTGATTCAGAAAGTACGTGAGACAGTGGGCGATGCCATGCCGCTTGGTATCCGGATTGCAGGAAATGACTTTCTGGAGGGAGGACATACGAACATTGAATCTGCCATGTTTGCGCAAGCTGCGGAAAAAGCAGGAATCAACGCGATAAACGTAACCGGCGGGTGGCATGAAACCTATATCCCCCAGCTCACCACCAATGTTCCGCCCGGTGCATTTGTATACCTTGCCAGGGGAATAAAGGAAAAAGTAAACATCCCGGTCTTTGCTTCAAATCGTCTGGGAAATCCGGAGGTTGCAGAAAGGGCTTTGCGCTCCGGCGCCTGTGACATGGTTTGCTGGGGAAGACCATTGATTGCGGATGCACAACTGCCGAATAAAGTAAAAGAAGGCCGGCTCAATGAAATTACCTCCTGTATTGCCTGTAACCAGGGATGTTTTGACTCTATTGTATCCGGTATGCCTGTGCACTGTGTGCTGAATCCCAGGATGGGCCGGGAAAGCGAGTTTGTTATTGAAAAAACCGATTCCCCCAAAAAAATTCTGGTGGCAGGCGGCGGTCCTGCAGGAATGGAATTCGCGGTAATTGCCGCACAAAGGGGGCATGACGTTGCTTTATATGAAAAAGAAGACCAGATTGGTGGACAGCTGAATCTGGCCAAAGCACCTCCTGGTAAAAAGGAGTTGCATAATATTATCCTGAACCTTTCCGACCGAATGAAATTGAGCGGTGTCAAGGTTTATCTGAATACAGCACTTGATGTACAGACGATCAGGAAAGAGAAGCCGGATGTCCTTGTGGTAGCCACAGGTGCCAGACCAATAGAAATTAAAGTGCCGGGTATTGACAAGCCCCATGTGCTGAATGCATGGGACGTGCTGATGGAGCGGGTATGGGATATCGGGGGCAATGTGGTTATCATTGGCGGGAGTGCTACCGGATGTGAAACCGCGCATTTTATTGCCCACATGGCAGCGCCTGATCCGGAAACCTATGCGTTTTTGAGTTATCATAATGCCGAAGATCCGGAATTTGTAAAAACGCTTTTACACAAATCCGGAAGGAAGATCACCGTTATCGATATGATAGGGCGGATGGCAGGAAATGTGGGACCCACCAGCCGTTGGACCCTTATGAAGAGCCTGAAACTTTCGGGAATTGATTTGCGTCCGGGAAATAAACTGTCAGAGATCACGGATGATTCGGTGATTGTGGAAGTCGGTGATAAAAAAGAAATCATTCCTGCAGATACGGTTATTCTTGCCCTGGGGGCAGTATCTGATAATGAACTTGCCGGAACGGTCAGGGAAAACGCCATAAATGTCATCACCATTGGCGATGCCAGGGCGCCGAGAAAAATTACCGATGCCGTCATGGAAGGGTTTGAAGCAGCTATGGATGTTTAGGGCGTACACAAAACCGGCAATATTTTTTTCTGATTCCTTATTATTCAACAAATTCGTCAAAAGCATTCCGGAATTTTGTCCGTATGGCATCTGTCTCCATCAGGATTTCATGTTTTGCACCGGTAATTTCAACGCGCCTGCAGTTCGGCAATCGTAAACTGATTTCTTTTTGGGCTCTGTTGGAAACCACCCTGTCTGTACCGGCGCCGAGGATAAGGATCGGTGTCCGGATCTGTTCAACATATCCCGGCTGGTAAAGCATATCCATGGACTGAAAACTTTCATAAATCCATCTGTGAGTTACACCACCTAAAGCAAGATCCGGATTTTTTACAATCGCCCTGTCAGCAGTAAGGAATCGTTTTGGATCGGATGTGAGCCGGTTCCCTTTGAATTCCGGTTTGGAAGGATCATAATCACCGGAACCCGGAACATAGGAGCTGCCCCGGCCATTATGAACGGCGAAGCGGGTAAAAAATTTTGCAAAACGAACGGGGTAGGGAAATGTCAGGATTCCGAACATGGGAGATGTAAGGACGGCTTTGCTGATTATGCCCCTGTGCTTGTAAAGATAATGAAGGGTAACAAGCCCGCCCATGGAATGAGAAAGGATAATAAACGGCGGCGTACCCTCAGGCTTTACAATGGTGCGGATAAACAGTTCCAGGTCTTTTAAATACGTGTCATATGTGTCCACATACCCTTTGTGGCGGTTTGGCAACATCCGTGCTGAAAGGCCCTGGCCTCGCCAGTCAAATGTGAAAATATCATAACCCCGTTGTACCAGTTCCGTGGCTGTTTCCATATATTTTTCCATGAATTCCGCCCGGCCGTGGAGAAGAAGTATCGTGCCATTTTTTTTGTCACTGGCGCAGGAATAAAATCCATAGCGAATAGACAGATTGTCGTGTGTTGTGTAATAGTCGATTTTTGGGAACATTTTATCTAAAACCAGAGAGCAGGTTGACCTTAAATCCCTTTTCCATTATGCTTGTAACCTTCATGCATCAGCGAACGTAATGTATGAATACATTGCTTCATGAAAGTCAACGTTTATTATCATCGAAATAAATTGGGAAAGACAAATAAATGGACAACCATACACATAATTTTGTTGAAATATATGACGGTCTTGTGGGATTCGGCCTTGACCGGGAAACGGATGAAAAGACAGTCCTCTTTTATCTTCAGAAGTTTTCCGATGATACACTTATGGGTAAACTGATTCCCAGGCTTACAGATGAGGAACTTGAAGAAATTTTCACAATGATCAGCAGGATGTTGCGGAATCATTTTACAGAGCCGGAATACCATGAATTATTTTTAAAAGAGGGATGCGATTAGAAGTTTTAGTATTTCAAATTTTTTAATAGCCATCAAGACACAAAGAAAAAAGATTTTTTAAAAAATTCCTGGTGTCTTTGTGCCCTGGTGGTAAATATTAATCAATGATTGGCAAGATACTTTTTATTTACACCCCTTAAAGGGTTTTGGAGGCGATATAATGCTTACGGAAAAACAACTCAACAGGTATGCGGAGGTTCTTTTATGGGGCCTTAATACTGCCAGAACAGCCAGGTTTAAAAAGGATGATATCATTCTTGTTCGGTATGATTTGGCGGCAATTCGACTTGCAGAGATCCTTTTTGAAAAACTGCTGGATATGGGGAGGAATCCTGTTCCACGGTTAGCCGCCACATCCGTCATGGAAAAAAGTTTCTTCAAAATTTCAAATAATAAACAGCTCGTGTTTCAGCCACCCGGGGATGAAGAACTTTTCAACAATCTGAACGGAAACATTTATTTGCATGCGCCTGAATCAATAACCCACCTGGGTGATATTGATCCCATGAAAATTGCTAAAGCCACGATTGCCAGAAAACATCTGCGTGATATTCTCGACAAACGGGAAGCGGTGGGTGCCTTTGGATGGACCCTTTGTGTGTATCCTACAAAAGAACTGGCACGACATGCCAGACTGACCCCGAAGGAATATGCCAGCCAGATAGTAAAGGCCTGCTTTTTGAACAAAACAGATCCTGTTTCCGAGTGGCGTAATGTGTTTAAGCAGGCAAAATCTATAAAAAAATGGCTGAACAGTTTACACGTAAAAGTATTCCATATTGAATCCGAAAATATCGATCTGGAAATAACTCCGGGTGAAAAAAGGAGATGGATCGGTATATCAGGCCATAATATACCCAGCTTCGAGCTTTTTTTCTCTCCTGACTGGCGGGGGACAAGTGGAACCTATTATGCTGACCAGCCTTCGTACAGGAGCGGCAATTATGTTAAAGGTATTCGACTCGAATTCAAAAACGGAGAAGCTGTAAAAATTGGAGCAGAAAAAGGAACCTCGTTTATAAGAAAACAGCTCTCCATGGATGCAGGTGCTGATAAAGTTGGTGAATTTTCCCTGACAGACAAACGATTTTCAAAAATCAATAAATTTATGGCTAATACCCTCTTTGATGAAAACTACGGAGGAAAGAACGGGAACTGCCATATCGCTCTTGGGTCTTCATACTCGGATACATATGACGGTGAACCAGCCACATTGACAAAAGAGATAAAAAGAAACCTCGGATTCAATGATTCAGCCCTTCACTGGGACATTGTAAATACTGAAAAAAAAGTTGTTACTGCAGTACTGGCAACCGGTAAAAAAGTTATAATCTATGAGAATGGAATGTTTAAAAGATAATTTACTCCATTCGGACATTTTTCAAAGGTCTCAGGTTATATGCAGAATGGATAAATAAAAAGGGGCGTTGGTGGTGTCATATAGATCAGGCGGCAAGATTTTCTTATTCTGGCTTGATAAGCTAATCTGTTGCCGCCCATTTTTTTATTTTGTATTGCCATGTATAAGTAATAAATGTATAATCGAGTCCTGATTCTGGTTTTGGGGAATTTGTATATAAACTATTCAAGTCCCGACATCAGGTAGCATTTCAGATTCCACACAACGTTCAATAAAACCAAAAAACAAAAGAACAGCCTCTAATTTATTCGGAGGAAGAGATGAAAACTTCAAAAATTGTAACTTTTAAGATTATTCCTTTTATATTGACAGTTCTTTTTTTATTTCCATTTGCCTTTGCACAGAATGAATTCGAGCAGTGGAAAAGTATGGAACTTGATTCCTTTCAGAAATATAAGGATGAAAGGGACGGTGAATTCATTAAATTTTTAAAGCAGCAATGGAAGGAATATGATATTACAAAAGGAAGTAAACGGGATGAAGCTCCCAAACCCATCGACATTCCGGTTGCCCCCGTTCAACCACCATCAAAAGAGATTGAGCCCTCCAAAAAAATTGTAAAGGAAATTTCTGTCCCGAAATATATCCCGCCTGTGGGGAAAATCATAATGCCAGAAGCGCCGCCCGAAGTTAAACAAAAAGGGGAAGTCCTGAATATAACGTTTTATCAAACACCTGTAAAAATATATTATGATCCGGCATTTTACATGGAGCCGATAGGAACGGTTGACCAGAAAACCATCAGTTCCTTCTGGGATAAAATGAGCCGGGCGGATTATGACTCCTTTGTTAAACAGGCCCGTCAACTGGAAGGGGAGTTGAAGCTCAATGACTGGGGGTATCATCATTTATTGTACGATATCGGTGAAAAAATTTACCGGGGTAACAGGAATATGACGTTTTTATTTGTATGGTACATCTCTTCAAAATCAGGATATGATTCAAGGGTCGGGTACAAAGACAACCGGGTATATATTTTACTGCCTTCAAAAAATTCCGTTTACGGAATTCCGTTCCTGACGCTGGGGGGCAAAAAATATTATGCGCTTTCTTTTAAAAAGAAACCTGAAACTTTTTCCGCACTGTATACATACAAGGGGAAGTATCCGAATGCCGATAAACTCATGGACTACAGGGTAGCTGATTCCCCCGGAATAAAACAAAATTCAAATCAAAGGGATCTCAAATTTAAATACAAAGGGAAATCGTATCATATCGCCATCAGGTATAATAATAATCTTGTGGATTATTATAAATACTATCCCCAGACAGATATTGAAATTTTTTTCGATGCACTCCCTTCGAAAGAAACAGAATATACTGTTCTAAAAGAATTGAAACCTCTTGTGGAAGGAAAGTCTGAAACAGAAGCGGTTACTATACTTCTGCGATTTGTTCAGACAGCATTTGAATACAAAACAGACGACGAACAGTTTGGCGGGGAAAAATATATGATGCCGGAAGAGATGCTCTATTACCCCTATTCAGATTGCGAGGACCGTTCCGTCTTCTTTGCCTATATTGTGAGAAAACTTCTGGGACTCGAGGTCGTCGGCCTGGACTACCCTGGCCACATATCAACAGCCGTAAGGATAGACGGGAAAGTTTACGGAGATTATGTTTACAGGAAAAATATAAGATATACCGTATGTGATCCAACATATATTAATGCCGGAATAGGTATGGCTATTCCCAAATTTAAAAAGTTCAAACCTAGAGTTGTGGAAATCAGTTCCTTGAATGATTGATTACTGTTTATTTACATTAAGGAAGGTCTTAAGTGATGACCTTGCTGATGGGTTAAATCGCATTTGAATTTCACATGTAAATCATTGTGCAAGGGTTTTTATTTCCTTGCGAAGTATTATTAATTCATTTTTGAAAAAAGGAGGAAACAGGCATGAAGAAAGTATTGTTGGTGATGGCTGCTTTTGTATTTGGTTGCGTTTTTATTGCAGGATGCGGGGGAGGAAGCGACAATGTCGCGAATAAGGAACTGGCAGACGAATTTAAGGATGCGCCGGCATGGGTGCTGGGGGGCGGAATGGAAGGGGGGAATTCTGCTGTGGGGTCAGCGAAGGTCGGAAATGCAGGCATGAATTTTTACAGAACAGAAGCCATGGCCCATGCAAGAAGCGAACTGGCAAGGCAGCTCGGTGTCAAGGTTAAAGACCTGGTGAAAAATTTTCAGCAGGTTACAGGTATCGGCGATGACGAGACTGTTGATAAAGTGTCAAGCCAGGTTTCAAAACAGGTTACAAGCCAGGTACTCACCGGTTCCAAACAAAAGGATATGTGGATTTCGCCGAGTAAGGAGCTGTATGTTCTCATGGCCATTGATCCTGATATATTAAAAAATATGGTTAGAGATTCCGTACAGACAAGCTACAAAAATGAAAAAGCGCTGTGGCAGAAATTTCAGGCCCAAAAAGCTCATGAGGAGCTTGATAAGGAGATTGAAAAGGAGTTTGGTGAATTTAAGGACCAGTAAATACTCATGCTTTCAGGGCAGGGTTTTTCGTCCTGCCCTGAAAGATTGTTTTGTTATTCCCCAGCTGATGAAAACAGTAAAAAAATGATATGGTCTTTCCAGGAGGCGCCATGCGAAAATTAACATTGATATTTTTATGTGTATGTGCGTGTTCCCTTATATCCTGTTCTTCCGGGCAGAATATCAAGTTGGAAAACGGAAAACCTTACTGGTACTGGCGGCCTAATGTGGTCGACCAACCAGGTGGTGTGGGGATTTCAGGAATGCACATAAAAGGGCTGAATGCGCAACGAGCCCTTGCTATCCAGCGGGCTATTGATGATATTGCCAGGCAGCTTGGAGTGGAAGTAAAAAATTTTACAAAATCAACAACTGTGGGGAACCAGGATAGTGTCCGGACAGGACTTGAAAGCTACAGCATCCAGATGGTGGATGGTACCACTGTAAAAGCGACCATCAGGGAATTATGGGAAGATCCTGTCACAGATGAACTTTATGTATGGATGGTGATAAAATGAATCAAACAACATTAAAACACTACCTGGTATTAAAAGTTGTGTTATTTGCATTGTCACTGGTCATCATTGCTTCATCGTACTCAGTTGCCGAATCTTTTGAAGATTTTATGAAAGCCCAGGAAGAGGGTGGGAACCAGACGCAGCAGGAATTTGACCAGTATAAAAAAGAGCTGGAACAGGAGCTCAGGGTATACAAACAGATCGTTGAACAGGAGTACGACCGGTATAAGAACGATGTCCGGAAATATTGGGAGGATACTGAAATTTCAGGCAAAAAAAAGTGGATCGAATATTCTCCGGATTTCAGGACAAAAAGAAAAGTGGATTTTGATCAAGGATTTATTGAATTAAGTGTTATTGTTCTGAAACATCAAAAAGACCTGGAACAGAAATTTGAAACAATGCTCAGGGATTTAATCCTTGAAGATAAGCAGACGGCTTTTAAAAGGGACAGTCTGTCACAGAATATTGAAAAGAGAATAATAAAAAAGGCAAAGCATATCAAAACAGGCAGGGTGGAAAAATCTCCCATCATTACCAACATGGTTACCGGATCATCCCAGCCGACCCGAAAACAGGTGGACACGTCTGTTTCAGCCCTGCTGGAAAAAGGGACAATTACCCGCATGCCTTCAAAAATTGAAAACAGCGATGTGGTTATACTGAAAGCACTGCTTCCGCCTGAAAGTATGCAGGTAAAGGCAAAAGAGTATAAACCGGATGTGGTCAGGTATGCGAAGCAACGCAATATTTCAGGCCCCCTTGTTTTTGCGGTGATTCATACGGAAAGCGCATTCAATCCTATGGCCCGTTCACATGTCCCCGCATATGGATTGATGCAGATTGTGCCGGGAAGTGCCGGGAGGGATGTGGCCGAAGTCTTATACGGCAAACAGATTCTTATGTCTCCCTCATTTCTCTACAACGGGGAGAATAATATCAATGCGGGAACAACCTACCTGTATATTCTTTATTATAGATATCTAAAAAATATTGAAAGCCCTGAAAGCAGGTTATATTGTACAATTGCAGCTTATAATACCGGTGCGGGAAACGTCGCACGGACATTTGTGGGATCGACCAATATTAATAAAGCGGTAAAGAAGATTAACAAAATGTCACCCGGGAAGGTTTATAAACGGCTGATGAAAAAACTGCCTTATGATGAATCCAGACACTATCTGGAGCGGGTGTCAAAGCGAATGGGAATGTATGAAACCTTATGAGTATATGTGAAAAACAGCAGGCATTGTTGAGGAAACTACCCGGGGTAGATATTATCCTTGCAAAAATACAGGATGATAATGATTTTTTTCAAATCCCCAAATCTGTCCTGGTCAATTCCATCCGTTCAGTTATTGAGGGCCTGCGGACAGCCATAGTTGGCGGACAGGAAATTTCTGAAAAAAATTTCTCAGAATCTCTTGAAATCAACAGTATTGTTGAAAAACTTAAAATATGGGTTAACCAGGTCATGACACTTAATCTCAGACCCGTCATAAATGCAACCGGTGTTGTTGTCCATACCAACCTCGGGCGTTCATTACTTTCCACGGATGCGGTTGATCATATCCTGTCTGTTTCAGGACGGTATTCAAATCTGGAATTCGATCTTTCAACAGGAAAAAGGGGCATTAGATACAGCTGTGTGGAAGATATATTATGTGAAATCAGTGGCGCTGAAGCGGCTATGGTTGTGAACAATAATGCGGCCGCTGTCCTGTTGTGTCTGGACACAATTGCTAAAGATCATGAAGTAATCGTATCCAGAGGCGAGCTTGTTGAAATCGGCGGTTCTTTTCGGATTCCTGATGTAATGGCGAAAAGCGGTGCCATATTAAAGGAAGTGGGAACAACCAACCGTACGCATTTGAAGGATTATGAAAACGCTATAGCCACTTCAACAGGCCTTTTGTTAAAAGTCCATACAAGCAATTACAGCGTTGTCGGCTTTACTGCCAGTGTCTCCCTGAAAGATATTGTTGAACTGGGAATGAGATACCAGATTCCTGTCATGGAGGATCTTGGAAGCGGAACATTTATCGATTTTTCCAGGTATGGGCTGTCAAAGGAACCCACAGTTCAGGAATCCATTGCAGCGGGAACTGATGTTGTGACATTCAGCGGGGATAAACTGCTCGGAGGCCCCCAGGGCGGAATTATTGTAGGCAAAAAAAATATTCTTGATAAAATCAAGAAAAACCCCCTGACCCGGGCGCTTCGTATTGACAAACTTACGCTTGCCTCACTTGAAAGTACGCTACGATTGTACCGGGATGAAGAAAAAGCCATTCAATCGATTCCAACCTTACGTATGTTAACAACTTCTTTTGCAACAATTGAGAAAAAAGCATTTATTCTTGAAAAGGAACTAAAAACCCTGAATGACTCCCGTCTTCGTATTTATCTGAAGAACCTTTCTTCATGTGTGGGCGGCGGCGCACTCCCGCTTTTGGGACTGCCAAGTAAATGTGTGGGGATCAAGGTTGAAGAGATGACGGCAAACCACATTGAAACATTTATGCGAATGCACACCCCGGCAATCATCGGGCGAATAGAAGATGACCTCTTTATCATGGATTTAAGGACGGTTGAGGAAGATGAAATACCTGCTGTTACCGGTGCTGTTGCTGATATGCTGGAATCAGTGACTAATAATGGCCCAGGATAAACCTTTTTATCAGGGGTCCTAAAAGCTGAATTTTCCTTCCAGGAAAATCCGGTCATTGTCATCTATATTTGTAAACCCTGCATGGTCACCTGATTGATACAGTGCTGTTCCCCCAATAATTTTTGTATTATCGGTTATATCGTATTCTGCTGAAAAACGCTGAAAGGAGCCGCCGGACCGGGCATACCATGATGCAATAACTTCCAGCAGAAACGTATCATTTAAAAAGTTTTTTGCCAGCCTTACAACTGTCTGCAACTCATTTTGTTCTACTTCACTGGCAAGCATATCAAGCATCTGGAATTGGTTAAACCGGTCTTCATAGTCGCGCAGATGCCTGTTCACCATTTCAAGACTCATCATTGTGTTTTTAAAACCTGAATATTCAATTCCGCCAAGGGTATCAATTCGTGAATATTTTTTCCCGGGTTGTATAGTGATTTCGGTATCAGGCAAGTTGCCCGTAATATGCGGATAGTTGAAGAACTGCATGCCGTCAAACCAGGCAGCCTCGACTTTTATAAGCCAGTTACCAAATGCGGCATTCACATCAGCGCCATACATTTTCACACGGGCATGCTTCATTTCAACCCGGGTTTCCGTATTGATTTGCAGCGGGGATACGGAAACAACGTCCAGGTCAAGTGATTGTAGCTCAACATGGGGGGTGTCATCAAATATATCCGCCCAGTAAAAGGCAATATCCCACCCACTGAAAATTCCGCTTAAAGAAACCGCATATTCCGTATTGCTTCCGCCATGGGAAGGTTTGTCTTCATGGGGATATGGAACCGGAGAAGGGTAAAAATCACTGCCGTATTCTGGATTTTTAGCAAATCGGATTTCATGAACGGCAATGCCGGTCAAACTCCATTTGTTCAGGTAATAACTGAGTCGGGTCATGAAAACAGGAAGGCGCAGGTCTTCGAGATCTGTCAGGCCGGGTTCACGATTGTCTAAAGGGTTTAAAACATCCGTCACACGGATATTGTCTGACTTGCCCCAGACAACAATCTGCCGGCCTGTCTTAATATCCAGTGATTCCAGCAGGCTGCCGGACAGGTAAGTTTCCCGAAGTTCAAGCTCTTTCTCATAATTATCCAGCACATCATCTGTGTATTGATCCCTGCCGTTTATCCGGTAAGCAAAATCATATGTCCCCTTACCACTGATGAATGCTTTCCATGATGCTGAAAACTTTGCTTCCAGTTCAACCTGAAGCTCTGCGCGAAGGCGGGATAATCCGCGCCAGTCGGTCTGGCCGGCATCCGGTTTTTTGTGGGCAAAATTATAGGATGAGCCGAGTTTTAAATACCCATCCATACTTAAAAATGAAGGCAGGTATTCATTCTTTTTGCCGGATGTTTCCGCGTCACCGTTATCATCCTCAAATCCATCGAATATTCTATCGTCACTGAAGGTATCCTTTTCTTCAAAAGCATCCATTATATCCTGTAAATCATCTTCCTGAGATTTAGCATCCTCAAATCCGTCCAGGATATTTTCAATAGATTCGGTGTCAGAAGCATGGCAGGGGAACGGTATCAGGGCAAAGGTACAGACAAGAAAAAAGGATAGAACAAGGAACGGGTATGCATCATGTCTCATTGAAATATCCCGCGTTATCATTTTTTGCCGCTGATTTCTTCTTTTAAAAGACAGCAGGCTATTTTGTATTCGGGATTTCCATACCGGTCATATTCCAGGTTTTCAGGCTGGATGAGCTTATTCATAACACAGCCTTCCGGGATATCCAGCCGGAACAGATCATTTTCATTGATTTGATCTGTCTGAACCAACCTGTTGTTGCTGAAGATCATGCTGTGAACAGGAAAGTCTTCGCACAACGGGCACCGGTATACCCTGCCGTTGGGGAATATGAAATAATTATCGGCAACCAGACCGGCACATTCAAAGGGTTCTTCCGGGCTTAGAAATACTTTGGGATAGGTAACGGTTATTCCTGATTCAGAGACTTTTTCAGCCACATCCGGGATTACATCCAACCACTGCTCTTTTGAAACCTGCAGAACATCCTGACTGCCGGTTGATGCATGTGTTTTCTGAGATCTGGCGGACTTGCCCCTTATACCAATTACCTGTATGAAGAATCTGTTTATCCCCAGGTCTTTTAATAGTTCCGGCATTTTATGGAGCTCGTGAATATTCTCCCTGCTCACTGTATATATCAGGCTTGTGTTAAACCCCCGTGAGACAGCCGCTTTTATGCCGGCGATGCATTTATTATATGAGCCTTCCCCGCGGATGGTGTCGTTTACCTTTTCTGTGGCGCCATCCATGCTGAAGCTTATATAATCCACTTCATAAGGATTGATTTTATACAGGAAATCATGAAACAGATATCCATTGGTATCAACGGTTACAGACTTGTAGCCCAATGCGGTTGCTTTTTTTATTGCAGCCGGGAGGTCGGGGTGCAGGGTGGGCTCACCCCCAAGAAATATGACATTGGTATTTTTGCTCATATCTGCAAATGAGCGCAACCAGTGACCAATGGTAGTAATCGAAAGGCTGTTTTTGCCATGCTGTTCCTGATTGATATAACAATGGCGACACGCCAGGTTGCATTTTGTGAGGATATGGAAAAACACGTTGATGGAATTTTTTGAAAAAGAAACTGTTTTATTCATCTACATAATTCTGCATGTCCTGCAAGAAATTCTCCTTGAATCATTTCCTGTAAGGTTATGAAATGGCAGGTTATTTCAGGATCGTTCGTTTCAATATTTTTTCTTCTTTTTCTTTCAGGGTATTTTCCAGGGAAAATACTTTCTGTTTAGCTTTAAAAAGCTCTTCGCTGGTGGCACGCAGTCGAATAGACATGTATTCTGCAAATATTTTGTAAAGAAGCAGTATGAAATCTATCCTTTCATCCACAGTTCCTTCTGAAGAGATCTTGTTTTGAGCGGATGTGTCTACAGCCAGGCAGACCGCTTTCCCGTCGGCAATTACAGAAGCAGATCGGCTAAGGCTGTCAATAATGCTCATTTCGCCAAAGATTTCACCTTTCTTATCAATAGCCCCGATTTTAACAGTTTCTTTTTTTATAATAACTTTTCCGTTAAGAAGAAAATACAGCCATGGGTCCTTGTGGTCACCTTCTTTGATGATTGCTTCTCCATTATTATATTCTCTTATCTTGCTGAGCCTGAGAAGCTTGCTGAGGCTTTTTATTTCAAAATGCATTAAAGCAGGGATTTCCATAAGCTTTTGAATATTTTGCATATTGTCTTTCAGGTATTTTGATTCAATCATGGATGCCTCCTTCAAAACGTCTTACTTTATACACTTTTATTAA
This sequence comes from Desulfobacteraceae bacterium, assembly GCA_030618465.1. Classification (GTDB taxonomy): domain Bacteria; phylum Desulfobacterota; class Desulfobacteria; order Desulfobacterales; family SURF-7; genus JAUXDD01. The sequence continues at coordinate 21,530 of JAUXDD010000004.1, forward strand.
CATGGGGGTAATATATTTTTTTAATAATAGCTGTTTTAAAATAGTATTTCTAAAATTATATCATTAAAATCTAATAAATTGCAACAATCAAAGCATATCTTGCCAGGGTAACCGCATTTATAATTATGAGGATTAAAATTTGAGCCTGACGCAGAAATTGGACAAAATAGCCATTTCTGGATAGACACTACCTAAGTATTGATAAATGCTTTTTCAAAGGGTAGAGTAATCCTTTATTGTATTTATACATAAACGAGGCATATACACCTGACTACAAAACCCGAGGGCCCCACTTATGTGTTGAAATGATATGAATAAGTATACCATAAATGAATAGTAATAAAACCATTATCCCGTTCAGAGGGAAAAACGAAGAATGGCATGAAATCCTGTCTTCCGGAATTTGTTCGGCCGATCAACTGGCATGCCATTTCCCAATCAATAAAAACAATATCAGGGGAGTTGTTAAAAAATATCCCATGCGGATCAATTCCTATTATTTCTCCCTGATAAAAAAAGAGCATGACCCTTTCTGGAAGCAGGCAGTGCCTGACGTGATGGAGCTAAACGATGACAGCGGTTTTGAAGATCCCCTGTCAGAAGAATTCCAGTCACCGGTTTTGAATCTGATTCACCGGTATCCTGACCGGGTTTTATTCATGGTGTCAAACCAGTGTGCGGTTTATTGCAGATTCTGCATGCGTAAAAGATGTGTAGGTGATAAAACGGTTGTTACAGATGAATCCATCCAGGCGGGGATAGAGTATATAAAGAAAGAGACGGCCATACGGGATGTGATTCTTTCAGGTGGTGATCCGTTTCTATTGGAAGATGGAGCCCTGGAAGGAATTTTAAAACAGGTCAGGGCAATTGACCATGTCGACATTATTCGTATTCACACACGGATTCCCTGCACACTTCCCCAGCGTGTTACAGAAAACCTGGTGTATATGTTAAAACAGTTCCATCCTTTATTTATCAATACCCATTTTAACCATCCGGATGAAATAACATCAGAAGCAGCCTGTGCCTGTGCCCTGCTTGCTGATGCCGGTATTCCCCTTGGTTGCCAGACGGTTCTTTTAAAGGGTGTTAATGATGATCCGGAAATCATGATCCGGTTAATGAAAAAGCTTTTACAGATACGGGTAAAACCGTATTACATCCATCATCCCGATATGGTTAAAGGGACAGGACATTTTCGCAGTCCGGTTAATGCCGGGTTAAGGATAGTGAAGGCCCTTCATGGCCATATATCCGGGTTGTGTGTGCCTCACTATATGATTGATCTGCCCGGGGGAGCAGGCAAAGTGCCCCTGCTTCCTGAATATGCAAAAATAAATAATAACGGAATAATGCAGGTGGAGAACCATAAAGGGGAAGTTTTTGAATATCCTGCGGGATAAAAAACTTAATGGTTACGGCTGCAGATATCCATCAGGAAGCATGTATGGAAAAGATCAGTAAATCTGCCGGATTGTATCTGCATATTCCATTTTGTAAAAAAAAGTGCCCCTATTGTGATTTCTACTCCATAACCGATCTATCCCTGATTCAACCTTTTGTAAGGGCTTTAAAGAAAGAGATGGAACTGAGCGGAAATACGACCTTGCATTTTGACACCATTTATATCGGCGGCGGCACCCCGTCTGTTCTTGGGCCAGAAGAGATTTTCCTGTTAATTGATACGGCCCGCGGTCAGTTTGATTTTCTTCCGGATGTTGAAATTACGCTGGAAATTAATCCGGGAACTGTAAATATGTCTGGATTAAAAGCATACAGGGATGCAGGAATAAACCGGATAAGTATCGGTGTGCAGTCGTTTGAAACATTGAACCTTGAATTTTTAGGACGGATTCATTCAGAGAGAGATGCGGCTCTTGCCGTAAATTGGGCACGGGACGCAGGTTTTGACAATATCGGGCTTGATTTGATTTATGGTATTCCGGGGCAGTCCCCTGAGGCCTGGCTTCAGGATTTAAAACGTGCTGTGGAATTTGAGCCGGAGCATTTTTCCTGTTATATGCTCACCTATGAACCGGGTACACCCATGGAAAAAAAACGGCAGCAATGTTTTTTCCAGCCCATGTCCGACAGGGTGGAGGCAACGCTTTTTGAAACAGCCAACGATTTTTTAACAACCAGAGGGTATGAGCATTACGAAATTTCCAATTTCGCAAAAACCGAACTGCCATCTGCCCGGTCCCGGCATAATCAGAAATACTGGTCATATTCCCCGTATATCGGCCTTGGACCGTCTGCACATTCTTTTATTGAGCCGGAACGCCGATGGAATTGCCGGAGTGTGAAACAGTATGTGGACAGAATCGATTCAGGCAAACGTCCGGTTGAAGGGAATGAGGTACTGACCCGGCAGCAGCAGATGATGGAATGGATCTACCTGGGGCTGCGAACAGGAGAAGGGATTCATATGAATCGGTTTAACAAAAAATTTGATGTTGACTTTCGTTCGATTTATAAAGGGGTTATCACCGATCTTACTGAAAAAGGGTATATAAAAACAGAAGAGAACCGGTGCTGTCTCACCCGTCAGGGGATGCTGTTTTTAGACAGCATTGCTTCCATGTTAATACACCAGCACACCGAAAATATTTCCCATCGGTAGATTTATGTTGATAACGTTTTTTTCAGAACCCCTATATAAAAACGTGCATGACTGATATGGGCGGCCATATTGGCACGGTGGTTGGCCGTCTGGCTGCTCATGCTGCTGTCGGTAATAATCCACGGCGATATGTGTGCCGCATGACGACAGGACTCAATGGCATGGTGAAGCGGTTCAACACCATTCCGGGTTTCCAGGATGGATATGAAGTCAATCATGACCGCCTCAAGAACTCTTCCCATGGCATGGGCAACACCTTTGGCATAATAAAAGTAATTATCTGCCATAAAAAAGCTCACATCGCTTCCGTCTTCTTCTTTTGTTTTGACCAGGTTGTCATCACAGCTTCCCAGAAGATGTTCATACTCAACAAGCAGAGGGATTAAATTGTCCGAGCGGGTATAAAAGGACGATTCGCCGTTTTCCAGTTTCTCTGCATATTTTTTTAACTCTTTGATACCATCGCGGTATTTTCCTTCTGCTGAAGGGAACCAGTATTCATCCGCTTTTATCACAAAACAGGTACTCCGGGCAGTTTCAAGGTTCGTGTCAAAGGATGCGGTGCTGCCTGTCCGCGAAATATTTTCAGCCAGTTTTTCGGCTGTTCTTCGGGTTACTTCAAGAACACCCAATTGAAAATTGGTGATATTGTCAGTAAAATTTAGAATATCGTTCGGCCGCCATCCCCAGAACCGTTCACTGAGTTCGTAATGCAGAGGTTCGATTGAGGCATAAACAAATTCCACGCCAACAACTTTACTGATGGCAGTTTTATGCGGATAGTCTCCCTGACCATGGCCGGCAGAAGTTGTGTCTTTTTTATCGGTAACAGGGTGTTGCACCGGCTCATCAGGCGCATGCTTATTTGAGGCTGTTTCAGCATGACCTGTGTCTTCCTCAATATCTGTATGCTGTGAGGTCGCTTCTTTCTTGCCGGTATGTTTATTTTTTGTCGATGTTGCTTCATAAGATTCCCCGAAAAAACCAAGCACCATGCCAAGCATCCACAAGCCCACAACGGCTAACAATATTCCAACAATTATATGTTTTGCGGCAAACCGTTTAAATTCATTTTCAGTATCATTTTTGCTGTTTTCTGAATAACTCATAATATTTTCCTCAAATGACTTCGTACTATTTTTTCACATTTCTTAATTTCGAATATATATCAATAATTTTTTTCAAATGGCAAGAGATTATCGTCCTTTTCGTAGTTTTCTGATATCCCCTATGCGTATGGTTAACTTAATCGCATCAAAATATTCAATCAGCGGTATGACGTACTTACGCGAGGCGCCTGTCATTTCCTTGAACTGTGGTGTGGTGATCTCTTCGTGGGTTGTAAAAAAATCAACCAGCCTGTTTTTCAGGTCATTGACAACATCTGAATGATAATACAGGTCGTCTTTTACCCTGGTAATTTTTCCCTGGTCAACCAGATGCATAAGTACATCTTTTGCATTTCCGGTGTTAATGTCAAGCGTCTTCCCCAGCTCCTTGAAATAGGGCGGTGTGAGTCCGGCCTGAAGGTAGGTTTTTAAAATTTTCCTGCTGATATCTTCCTGATCAACTTCCATGGAGACTTTATACCCGGCAAGGCGTACGGTATTTTCCTCCCCGACAATTTTGTTTTCCTTTATCATCTGTGACAGAATCAGGTTAAACAGTTTTGGATGTAAAACAGAGGGCAACTTTGTTTTGAGTTCTTCCCTGGGCATGCCTTCTTTAAGCGGGTTGGCTGAATGGTATTTCCCCAGCAGCGCCAGTGTCTTTCTGTCCAGGTTTTCAATGGTATTTTCATGAATATAGACCCGGTTTTCCCTGTCAGCCTGAATAACTGCTCTTTTGGATAACAGGGCAGACATAGTATTCTGAAGATGTTTTTCAGGAAGATTGGTCATTATTTTAAGGTCGGAAAAAGAGACCCCGGAATAACCGGCCTGCTCAACATGTAAAGAGATGATTTCTTCCGGTGTGCCGGCAACAAGACGTTTCAATCCATCGATGATTTCCGGCTTAAACCGTTTGTGTTTTTTGGGGATGGGATTTAACAGTTTTCCTCCCCCGATTGTGCGAACCGGGGAATAGCTCCTTAAAACATATCGATCATCCCGAACACAGGCAACAGGAGAATCAAGTCTGATCTGTGCTTCAATGGATTCGCCTGGTTTGAGTTCTTCCCGGTCAAGAAGGATCAGGTTCCCCATGATTTCACTTGTACCGGAGTGGAACCTGACGCGGGTGCGGTTTTTTAACGGTTTTTCATTGCTTTTTAGAAAATTCAATGTCACATCAAGCATGTAGCTGGATTTTAAAGCATTCGGTGTTGACAGCACATCTCCCCGGTTTGCCGATGCCTTTTCAAGTCCCTGGAAATTGATTGCCGTACGCATTCCGGATTCAGCCTCGTCCACACTCTGATTATGGACCTGTATGCCGCGTACTTTGGATGTAATACCGGATGGATATACCATGATCGTATCGCCCGTTGAAATTTTGCCGGAATATAGTGAGCCGGTGATAACTGTGCCAAATCCTTTCATGGTAAACACCCGATCAACAGGAAGACGAAAAAGACCGGAGGAAGTGTGTCCCGGTATATTTTCACACAATTTGTCAAGGGATTGGGTAAGTTCCTGGAGCCCCTGTCCCGTTGTTGAGGACACGGGAAGGATAGGCGAATTTTCCAGGAAGGTGCCCTGAACAAATTCACTCACATCCTCCGTTACAAGTTCCAGCCACTCTTCATCCACCATGTCTATTTTGGTCAGAACCACAAAGCCGTGTTTTATATCCAGGAGCGTGCATATTTCCATATGTTCCCTGGTCTGTGGCATGACCCCTTCATCGGCGGCTATAATCATGGCAACGATATCTATGCCAGTGGCACCGGCAACCATGTTTTTTACAAATTTTTCATGGCCGGGAACATCCACAATTCCCAGATGCTGACCGCCCGGCAGATCAAGAGAGGCAAAACCCAGCTCAATTGTGATGCCGCGAAGCTTTTCTTCCTTCAACCGGTCAGTATCAATTCCGGTCAGTGTTTTTATCAGACTGGTCTTGCCGTGGTCAATATGGCCTGCTGTGCCGAGGATTATCTGTTTCACTTTCAGATATACTCCTGATAATAATAATTTCTATTTCATTTGCCGGGAAACCGGGCGGGTTATAGCTTTGGTTTCCTGTTCCGAAAATATTCAAATATATAAGCAAGCCCAAGAAGGACAATGCCAAGTCCTGCGGCAAAGGCAATGTTAACATCCGGAAAAAAAAATCGTGAAAGAATAACGGCAAAAACCGCAGCTAAAATTGCTCTGATTACAAAAATATTAAATGATCCCATAATATATAACCTTTTTATAGATTTGAAGTGACTTAATTAATATAGATGCCGGTTGGGGTCAATAATAAATGACACTGGTTTGTCTGATATTAATTGAAACTATGAGCATTAAACAAAACTCCCGGTAATCCCCTGTAATTTTTTGAAAATATAAATGCGGTTACCCTGTGAATCGATGCCGTCAGAATTGACAAAACCGGTTTGCCGGGTTATGTGTTCTATTATTGAACCGTTTGAGCATTTATATAAATAAACCGCAAAACAGTATGTATTAATCTGTAAAATGGGAGGGTAAATGGTAAAGAAAAAGAGAGCATTGATTTATTTGATTTTAACCATTTTTTCAGTGGTGTGTCTGTATGCACCCGATGGTTTTTCAGCAGTTGAGTGGGAGATGGAAGACAGTATTGTGCTTGAGGATAAACCCATAGCTATAGTCCTTTCCAGGGATGGTTCAACCGCCTATTTTCTTTGCAGGGGGAAAATACTGCTGTATTCCACAAAGTCAAAAAAAGTTACGGATACCATTCCTGTTGAAGGGAATTACTCCGGCATCGCACTTACACCGAACGGAGAAAAACTGCTCCTTACGGATACCGGGAATAAACAGATTGCAGTTATCAGCATTTCCCGGATCTATGATATCAAGATCGGGAAGTCTCCCATTATAGGGAAGAAAGATGCATCGGTAAATATTGTTGCTTTCCTGGACTTCCAATGACCGTACTGCGCGCGGGATTATCCCGTACTTGAGCAGTTGCTCGAGAAATATTCCAATGATGCCAACCTTGTTGTCAAACACTTTCCATTAAGAAATCACAAGTTTGCAAGAAAAGCGGCCATTGCCGCCCTGGCAGCGGACAGGCAGGGTAAATATGCTGAAATAACAAAGATGTTTCTGGAGAATTTCAGAAAATTAAACGATGAGACAATAAAAACATTTGCCAGGGACGCCGGTCTTGACATGACAAAATTTGAAAAGGATATGGCTGATCCTGTGTTTAACACAATTATCGGCTTTGACACGAAAATCGGCAGGCAGGCAGGCGTCCGTGGCGTACCGGCTGTTTATATTAATGGAAAGAGGGCGAAGCAGCGTTCGCTTCAATCGTTTTCACAGATGATTGAAAAGGAGCTTAAAAAGAAGAAATAACAAGCCCGCAACCAGTGATCAGTTATCGGTGATCATGACCAGTTTGCCAGCTTGAGTCCTTCGATCCGTTGAAAGTGTTTTAAGTTATTCGTTACAAGGGTTAAGTTACAGGCAAGGGCGCAGGATGCTATAATCAGATCAAAATCATCAAGACGTGTACCGTCTGTTTCAAGCCGGGCCTTCAGCATTCCAAATATTTCCACTGATTCCAGTCCAATGGGAATAATTTCAAGAGACTGTTCCAGTTTTTTTATTTTGGCGGTGTTACTGGAAATTTTGTTGGATTTGTTAGCACCATAGTACAGTTCCATCAGTGTGATGACACTTATCAAAATGGGATCGTTTATATGATGCTCAAGGTTTTCCTGAACAGCGGTGTTGCCTTTCAGGCTGTAAATAATTATATCTGTATCAAGTAGAAACATCAGAATCCTTTTTGCAGCTTCTTTGAATTCTTTCTTGCTTTTTTCAACTGTAAAATTATTTCGTCAGAATTCCTGTCATCCTCCCATGATCCGGAAAGATCAAGAAGTGCCTGTGCCGGTGTTTTTATCTGCTGAAACATTTTTTTGTTGGCCATATAGGTTTTTATGACAAAGAGCACCTGCTGGCTTATTGTCCGATTTTCCGAAGACGCCAGGTTTTTTATCTGTGCATAAAAATTATCGTCAATACCTTTAATCTGTAAATTTGCCATTATTATTCCCCTTTTTATGCTTCATGAAAATGTCAAATGGGGTTTTCCATTGACAATACATTTTAGGCGATTTATTATCGTATATAATGTATTGTCACTATGGAGGTATACAATGAGAACAAAAAGAAAAATCAGCTTAACGATCGATGCGAACCTTTACAATTCTTTTGAAGAGGCGGCAAAAACGTATAAAATGCCAAAAAGCCAACTAGTTCAGGAAGCTATTAAATGTTGGTTGAAAATACAAACTGAAGCTCTAATGTCCAGGGGCTATGAAGAAATGGCAGAAGAAGATAAGGCCTTCGCAAAAGTTTCTCTTGAAGCACAAAAGGAGATTCTTACATGAATGTTTTTCCTAAACGCGGTGAAATATGGTTGGTAAACTGGAATCCTGCAAGAGGCAGCGAACAGGCAGGTAAACGTCCCGCACTCATCATACAAAATAACATTGGAAATGAAAAAGCTTCCACAACCATTGTCGCTGCAATTTCAAGCTCAGTAAGAATATATCCGATGAATGTTCCAATAATCCCCCCGGAAGGTGGGCTTGACCGCCCATCAATTGTAAAAACAGGCCAGGTATTTACCGTATCAAAGGAGAGACTGGCGAAATGCCTCGGCAAGCTTGGTAAAGAAAAAATGAAAGAAGTTAATACGGCTATTAAGTTAAGCCTGGATATTTCGTAAGATTCAAATGCTTTTCCAAATATTCTTTTTGTTTCTTCACAGTGTTCTTCAAATTTCATTTTCTGATAAACTCATTTTTGAAATTCTTTCAGTTTCACCAGATCAATAAATTGCACCGCCCGGGCCAATGGCAATGGCATGACGTCTGCGATCAGGCTTGTAAGCATCTTTAATATAGATATCTTCTTCAAGAGCAATCATTTCGCTCCCAATGAAACCATAGGTATAAAAACAAACGGTTATATTATCCGATCCAACAATAATTTTCGGACGCCAGTCTTCAGGCTTATCCTGTTCCCATTTCCAGTCCTTTTCGTTACTTATAACTTCTGAAATACCACCACTGTTAAAAGGGGAATCTGACAATATGCGAATATCACTCCAAAAACAGCCATGCCACTGTGCCCCGAATTCTCCTGCTTCACGAATAAAAAGTGACGCTTCCAGATATGACGAAGGTGTTCCTGTTCCGGTTAAAATGTCTTCAAAATCAACAGCACCTTCAGGCCTGGGTGGTGATAAGAACACATCTTTCAGTCTTTCACACTCATCAGGTTCAGGAAACGTTTTGGTTTCCGGCAATCCCCATACAATACCGTTTCCATTACCTCCCTCAATAAAAACATAGGCCATCAGAGTATATCCCTGCTTTAATGACAGCTTTTTGAAGACTCCCAACAGATCCATTGGATCTACCGGGCTTTTTTGCCAGCCCTGGACAGGCTTTTTTTCGAGAATATCACATCTTTCCAAAAAATCATCTGATTCTGGAAATTCTATTCTTCTCGCATCCTCTGCTTTCCTGCGCAGGGACTGTAAATTTCGAACTGATGGATAAATTGTTTTGTTTTTCTTCATTGTTTTTAGGTTTTGTCCATCGTTGGCAAGATAATAACCATCATAATATTGATATATTTGAATATGCCCTAATCTATATGACTATAGAAGTAATGAGTTCATTATCAGCAGATCATCTTTGCTGTTTGAACAATAACTCATTTTTACCAGAATTCCGCAATGAGCTCCTCAATTTTTTGAATTAATTTATCTGATTCTTTTCCCCAGGTCTCAGAAGGAATTGACGGAGACTTTTGTTTCATTTCTTCAGTATGTCCAAATTCAAGGTCGATCGCAATTTTAAACAATTTGTCTTTAAAGGAAATATCAAGTTCAGTTTCTTTTAACGTATTATAGTTAAAATAAATTCTACCGTTTGTACAAATGCTTATTAATGCATTAGAATTATGAATTTTTGGAAGTATCAAATTCAATGAACCGGTTTCAACGCCAGTTCCAAACTTATACTGATAATTGGAAAATAATTGAAAAAGTTTTTTTATACTTTCGGTTACTTCTCTTTTATTCTTTTTTTCAGTATCTTTTATGAATTCATCATAATTCCACACACGCTTACCTGGAGATTCCGGTGGGAACTTTTTTTTGATTCTTCTTGCCTGCTCTGTATAACCGAACAGATAAGGAACAACGACTTTTATATTGTCTTTAATAAACTGTTTTGCCTCAACAATAAGAACCTCTGTTCGTTCCATCTGTTTGTTTAAAAATTCAACAATACTTTTTAGCTCAAGCGGGGCCTCTTCCATAAAAAAGATAAGTCTTACTATGCCCTCATTAAGGTTGTTTTCGACACGATCAAGAAAGTCTTCAACAGAATCACCGGATTCAGGATGAAAATTCATAATAATTTCATTGATATCTGGGTTACTGTCATTAGCGCTTAATTCAATATTTTTCCGAAGAACTTCTTTGTTCCAGTAGAACTGGCCATTTGCAGCATAATCCAGCATCTGGCCGACTACTTCACGCCTTGATCGTGAATCTTGGTACCTTTTACATTCAACAAAAGTTAATATGCCACTCTGGTCAACCAGAAGGAAATCTATACTCCATCGAGAGCTACCTGTGTTGGGATCTTCAACCGGCATCTCTCTTCTTATTTTCAGCCACCGCCGTGGCTCTTCAGGGTTGATCTGGTCTCCAGGAATCAGGTCAAGATTGTTCTCTAAAAGTTGTTGTAATTCTTTATCCTCATTTTTGCAGAGAATTGTATCCATTTTCACACAAAGACTTTCCTCTTTAACAATAAATACTTTTGACATTGTTTTAGCCTTTCCATTTTAAAATTTTTGACTTCAAAAAATAATTAAATTGTCACACGTAGTATATCAGAGGAGCCCCATTATATTTCTTTCATGTAATTATCAGTTGATAAATCCATCAATAATATTTTTACCGATATCCTGTTTTTTCCTGCCATCATCGTCAAACAGGTCTACAAACAACATCTGGCAGAAATGTTCATACTCATTTCCAAGTGTGTCTGAATTTTCATAAGGTTTGGGTCCCGTGTTTTTGTTCCCGACATTGGGATACAGGAGAATACTTCGCGGCGAGCCAAAATGAAGATTATACACGTACATCTGTTTCAGGTCATCATCAGAAGGCGTATTGCCTGTAACAACCTTCCACTTTGTATCCAGGACAACGCGTTTTTTTTCATTCGCTTTATTGAATTCTGCCACTATATCCGGCCTGACACGGCGGCCCTGCCAGAACGATCTGCTTTCTTGGCCGGAGATGGAAAGACCGCAATCTTTGAAATTGTCCTCTTCCTTTTTTATCTGAAAATAAATAAATTTTTCAAAGAGCATGTTCATATCAAAAAGAATTGCAAGGATGTCATTTTCACCGTTGCTTATATCCGGCGAATAATTAAGAATGATCATTTTTGCCAGGAGCAGGGCGGTTCTGTAGCATTCTGTATTGCGGTTAAAGCGGATCTTTTCGAACGTTTTTTCCGTTACATGAATATCGTCCGTATCTTCAAAGGACAGTTGAAGGTTCCGGGCTGCTGGAATAAATCGGTGATTGGATGTAATACCCACAAGTACATTCAGTGCTTTTGCAAGAATCTGGTTAAACAGATTGTTTCCGTCATAGACCTGGTGAGACGTATAAAACCTTTCCTTATGTATGATATTCCTGTTGATATTTTTTTCAAACAGGATACGTCCCTTTAATTTATAAAGATTATCTTCATTAAAGCGGTATCTTTTTACAAGACCCCGGTGGACTATGGCTGCTGTTTCTTCAAGGAATGCTTTCAGGTACAGGTCATTAACTTCCTAGCGATCCCTTTAGATGTCCTTCTTGGGGACGACACGTAAAGGAGCAGCAACTGAATCGCCGGGAGTCCATTCGGGCTCAATGGTAACGCGGGCATGGG
>JAUXDD010000040.1 GCA_030618465.1 Desulfobacteraceae bacterium
CGATACCGGTTTTTTTTCTGATTTTTATTCTTCTGACAATAAGAAGAAAATAAATAACGACAAGTAAAGCGAGAATCACCCACCACAGTTCCGGGTCTATTGCTTTGTATATTTTTACGATGGGGATTATTACAGTGTCAGGAATGCGTGCAATAAGGTCGTTTAAAAGTTGCTCCATTTATATATAGTTTCCAGTTTCAATTCATATTCAAGCAGGCTGTTGCAGATCAACTGAAACAATTTGTGAAATTCCCTTTTTTTGCATCGTTACACCAAAAAGGACATCAGCAAATTCCATGCTGTTTTTGTTATGGGTTATCATGACAATCTGGGATTTCTTCCCGATTATCTTCAGTAGATTATTAAAGCGGAAAATATTGGCGTCGTCAAGAGGTGCGTCAATTTCGTCCATAAGACAGAATGATGCGGGCCTGATGAGAAATATGGAAAATATGAAGGCAATGGCGGAAAGGGCCTTTTCTCCACCGGAGAGAAGACTTAACCGCGTAAGCTTTTTCCCGGGAGGATGAATCATGAATTCAACACCGGTTTCAAGGGGATTATCGGGATCTGTCAGTTCAAGCCGGGCGGAACCGCCTTCAAAAAGTTGTGGAAACACTTCAATCAGTTTCTCATTAATCAGATGAAAGGTCTTAAGGAATTTCTCCCTGGTGATCCGGTTGATTTTTCGTATTACCTTGTGGAGATCTTCCATGGCTTTTACAAGATCCTCACTCTGCTCTGTGAGAAAATTATAGCGGGTTTCCAGTTGTTCAAATTCTGCTATGGCACCCAGGTTGACATCACCTATATGTATGATTTTTCCCCTTAATTCTTCCAGTTCGTTTTCCATTTCTTCAATTGTCATTTCAGAAATGTCTTTTCGTCCTCGTAATTTATTGTTCGATTCGGTTTCTGATTCTACTGGTTGACCGGTTCGATCGGATCGGAACCTGGAAAGCGTACGATGATATCGTTCTTCAATACGCTTTGCAATATTTTCAAGTTTCATTTGACGCCGGGTCTGTTCCAGTTCAAGATAGCGGAGTTTTTCAAGGGTTTTTCCCCGTTCATTCTGGATAGACACCATCATTGTGTCGTTTTCCATCAGCCTGGAATCAATCGCCTGAAAATCAGATTCATTGCTCTCAAGGGTCTCCTTGATACTGCTGAAATTTTCATACTGGGTTGACAGGTTGATCTCAAACCCGTTAACTCTCTCTTCTGTTGTCTTTTCTTTTTCTATCTTCCCGGAAATTTCCAGGGAAAGTCGCTCAAGTCGCCTTTGTTCGTCTTCATAGAATTCCCTGAGGCGCCGCAATGTGTTGGTGTTGTTTTCAAAACCGGCATTAAGGGATGTGAGTTTGAGCCTGATATCAACAACCTGATGGTTAAAATGGTCCAGTTTTGCCGATACTTCATCAATCTTACCGGTCATACCGGCGATTTTTTTCTGGGCTGTTTTTATTTCGTTTTCATTTTCTGCAATTATCCGGTTGTATTTTGTCAGTTCATCGTCAATATCGTTCTCTTCCCCCAGGATGGTTTCCTGCTCCAGGCGCACGATTTCAAGATGACGGCGGCCGTGTTTCAAATCTTCAGATGATTTGTAAAGTGCTTTTTCAGCATCCATTTCATCCTGGACAAAACTGTTTTTCCGCTCGATCATTTTCTGGAGATTTGTCTCCAGTTCCCGAACTTCTGATTCCAGATTATTCTGAAAGGTATGTTCTTTTTCAAGATCCCGGTCAATTTTTGAAATTTTGCCGGCCAGTTTTTTTATTTCGTGTTTTTTCCCAAGGATGCCCGAGATCTTGTCTTTGCTGCCGCCAACCATGATGCCATGGGGGGTGATGATATCACCGTCTTTTGTAACAATTGTTTTTCCGTTGGCACTTGTTTTTTTTTGATTGTTCCATAATTCAATGGATTCTTTAATATCATTGGTTACGATCACAGAACCTAAAAATGTCTCCGCAATTTTTTCGTATCCCTGTTTGACAGAAATATGATTTAAAAGAAATTCGGGCGGATTTGGCTGTGAGGCCGCGGGATTTCCGGGCCGGTTGTTTCTATTATTACTGATAACTGAAATCGGGATAAAACCACTGCGGCCGGCATTATGGGTCTGAAGATAATCAATGGATTCCACGCCTGCTTCCTGATCATTTACAATAATGTATTGGATGGATTCCCCCATGACCGCTTCTACAGCTGTTTCAAATCCGGGTTCGGGTTCCACAAAGTCCGCCATAATACCGAGGATAGAGCTGTTGGTCTGTTCTGACTCATTTTCGGAATTTTTTTTCATGATGGCCCTGACACCGGTCTTGTACCATTCAAAGTTATCATCCAGTTTTTTTAAGGTGGTATATTTTGATCTGCACTTATTTTTCTCAAGTTCCAGGGTCTGTACCTGTTTTACCTGTTCTGAAAGGGCGCTGCTTTTCCGGTCAAGGTTTTCCCGTGTAGAACGAATCTGTCCGTTCAGTTCTTCAATTTTCTGTCTGATTTCTTCTAACTCGCTTTGAACCCGGGTCTCCCTGGTTTCAATCTCGTCAACTTTCTTTTTTGCAAGAACTTTTTCCTCATCAATTCTTTTCAGACGCCGTTTCAGGCTCTCCTTATTATTTGATGCTGTCTGGTAAATATTTTTATGCCTGGCTTCCCGGGCAACCAGATCCATCAGGTCTGCCTTGCATGCTTCAAGGGACTGGTTTAACTGGCAGGATTCATCTTGCAGGTGTTTTGAAGACCGGAGTTCCTGTTCGAGTCGATTTTTTTCACTGTTTATCTGTTCTTTCATCCCCAGGTTTTTTTCTTCAGCCCGGGAGATTTCCGATGTAATATTTCTGTTCTTTTTTTCGATGTCTGTCTTTGCCGATTTCAGTTCCTCAATTTCCTTCAAAAGGCGTTTTGCTTCACTCTTAAGGTGGGTGAGATCATTTTCGATTTTGTCAATATGACGCTGTGTCTCGAATTTACTGTTTTTCTGATCGGAAATTTGCTGATTTTTTTGCGACCGCTGTAATTTAATTTCTTCGATTGCCGAGTCAAGTTTTGACAGTTTTGTGTTATATCCGGTATCCGCATCCCTGAGTCCATCCAGGATGGAAGCGGTTTCTTTAATCCGGGTAGACAGTGTGTCGAATTTGTGCAGGGCAATGGCAACATCCAGCACCTTGACATATTCCTGGAATTTTTTAAACCGTTCTGCCTTTTTTGCCTGGCGGTTAAGGCCGTTCATCTGGCGCTTTATTTCTACTATAATATCGTTGATACGCAAAAGGTTTTCATTTGTGGCTTTGACTTTGCGGAGTGCTTCGTTTTTGCGGTTCTTGTATCGAGTGACCCCGGCCGCCTCTTCAATAAAGTGTCTTTTTTCTTCAGGCCCGGCATCAGTAATCGCGCCGATATTTCCCTGCTGGATAACGGAATAGGACTTGGAGCCCATGCCGCTTCCCCAGAAAATGTTATGAATATCTTTCAGGCGGCACGGTATCTTGTTTAAAAAATAGTCTCTTTCGCCTGACCGGTGAAGACGCCGGGTTATCATAATTTCGGTAAAGTCCTTCAACTCTTCCGGGCCGGTGCCATTATCATTTGAAAGTGTGAGTGACACTTCCGCCATGTTTAATCCGGGTTTCCCGTCAGTACCGGCAAATATAACATCATCCATGGATTTGCCGCGTAATTCTTTTACGCTCTGCTCACCCATGACCCACCGAAGTGCGTCAACAATATTACTCTTGCCGCATCCGTTTGGACCCACAACCGCTGAAACGCCCTGGTTAAAATTAATGCTGGATTTATCATAAAAAGACTTAAAACCCGTTATTTCAAGCTTTTTAAGTTTCATACAGGATTCTCCCACTCAAACTGCAGGTGTCTTTTTGTTTGAGTAAATCATTTTTATTGTTTTGCCGGCACAACCGGTTAATACAATGTCAAAATACGGGATGAAAATATGAATTTATTTATTTTTGCTGGACTTTAATAGCAGGAAGAAATGTCCTTGTAAAGAGGCAACACACTCTTGGAAAAAAGGGCTCTGGATAGGTTGTAACGTAGTTAAGTGGTTATATTTTCTAGTAAATTCCATATTTTTGAAAGTATGATGAATTTCAGTTATGATCTGGATTTTTTATAAGGTCTATAAATTACAGGGAGATTTTTTTTGATAAAAACAGCACTTGTCAGAAAAAAACTGAATGATCCATATTTGAACAGCGTTTAATTGTATTTTACCTGCAGTCGTGATTTACATAAGATCTGAAAAAATGTGTTGATTGAAATAACCCTTTTATGGTATTCGGTGCTGCCGAATGAAAACATTAAGCCTGTTCGAATGATCAGGGATTACACTGTAATTCATAACGAAACCCATGGATGAAAAAGGAGAAACAGATGATACATGTCGAAAATCTGACCAGATTTTATAATGATCTGTGCGCGGTGGATCAGATCAGTTTCGACATCAGGAAGGGCGAAATTCTCGGCCTGCTCGGCCCTAACGGCGCCGGAAAGACAACCATAATGAGAATGCTCACCGGCCTTCTCCAGCCTGATGCCGGCAGTATTCGTGTGAAAGACTACAGCATTGATGAAAATTCCCTGGAAATCAAAAAACTCCTGGGATACCTGCCTGAATCCGCTCCCCTGTACCACGACATGCTGGTTTTTGATTACCTTGAGTATATTGCAAATATACGGAGAATTGAAAAGGGGAATAAAATTGACAGGATTCGTGAGATGGCAGATCTTTGCAGTCTTAACGAGGTGATGCATAAGCCCATTGGTGAGCTCTCCAAGGGTTACAAGCAGCGAGTCGGTCTTGCCCATGCCATGATGAATGATCCGGAAATACTGGTTTTAGATGAGCCCACGTCAGGGCTTGATCCGAACCAGATTATTGAAATCAGGGATATAATAAAAAAAATAGGTAAAGAGAAAACAATTATCCTCTCTACTCATATTCTCAGTGAAGCAGAAGCTACATGCGACCGGGTTGTTATTATTAATAACGGCAGGCTTGTGGCAGACGACAGTACTGAAGTACTCAAAAAGCTGGCAAGCGGAAAGTATCTCATCAATGTTTCCCTGCAACAGGCAGATATTGTGTCTGTTAAAAAGGAACTGGGTGCTGTTGACGGCGTCACTGATATTTCCCGGGTTCGGGTCAATGACGGAAGCAACGGGGAAACCGTGCATGTGAAACTCACCTGCAAACCGGGTTCTGATTTGAGAGAAACCATATATCTGAAAATTAAACAGACCGACTGGATCCTGCTGAATTTCCACCAGGAGACCCGGTCACTGGAAAATATTTTCAGGGAACTCACCACGGAGAATTAATATGAATCAGGTTGCATATATATTTAAGAAAGAGTTCAGAGGCTATTTCATATCCCCTATTGCCTATATTGTTATCGTATTTTTTCTTCTCGTAACCGGATGGTTTTATTTCGCCACGTTATTCCTGAATAACCAGGCAAGCCTGAGGGATTTCTTTGGCATGCTTCCAATCATTTTTACATTTGTGGTGCCGGCTGTTACCATGAAACTTTTTTCTGAAGAGTTCAATATCGGGTCTTATGAAACTCTGTTGACCCTGCCGGTGACATTTCTGGAAGTCATACTGGGTAAATTTCTGGCAGCCGTTGCATTTGTCGCTGCCATGCTGATTCCCACATTTGCATATCCGCTGACAATTTCTTTTCTCGGGCAGCTTGACTGGGGACCGGTCATCGGTGGTTATATCGGTGCTGTCCTGCTGGGTGCCGCTTATTCTTCAATCGGCCTGTTTGCATCGGCTATGACGAGAAACCAGATCATTTCACTTGTTATCGGCCTGGTCATATGTTTTGTCCTCACAATGATCGACAGGATGCTTTTTTTTCTGCCAAAGTCAATGCTTGGAATATTCGAGTATATTGGAGCGGGTTATCACTTCCAGAATATTTCAAGGGGAATTATTGATTCACGGGATATTCTTTATTTTCTGAGTGTCTGCTTCGTGGGGATTTATTGCACATATCTGGCTATGCTGGGGAAAAGATAAGGAGAGTGAATATGGGCGCAGGAACAAAAAAGTCCGAACAATATATAAAATTTTTTATTTATCTGGTTGTGATCATTCTGGCCAATGTTGCAGGCATTACATTTTTTATCAGGGCTGACCTGACAAAAAACAAGCTGTATTCGATTTCAGCGGCCAGCAAAAAGGTTGTATCGTCTCTTTCTGAACCGCTTACCATCAATGTGTTTTTTACCAGGAATCTGCCGGCACCCCATAACAGTACGGAACGCTACCTTCATGACCTCCTGGAAGAATATGCCGTCAATAACAACAAATACTTCAATTACCGTTTCTATAATGTCAGTACCGAGGAAGGTGATATCAGTGATGAGGCCATAAAAAATCAGGAACTGGCACAAAATTACGGGATTCATCCGGTCCAGATTCAGAATATTGAAAGCGATGAAGTCAGGCTGCAGAAAGCATATATGGGGTTGGTCCTGATTCAGGGCGATATCATTGAAAAGATACCGACCATTACAACAACTGAAGGACTGGAATACAAGTTGACCACAGCCATACAGAAGCTTAACAATAAAATAAGCACCCTGGTGAGTCTTCAGGGGAAAATACAGGTCAAACTTTTTTTGTCATCTTCTTTGAATATTGTTGCTCCGTATATGCAACTGGATGATATGGCCTGGATTGCTGAAAAACTTGAAACTATCATAAATACGCTTAATGAAAAAACATATGGTAAGCTGGAGTATAAACATTTTGATCCTTCCAGCAACCAACAACTGAAAGATGAAATAAAAAAATACAATATCATGACGCTTAAATGGCCGGAACTGGCAGACGGAAGCATTAAGCCGGGTGAAGGTTCCGTCGGTCTTGTACTTGAGTATAAAGACAATGCCTTAACCATACCTCTTATCCAGGTTTTACGAATGCCACTCATCGGGACACAATACAATATGGTCAATATGGATGAAATGGAAGAAATCATCAGCGAGAACCTGGAATCTCTGATTGACATTAACGAAGACATCGGTTTTCTGGCAGATCATGGTACGCTGCCGTTGTACGGAACGTCCCGGAGGAATCCCATGTTCCAGGATCATGAATCCCTGTCCAATTTCAAAAGCCAGGTTTCAAAGAACTATTCAATCAAGGAAGTAAACCTCAAGGACGGCCCGATTTCCGACAGTTTTAATACGTTGATAATCGCAAGGCCTACGGAAAGGTTTTCCGATTACGAACTGTTTCAGATTGATCAGTTTCTTATGAAAGGAAAAAGTCTGGCACTGTTCCTTGAGGTTTTTAATGAAGTTGCACCTCAGGGCCAGCAATTTGGATTCAATCAGGGGCCGACATATATGCCGATTGATACCGGTATCGGGAAGCTGCTGGAGCATTACGGCGTTCGTGTAAAACGATCCTATGTGCTGGATGAAAGCTGTTATGTAGATAGAATGCAGGCAAATCAGGGCGGTGGTGAACGCGTCATTTATTTTGCGCCGATAATAAAAAATAACAATATTAATGACGAACTTGATTTTATGAAAAACATCAAGGGGCTGATTACCATGAAGATATCCCCTCTTGAACTCGTTGAAAAGCGAATCACGGAAAACAGCCTTACGGCGCACAGGCTTTTTTCATCATCAGATAAATCCTGGGAGATGGGCGGCCGGATTAACCTTAATCCAATGATGATGCGTCCCCCGGAATCGGATGATGAAAAACAGAGTATGGACCTTGCCTATCTTATTGAAGGTGAATTCCCCAGTTATTTTGCAGGAAAGCCGATTCCTGAGCAAGTCGTTGAAGAAGAAAAAGATATGGATGAAAATGGTGATGCAGCGGATACAGAAGAAGCGGAAGAGAAAAAGACGGATGATAAGCCGGCCATGGACATGTCAAAGATCGAAAGCGGCGGTGAAGCCCTGGACAAAGGCCGTCATGGAAAGATAATGCTCATTGCTACAGGTGAGATCCTTAAAAACAATATGTTTGATGAAGAAGGACAAAGCCCTAATGCCATATTTATCATGAATGCCCTGGACTCACTGAACAACAGGGATGACATTGCCATCATGCGAAGTAAGGTGCAGCGATTTAATCCGCTTGATGATACGGACGCGGGCGTAAAAATATTTGTAAAGACATTTAATATTATCGGGTTGCCGGTACTCGTCATAATATTCAGTCTAATAATCTGGATGCGCAGGCATTCCAGGAAGAAACGCATTCAGATGATGTTTAAGAAGTAAAAAAGGATAACGAAACAATGAAGAAAGAATATATTATTCTGGTTATAGTAATTGTTGCCATGTCATTGTATCTGGCTTTTCGAAAAACAGATAAAACCCATTATGAACTTCCGGTTCAGCCGAAGGTGGCGGTAAAGGAGATTAACCGGATTGAAGTTACCGGAAAGGACGGTTCCTATGAACT
Organism: Desulfobacteraceae bacterium; assembly: GCA_030618465.1. GTDB lineage: Bacteria > Desulfobacterota > Desulfobacteria > Desulfobacterales > SURF-7 > JAUXDD01. Next base: position 8,480 of record JAUXDD010000040.1, read on the forward strand.
GAACAAAAAAGATGACAGCTGGTATGTAACTTCAAAAGAATATTTTGTAGATCCTGAAAAGGTCAACAGCATGCTCTATGTGATAGGGGATATTACTCTGACGGCACTGGTGTCCGAATCAAAAAATTATATCAGTTTTGGACTGAATGATGAAAATAAGATTACCGTAAAGGCATGGAAGGACGATACCCTGAAACGCGAAGTAGACATAGGAAAAATAGCTTCGTCATATAGCCATACTTTTGTGAAATTCCCCGGCGACCCCGGAGTATATCATGCTCAGGGGAACTTTAAAAGCAAGTTTACCCAGTCCGTGGATGACCTCAGGGATAAAAATGTCCTGGAATTTGATGAAAATGAAATAGACGCGTTTCAAATTACAAAAGATAAGAAGGATATGATGTTTACCCGAAAAGAAGTACAGGTAGAGGAGGAAATTAAGGATGACGCCGGTAAGGAGCCTCCCCTTCCTGAATCAGCGAAACCCGTATGGATGAATGCTGATGGGAAAAAAGCAAAAGACGCGGAAATCATCGGCCTGATTTCAACACTATCGAGATTACGCTGTGATAAATATATTGAGGGTTCAACAAAAGAGGACTTCAAAGACCCGGTCTGTACTGTTCGATTAAAAGGTTCAAAGGACTATTCCATTTCAATTTTTCCAAAGGCAGATAAGGATGCAACCAAATATACGGCTGTCACTTCGGAAAATGACTATCCGTTCTTAATACCTGAATGGAAGGCAAATAAAATCCTGAAAGAACCGGAAGAGATGCTGGAAAAGGAAACCACGGACAAAAAAGAATAATAGCAACGATGCTGCTGCAGTCACTAAAGGAATATGGGATATTACCCACGTTCCTTTATTATTCTTGAGTTTTCAATGTTTTCCATTTATAATTTATAGTAAATTCAGGGTGGTATCCTGGCCGGTGTTATCCTTGTTAAGAGCAAACCCAATGGGTGATTTTTTTAATCTGAGTATGATGGTTAAGGGAGATCATGATGGTGCAGCGCGCTTTTATAAACAATGAAAATATTGCCACATTTAAATGCCCGGAGTGTCATACGGCACGAGCTGTTGATGTTTCCAGGTATAAGAAAAATGAAACGGTTGTAAAGGTAAAATGCAATTGCAATAAATGCGGCCATTCGCATACTGTTCTCCTGGAAAGAAGAGTGTATGTAAGAAATGGCACCCATTTTCCCGGTGTATTTTATTCTGATTCGGACGGTCGAAAGAACAAGGGGCGGATAATCGTTACCGACCTGTCACGTTCCGGACTTAAGTTTAAGCTGAATAGTGAACAGGATTTCAAAATCGGTGAAGTCATTTTAGTTGAGTTTGAGCTCGATGATCCTGCCGAGTCAGTGATACGAAGGGAAGTCATTATTCGGAATATATTCGGTCTTAACATTGGAGCGGAGTTTAAATCAACAGAGCACTACGACAAACTGGGGGGCTACATTTTTTCGCGGGATATGGGGTATAAATCCGGTAGCTAGGCCGGTCGGGCGTAAATCAGGGGCTTTGAAAAATTATGAATGATTTTAAAGAAAATATTTTGTCTGGCAGGGTAGCACTGATAACCGGCGGCGGCACAGGCATAGGCAGGGAGATTGCCCGAACGCTTGGAAACCACGGCGCAAAGATTGTGATTACCAGTCGCAAACAGGATGTACTGGATGGTGCAAAAAAAGAATTTGAAAAAGAGACTATTGAATGCCTTGCCATGGCATCGGATGTCCGTAATCCGGAAGAAGTGGAACAGGTTATAACGTCAGTTATTGAAAAATGGGGCCGTCTGGATATTGTAATAAATAATGCGGCCGGGAATTTTCCCGCACTTATTGATAAAATTTCTTACAATGGGTTTAAAACCATTGTGGATATTGATCTGATGGGAACTTATAATGTTACAAAAGCAGCCTACACAGCTTATATGAAGGCGCATGGCGGGAGTATTGTTAATATTACCGCACCCTTTGAACACTGGGGGGTCAGCTACCAGTCCCATGTTGCGGCAGCCAAGACAGGTGTTGAGTCCCTGACCAGGACCTGTGCGGTTGAATGGGCGCAGTTGGGTATCCGGGTTAACAGCGTTGCTCCCGGTTTTATAACCGGCACAGAAGGTGAGAAACGATTTGAAGCGGTAAAAGTGGAAAATGCCAATTTGTTGAAAGGCACCAAACAGGATATGGCAAATGCCGTGCTGTTCCTTGTGAGCGATTCAGCTTCCTTTATCAGCGGGGTATGCATCCGTGTGGATGGGGCTGTAGGTGTTGATATGTTAAAAATAGCGGCGGTATAGGGTTTGTTAGAAATTTATTTCAGGGAGAAGAACTGATGAAAGAAGCTGTAATCGTAGGCGCGGTGAGGACACCTCTGGGAAATTTTAATGGTTCATTGGGAAATATCGGTGCAACAGACCTGGGTGCCATTGTCATCAAAGAGGCCGTTAAACGCGCAGGAATAAAAATGGAGGTTGTGAATGAAGCGATAATGGGTCAGGTTCTTCCCTGCGGCTACGGCCAGAATCCTGCCAAGCAGGCGGCGCTCAAGGCCGGGTTACCTTTTGAGATAGAAAGTTTTACTGTCAACAAAGTCTGTGGCTCAGCATTAAAGACGGTTATGCTTGCTGCCCAGGCTATCCAGCTCGGCGATGCTGATGTTGTGGTTGCAGGCGGTATGGAAAACATGAGCATGGCGCCGTATTATCTGGATAAAGCCCGTTTCGGATATCGTATGGGGCCGGGAAAAATTAAAGATCACATGGTGCATGACGGTCTGTGGGATGTTGTGAATGACTTTCACATGGGTGTTTCAAATGAGTTTTGTTCTGAGAAATATAATGTGACTCGGGAAAAACAGGACAGGTATGCTGCTGAATCCTATCGGCGTGCATTGTCAGCAATAAATAACGGCCGATTTAAGGAACAGATTGTGCCTGTTGAGATTTCCAGTCGAAAAGGTGATCCAATTATATTTGATCAGGATGAATGCCCCAAAGAAACCAGCTATGAAGTGCTGGCTAAAATGAGAAGCGCGTTTCAGAAAGATGGTGTGGGGACGGCAGGCAATGCATCCGTCATCAGTGACGGTGCAGCAGCCGTAGTGGTCATGTCCAGGGAAAAGGCTGAAGCGCTTGGATGTCGGGTTATGGCAACCATTGGTGCCCAGGCATCTTACGGGATTGACTTGAAATATCTTCTTGCTGCCCCGATCTGGGCAATTCCAAAATGTTTGAAAAAAGAAGGGATTTCAATAGATGATGTGGACCTTTTTGAAATAAACGAAGCTTTCAGCGGATCTACAGTGGCGGTGATGAGAGCGTTGAAACTGGATGCTGCAAAAGTAAATGTAAACGGCGGAAGTGTGGCCATGGGGCATCCCATTGGTGCAAGTGGATGCCGTGTGCTTGTTACACTCCTGTATGAAATGATCCGTCAGGATAAAAAAACAGGAATCGCTTCTCTTTGTCTTGGCGGTGGTGAGGCGGTCGCGCTGATTGTAAAAAGGTGACTTTATGCTGAAAGAAGAGGCGGATACGGATTCACCAAAGACTATCCTGTGGAGTGGTTTTATCGGGATGCACGGGTTTTTATAATATTTTAAAGGACAAACGGGGACATTAAGTACTCCTGTTATGAAATGATGAAAAAACTGCCAAGATATTCAGATTGTTTTATTTGTGGAAAGGAAAATCATGCCGGGACAGATGTCACATTTACTGTGTCGGGAGATGGTGTTGAGTGTGAATATGTTACGGATAAAAAACATATCGGTTATAAAGACGTCTTACACGGTGGTGTGATAGCCGCTCTTCTTGACGAATGTATGGGGTGGGCTGTTTCAGTTCATAAAAAGGCCATGTGTGTAACAGGGGAGTTGACTATACGGTATAAAGCGTTGCTTCCGGTTAATACGCTAGTAATTGTGAAGGGGTTTGTTTCTTCCCGCCAGGATGAACGCGGGGAATATTGCAGGGGATATGGCCATATTGAAGATCAGTCAGGGAAAATATATGCAAAAGCGCGAGGTTTGTTTTTTCCTTTGCCTGAAGAATCACAGGACGATGTATTTGAAATACTTGAATATGTGGATACACCTGATAAAAAGGTTATTCCTGAAGAACTGTGGGGAAATTAGCAGGGAGAGACATCCTCTGATAGAATTTTTGTCTGTTGAAATGTATTATTCATCCTGTTTCAGGTTTAGGTTTGTAAAACAAACTCTCCGATCGATGAGATATATAAAGGAATTATAGTAAAAAATATAGAAAAATACTGTCAAATACGGTTTTTCATGTTGACATGGCATATATTCTACCGTAAATACTTGACAGTTCTGGCCTTAATTAATAATCATCCATTAATCCATTAAAAAAGGGGGAGTTACAATGACAAAAGCAGAATTAGTAGAGAAAATGGCAAAGGACGCAAATATCTCAAAAGCTGCTGCAGCAAAGGCACTTAACTCTTTCACTGGCGGAGTCACGGCAGCCTTAAAGAAAAAAGACGGCAAGGTTACTCTTGTTGGGTTCGGTACGTTTTCAAAAGTTCGCCGGAAAGCCCGTACAGGCCGCAATCCTCAGACAGGCGCATCAATCAAGATAAAAGCGCGCAATGCTGTGAAATTTAAGGCAGGTAAGGCACTGAAAGATGCAGTTTAGTTATTTGTAATAAGTTGAAGCGGTCTTCTTTATTAACCAATAAATAAAAAGGCCGCTTTAAGTTGTTTTACCCTCATATAATTTCACCACAAACCCTTGCCATTGATTATCAGCAAAAATACTGCCATACCGGTCACATAAATAAAAGTATTGTAGAAGCTGTTTATTCATGGTATAGATCAAATTATCCTGCTGACGACTCGATACATGGCCTCATGTTCGAATTGAGTTGACTTTATTTACTACGATACGTGTACTTCAAACAGATTTCACTTTCATATTAATTCTAATGTTTTCAATGGGATTTCGCATCCATTTATTTTCAATCGACCTCGCGCTATAATAATACGCAACGGCAGGAGTTTTCCAGGAGAGATTTAATTATTATTTAAATCCATCAACAATTCTAAAGGAGGGAATTATGGAAAAGCATGCACTGCATTATGAAACCTTTATTCGAGTTACCCGGTCCATTTCTGAAAGTAAAGATCCGGAAGAGGTAGTTTTGATGACGGTGGAAAGCGTAAAAACAGCACTGAATGTAAAAGGATGCGCAATTTTTCTGATAAACAGAAAGACAAATGTGCTGGAACTGGCAGCCTCTCACGGGTTGAGTAGAGAATACCTGAATAAGGGGCCGATAAATTATATGCATTCCATAAGAGAATCTTTGCAGCAGGGACCGGTTGCCATTTATGATGTGAGTGATGATCCAAGAATTCAGTATCCTGAAGAGGCCCGGAAAGAAGGGATTTGTTCTATCCTTGGTGTTCCCATAATTGTTCATGGCAGGGTGATTGGGGCACTTCGTGTTTATACGGATGAACCCTGGGATTCTACTTTAAGGGATGTGAATTTGGTTCAGGCTGTTGCCCAGATATGTGGTATGGCGATCGATATGTGTCGGGTGCACAAAGGATATCGAACCAGCATAGAAGTATTAAAAAATATGCGAGATCCGAATGAATATAAAACCAACAGATGGACGCCGCATGAAGGTGTCCCTGCGAGCACCATGCCTTCGATTTGCGATTATTGATCAGCAATCGGGAGAGTGTGTCAGTGGACACACTCTCCCTGAATATTACTTATTTTTTAATGCCTGCTTTACTGCAAGTCCCAATTGTTCCAACAGATACGGCTTTTTAATAAATTTGCCGGCCCCTGCCTTCTGGGCCTTTTTCACTTCATCATTTTTTGAAAAACCACTGACGATAACAGCCTTTTGGCCGGGATGAATCTGTATGATGCGCTCATAGGTTTTTCTCCCATTTATACCGGGTTCCATGAGCATATCAAGCATAACCAGATCAACCGTGTTTTTTTTAAGATACTCAAGTGCCGCTTCACCGGAAGCAACCGAATATACATCGTATCCAAGTAATTCCAGAAACAGGGTGGCAATATCCTGTTGCCGGGGTTCATCATCTACTACCAGAATTTTTTCCCCATTGCCCTTAAGTGCTTCCATGCCAATGCGTTTTGATGTTTCTGGCAAGGCTTCTCTTGTAATCGGGAAAAACAATTCAAACCGTGTCTCTTTTTCACTGCTTTTAACTTCAATTGTGCCTCCATGATCGTGTACTGTATTCCATACAACGGCCAGTCCCAGGCCGGTACCGCTCTGGCCCATGACCTTACTGGTGTAAAATGGTTCGAAGATTCTAACGATATCTTCATCGGCAATGCCTTCCCCTGTATCTGCTACACTGAGAACGACGTATTCTCCTTTTTCCAGATGCTGGTTACCGGCGATCGGTTGATCCACGTATTGATTACGGGTGGAAATGAAAATGCGCCCTTTTTCATTTATGGCTTCAACACCATTCATAACAAGGTTCATAATGCATTTTTTTATATGCACGCGGGAACAGGAGATGTTGAGCAGATTCGGTTCAAGCTCCCTGGTAATGGCTACTCCCGGATGCAGGGATTCAAGCTTTTTATATTCCGGAGAATCCAGGTATTCTTCGATTAAAATATTTAAATTGGCTGGAGTCCTTGTACTGGCTGTACCACGGGCTACAGTGAGCAAGTCGGCGACCACCTGGGACGCTCGTATTCCTGATTCCCTGATTGCCTCAATGGGCTGGCGCAGTTTGCTGGCTTCGGGCAGTTTCATGAGAAGCAGATCCGGGTAGCTCACGATGCCGGAGAGAATATTGTTCAGGTCATGGGCAACGCCGCCGGCCATCAAACCAATGGCTTCCATTTTCTGGGCTTGCATGAGCTGGATTTTAAGCCGTACCTTTTCTTTTTCTGCTTCCTGACGTTGTTCAATCATATGGTTGGCATATGTTGCCAATAATTTGAATTCGCTGAAATGGATATTTTCCTGATTGATGATGGAATTCTGGGTGGCGGCTTTTTTAAAAAAACCGCTGAAAATATTCAGATTTTTTCTGATCCTTCCGGAAAGGAATCTGGCCAGCATATAGGCAACGACAAGAAGAACAAAAAGGGATGTGAGGGCTTTAAAAATGTATGCTTTGATATCTGCCCCTAAATCAGCCTGTTTCCGGTGAATCACTTTTTCTATTTCATCAATGTATACGCCTGTTCCTATATACCATTGCCACTCGGGTATACCTCTGGCATAACTGATCTTTGGTGAGGGCCGATAACCTTCAAACCGGGGCATTACATAGCTGACAAATCCGCCGCCTGATTTCGAGACATTAATCAGTTTCCGGACAATTTTTATGCTGCTGCTGTCAGTTATGTTGAGCATGTTTGCCCCTCTTGAAGGCTCCGAGAGGCTGAGGCCGTTCCATTGGCCGACAAAAATATATCCGTCTGTTCCATATTGAATCTTTTCGATCCTGGACAGGATTTCATCTTTGATTATATTTTCTTCGTCAATAAGGTATTTCCCATTGCCTATAACCCATTCAAGCGGTTTAAAATATTTGACATAAGAAAGTTTGGGTACTAATTTGCCTGGTTCGTCAGGCTTGTTCCAAAAATACGAGCAGAATCCTTCTCCTTTGGATCTGGCAACAGATAAGATGTCACGCACAATGTAGTTCCCCTCGCTGTCCTTGAGATCCAGAATATTTTTCCCCTCCAGTTCAGGATTGTTGCGGTTGACACGTTCGGTTCCGTCCATATCTTCTGCAAAGTAGTATCCTCTTCCATTGTCCCAGGCGACAGCGTAAAGTGCATCGTGGATAAGCTGTTTTATTTCATCTAACGATTTTTTACCCCTGTTTTGTTCATATATGTATGATACCATTTGAATGGCTTCATCTGTACGGGCCTTTACTTCGTCCCTCAGCCTTTTTTCGGCGATGGATTTTTTATATTGGACATAGTCAATGACCTTGTCTACTTCAGTTTTAATAAGTGTTTTCCGGGATTCAATATGGGCTTTTCTGGCTTTTTTTGAATCGTTGCGAAATTCCTTATATTCCTTACTGATCCACAGATAGCCTGCGATGGAAACAAACAGCATGACCATGCAAATCATACTGTAGAGATAGGTCTTAACAATAGTATAGTGTCTTTCCATGAGATTTTTCCTCAATCAACGGCAGGTACACATAAGTTTTGATACCCGTATCAGCATCAACTATTCTAACAGCAAAATCAAAAGAACGATTTGTTATCTTCAACTCATCCTTCATCACTCATAATTTTTAACCTCCCAGTGTCCCCGTGTACCTCCAACTCTTTTGATAACACCTTTATTTTTTAAAGCATTCAAATGCTTCTTTACGGCAGAATCATTAATCTTAAGTCTTTCCGCGATTGTCCTGTAGCTAACTTTATTATCAGATTTCATAATCTCAATGATCTCTTTTTGCCGGGCGGTTAATTCAATTGAGCCACCTATTGAGCCACCTATTGAGCCACCTTCAATATTCTGATTCTCTTTTTTTGTTAAGCGCATTGGGCTATCCCTGATGGATTTGGCCTTGGGGCAACAAGCTGTTGCCTTTTGTCGAATTTGCCGTTTTTTTTAAAATGGATTTGTAGATTAGGATTTGGGTGTTATTTAAACCATCCATTTTTCATCTCCATATTGTTCGGTTGGTTCCATAACTATATTACCAATTCCGTTATTTAATTTATCATTATCCCAATTATGGGGATTATTTTTGGTATAATTTGATATACGAAAACAATCATTTTCATTGCGAATAATATGGTCATAAAATCGTGTTTGCCATTCAAACTCATACCCCAAACGGTGGGCATGTTTTGTAACCGCCGATTTGTACGAACCAATAACACGCGACACCGACCCCGATTTTGGTGATATTACAGCCATTTTGTGATTTTTGGATTGTTTTGGAATCGGTG
>JAUXDD010000251.1 GCA_030618465.1 Desulfobacteraceae bacterium
AGAACTCGGCCCGAATTTTCTGTGCAGCGGCATATGGGTAAAAGGAACATTTTTTAAAGACTTTCTTTATTCGCAATCCAACCGTTTCCGGGACGGCTGCATAGAATGTATAATGGGGGAAAAGCGGGTTGACAAATCCCGGTTATTATCTGTTGACTGGAATGGGGATGAGGTATTTCTAACGCTTGCTATGATGGATGCAGCATAACCTTCAAGCATCCGTCTCCCCTGTTTGCAAATGTCCTGTATGCCCGGCTTGCTTCAGAAAGGGAAAACCGGTGGGTAAATAAGTTGCCGGTCACAAACCTGCCGAATTAATATTCACCCACCCCCCACCGGCGGAAACACCCCTACCCTGTCCCCTTCTTTCAAAACGTCATCTTCTGAAGCATGCACTCCGTTTACAAAAATTATTTTGACCTCTTTCAGGGGAACATCCAGTTGTTCAATAAATTCTGCAAGCGATGTCCCCTCATCACATTCAACTATCCATGAATTAGCGCCCGCATGGTCTGGTTTGTATGTTGAAAGGGTTGCATAGAGGTTTACTTCAATTTTCATTTCGTGTAGACTCCATTATTATTTATAGTAGTCACCATCTACAATATTTATAAAACATAATGTACCCTCTGAATAGTTACAAGAAATTTAACAATAAAAAGGTATAGAATTGATGGTTAAAACAGAAAATAGAAGGTCAGGTTTATCCATTCTAACTATTACTGCGGCAATATTTTTAGGTCTTTTCACTGCTTCAGAACATATAAAAGCACGCGGGATATCTTATTTGGAATATGGCAATCAAATTAAACGGCACCAGGCTGTTTTATCAGGTAATGCTGGTAACCCCTGGCAGTATCGAGTTCTTTCGGCTTATCTGGTGGAGGGCACTATCAGATTTTTCAAGAAATGTGGCTTTCAACAATACAATGCCGTTAGTTTCATTTGTTTCCGTGTTTTACTGGATATAACCATTTTTCTGATTTCTTTTCTTTATTACAGGAAATTGGGTCTTTCTGAAATTAATGTATTGATTGGAATGAGCTTATTGGCGTGGGGAATGAGTTATGCTCATTATGACAGTGATTTGCAATTCAGTTTGTATTTTGATATCATATTTTACTTACTTGCAGGAACTTGCATCCTGTACAGAAAAGCCATTTGGATTGTACCTATTTCGCTGTTTGCCTCATTGAACCGGGAAACAAGTGGATTGATTCCATTTCTATTCCTTTTTTCTTTCATCACTAAAGAAACAATATCTAATGGAATTAATGAAATAAAAAAGCAAACAAACAACATAGGAATTTTTGGATTATCAATCACGCTATATATTTTTATTTTTTTCTTTCTCAGGATTTTTTATGAAGAGCAAACCCTTTTTTTTCCATATGGGCATGCTCCCGGCATTGATCTGTTACAATATAATTTGGGACGTATTATAACGTGGGACAGACTATTTGCAACTCTCGGCATTATTCCTCTATTGGCAATAATTGGTTACAGGAAGTGGCCATCGCAACTAAAGATTTTTTTCTGGGTTATAGTCCCAATTTGGCTCGTAATACATATGTTTGGATCTGTTATGGCTGAAACGAGAATTTTCTTAGTTCCTCATGCGATGGTATTTGTTCCTGGAGCATTATTATTTGCGAAACACTATCAAGAAAAAGAAGTTGAACTTAAAATAAAGAGATTGAAAAATGAATATGAAATACTCAAATAAATTTGTTCTATTTATTATTCTTTTAACCCTGTTTATTTTTCATGGGTGCTTTAATTCTGAAACAGACAAAAAAAAACTTGAAGTCGATGAAGTTCGAAAAGAAATAAAACACCTTGAAATCAAAAACGAAAAACTCCTCCAGAAAATTCAGAAGCTGAAAAAATTTGAATCAGAATTTAAAGAAGTAAATGCGGCTGTAAAAAACCTTCAGGTTGAAAATCAGATTTTAAAAAAGGATATTAACCATTATAAAATGGAAAAAGAAACGCTTTCAATTAAGAATAATGAACTTAATGAGTGGTCAAAAAAATTGGTGGAAGGATATGGAACAGGCCTATGGATAGCAGATGAATCAACTTATCCTGTCTTTGCCAGGTCAATGAAATCCGCTGATGTCCCAAATATAATTAATGAACTTAATCGGTTGTTTGAAAAAAATGAAGTGCCAAAAATAATTTTGAAAAAGATTGTTAATAGAAAAGTATATATAAAGTTTGATAATAGTGATTATTTGACACAAAGGATGGGGACTAGTGGTGCATCAAGCTACTTAAAGGAAGTTTCATTCTCAATATATTCAGTTAAAGGTATTGATTGTGTTAATTTCGATTTTAAAGAAGGTGACCACGCTTTTCCCGGTGAGTATTGTAAATAGACAGGAGGTTAATTATGAAAGTAATGGCATTTAATGGCAGCCCACGAAAAAAGAAATGGAATACCGTCACCCTGCTGGAGAACGTCCTGAAAGGTGCTATGTCCGCAGGTGCGGAAACCGAGCTGGTCCAGCTTTACGACCTGAGTTTTTCCGGTTGTATAAGCTGTTTTTCCTGCAAGAAACTCAGCCGAAAGGAGGACGGGGTCTGCGCAGTACAGGACGATCTGACACCTGTGCTGGATCGTGTAAAGGAAGCCGATGCCCTTGTTATCGGCACACCGGTTTACTACGGAGCTGAATCCGCTTCCACACGGGCTTTCATGGAACGGCTTTTATTCCCCTACAACAATTACGCAAAAGACCTTAAACACCTGTTTCCAAAACGTATCAACACGGCCATGATCTATACAATGAACTTACCTGAAGAGATGGTTGAAGCGGTTGGCCTTGACAGCATGTCCGGTTTCACAAAAATGTTGATGGAAATGCATTTCGGTGCCTGCGAGTTGCTGCTTTCCACTGACACACTTCAATTTGATGACTATGACAAATACGCATCGGCCATGTTCGACAAGGAAGCAAAAGCCAGGAGGCATGCCGAGGTCTTTCCGGAAGACTGCAAGCATGCTTTTGAGTTAGGGATTCGTATGGCGTCCGGTGAATAAAGAAATATGTTGAACAAATCCTTCAGCAACCTTTTATCACTGAATGGATAAATACCGGAATGCGGAAAAAATTATTGAAAGCAATGGAATTCATATATCTCCCGGCAAAATCGGATTGATAAAAATACCAATATTTTATGTACTTTACAACATTTTTGGTATATTATATAATTACATAAAAAGCAAATCACGTTTACAGGTTAACCGGCCACCAGGCAAACCGGCAAACCGAGACAAGGGGCATATATGAAAGAATCCAAATATCTGAAAGTAAATGAAGAGAATCTGAAAAAATTCCTGTCCATACCTGTTCTCAAGGAATTTGAAACAAAAGACCTGGAAGGCCTGCTCAAGGTAAGCAAAATAAGACATTATGACGCCAAAGAGGTTATAATGAAAGAAGGAGAAAAGGACTCGATAATTTTTTTTCTCCTCTCCGGGAGTGTCAAAGTATGTAAAAACAATCAGGTAATCACGGTTTTAAAGCGCATTGGAGATATGTTCGGGGAGATGTCCCTGATCAGTGGTGAAGCGTACAGGTCGGCTTCTATATATACTGCGGAAGCAAGCGACTGCCTGGCCATTGAAACATCTTATATAGACAGGCTGACAGGAAATGAAAAAATTGCCTTCAGTGATGTTCTATACAAAAGTGTCGCCGGCATCCTGGTAAATCGACTGAATGAAAGCAATGAAAAACTGGCTAAAGCAAAAGCAGAAGCAACAAGTTATAAGAGACGCCTTGAGACATTGCAAGAGAGCCTGATTGAAAATGATAATCCGCAAAATCCATAAATCGTTCCCAATCATAATCCGTAATATCATGTCCCCCTGATCGGATGTGGTACCCGATGGTGCCCGTTACAGGCTGGTTCACCACCGGCATCACGTCAGCACCAAACCCGTCAGTTCCCCAGAACAAATTCATTTATAACACGCCATCCAGTATAAATCTGTGACAATACAAGCCCAATCAGAATAAAATTTGCCAGGCCATGGATCAATACCAGCTGTTTAGAATGTTTTTTCCTGCAATTCATATATAGTCCCGTTCCCAGGGCAAAAAGAGCCAGCAACAGAATAGTCATACCGATTTTCCAGTGAATACCGGT
>JAUXDD010000284.1 GCA_030618465.1 Desulfobacteraceae bacterium
GCCTTTTCCAGTTCCCAGAAGGCTCTTAGTGAATACAGCTTACCCTCGTCGTTTACTTTGTAAATGGCAACCATTTCAACTGTCATGGACGTGCCTTTTCCCATCAGGGAACCTTCTCCGCCGGTAATGGTAATTGACCCCACATGAGCGATTTCTTTGCCCACATCATATGACTGCTTAAAATTAATATTTACAGTACTGGGGCCGATATTGGCATCCCAGAAGGCGCCAATTGCCTCTTTCCCCTTGTGCCCGTTTCCCTTGGGGTCAAGTGGAGAAGGCCCTACAGGATCTTCAACAACGGCATCATCCGCAAACAGGCTAAGCCACTCCTCTTTTTTATGATTTTGCACAAAGTCCCAGGATTTTTGTGATGCTTCAAGTGCAGGGTGATCCGAATTCATGGTTGTTCTCCTTTTCTGTTTGTTGGTGTCTGATAAACGCAATGAAAGATAAACGTGTGAAAATATAGTGACAGAATATATAAAAAAAATACTATAACAGACAGTTCAAATATCTGTTGATAGCCTGTGAATAAAATTTGATTTTTTCGGCATCCCCGGAACCGCGGATGCCATTGCGAATAAAAAATGTTTCCGCATTTTTAAAGTAGATCTTTGAAAGTGCTTCCTTGCGGTGAATCTTTTTCTTTTTGAACATGCGCTCGCCGATTGACTGGATTTTATTGGGCCGGTTTTTTGCCTTTACCGAGTTTTGGGAATACTTCATAAAAAAGTTCAGGACAATCAGATAAGATTCAAAATAGGTTTTGAGAAAGGATGCAAAAAGTTTCAGTTTTCGCAAGCCGGCTGATGTCAGGTTGTATGTGTCCGGCAGTGTCTGATGAGGAACCAGTATGCCGTCGTTAATAAATGCCTTCAGATTTTTTCTGACATTAAATTCTGACGTTTTTTCAACATCATGGGTAAATTCATTTATAAAAAAACCGGTAAGAAATGAATAGCCGCCATGCAGGTCGGATGCGGAAAAAAGGAATGAATCTTTTTCAAGGATGGAAAGCGCGGTAAATGCTGCAGGTATGAAAAAAATAATGCAGTTGTTTTTATAATATTCCAGGCTCTGTCTTTTATTCTCGTTGATATGGAACATTTTTGCGGAGAAATCGGTTTCTTCCACATCCGGGCTTTCGATGAGTTTTCTTCGCAAATATGTGTCCAGAACATTTTTTACCGCATGAAAATGGTTATGCATGGTGTCCGCCATTCTGGCTTTCTGGAAGTATAGGCATGTCATGTACGTTTCAACCATAGACAGGATGTGGTCATATGAAAATTTTTCCTTTGAAATATTTAAAACAGCACTGGCGACAAGGGCATTGGGTGTGACAACTGACACCTCGTTTATGCCGTTGGCAATCCTGTCTCCCAGGTCGTGGCAAATGTTATTCTGCTGTTTTGACGTCATTTTTGCAGGATCATAGCCCTTTTGATCAAGGTATTCTTTTAAGGAAATGGGTGTGTTGAATTTTAAATAAATCTTGCCGTACCTGTTTTTCAAAAATCGGCCGGCTTTTACGATATTGCGCAGGTTTTCCGGTTTTTTCTGCCCGCCTTCCACTTCATGGAGAAAGGAACTTTCTTCAATCACCCTGTCATAACCAATATGAATGGGAATAAATATCATGTCGTCGCATGCCTGATTTTTATAGGCATTGAGCAGCATTGAAATAAATCCGAGCTGGGGTGTAATCAGTTTGCCTGTACGGCTCCGGGTGCCCTCAAAGAACAGTTCGATGTTAAATCCTTCTTTTAACAACGTCTGCACATATGCGGAAAAAACTTTGGAATACAGGACAGCACCGCTGAATGTCCTTCTGATGAAGAAAGCCCCCCCGTTTCTGAACAGGGCGCCAATTGGCCAGAAAGAGAGATTCTTGCCGGCCACAATATGGGGGCAGGGCATATTATTGATAAAAAATATATAGGATATGATCAGGTAGTCTATATGGCTTTTATGGCAGGGGACAAGAATCAGCGGTCCTTTACGGGATACGTTTTTTACCATGCGCACTTCATCGTTATTCACGTCTATGCCGTCAAACATGGTGTTCATGATCCATCGTACAATAACGGCTGCGAATTTAATGAGGTTGGTGTTGTAGTTGGCTGCAATTTCATCAATATATTCTTCAGCTTTATATCGTTCCTGATAGATGGGGATGTCCCGTTTCTTTGAATGTTGTTCAATGTATTGATGGAGTTGCGCATCGTTTAAGATATTCTCTTTCAGTTCCTCTCTGTTTTTTAAGACCGGGCCGGTAATGCTGTGGCGGTGACGGTTTATCCTGTCAAGAAGAAGGCGTCGTAATGCGAGAGATTTTTGTATGACATTGAGCTTTTGTATTTCAGGAGATTCTAAAAATTGTTTCAGGTTAACCGGCTCCGACATATCTGCAAAAATTTTCTGGGGATTGTTAAAAAGGGTGAGCAGTCGTTTTCTTCTTCCCGGCCTTTCGGATGTTCCGAAAAGTACGTCACTGATGCCGGGTTCCGATTTTTCCGGTACTTTGCTGAAAAAGATGAGCATGGGAACAATAAGTACTGTTTTGTCAATTGTTTCCTGCATTTCAATAAGGTGTTGGACCGGATCGGGTCCTGGCTTGAAAAATCTCCTGAAAAAATATTTTCGCTCAATCAAAGAGAGGAATCCGGATCGTCCGTTTACCAGTTCTTTTTGGTAATAGCCGCTTTTGTAAGGGCACGGCAGGGCAAGGTTGTTTACCAGAAAGTCCATGTGGGACAGTATGATCCTCAAAATCCGTGACATTGGCTGAAACAGGAACGCATTGTATTCAAACCCGATTTCCGGAAAAGGAAGTCCTTTCTTCCTGAATTTCGAAAAATACAGAAGGTATTCAAAATAGCTTTTGTATTTGCCGGCATAGACAACAATTTTATCCCCGGAGATCTCATTGACCGTTTCCGGGTCCATATTCATTTTTATCCTTGAAAACAGAAACTTTAAGAGTCCGGAGGAAACAAAACCGGCATTTTCCGGTAGATAGGATACATAATGATTGTGGGTACCCTTCAGTGTGGTGTCTATCCACATCCGTGTGGTTCTTTTTATTTTTTTCCAGTTCCGGCTGATTGAGTGTGTCATGGTAAACCTTAATACAAAAAAA
>JAUXDD010000295.1 GCA_030618465.1 Desulfobacteraceae bacterium
GGGCCGGCCTACGTGTTTTATCTTGTTGAATCAATGATAGATGCCGGCATACATCTGGGATTTGATCCTGCTGATGCGTCTGCCCTGACGTTGAAAACCTTAAACGGTGCTTTAAAACTTATGGAAGAGAGCAGTGATACACCTGAAACGTTACGGAAAAAAGTGACCTCGCCGGGCGGTACCACAGAAGCTGCGTTTAAGGTGCTGGGAAAATACGGCGTAAAGGAAAGTATTATTGAGGCCATTAAAGCCGCGGCTGGACGATCAAAGGAACTCAGCGGCCAATAGAGAAAATGGCATCGCCATTTACGTTTTTGGTGTCGATTTTCAAAATGATTTATTAATTTAGGATACTATAAAAATGTTTGCTGAATCCGTATCATATTCCGCGGCTCTTCTTGCAGGGCTACTATCTTTTTTTTCCCCATGCGTCCTCCCCCTGATACCTGCTTATTTTACATTTATTACCGGTTTTTCCATTGAAGAGCTCACTACCGGCTGTGATGCCGATATACGAAAAAAAGTTATTATTTCAACCATCTCATATGTTCTGGGATTTTCCTTTGTTTTTGTCCTCATGGGAGCTTCGGCTTCTTATCTTGGGGGACTGATAATAACATATAGAGACAGTATCCGGATTGTTGGCGGTATTATCATACTCCTGCTTGGTGTGCATATGACCGGGATTATCCGTATCCGGGGGCTTGATATTGAAAAACGGTTTCATATTCAGAATAAACCCATACATTTTCTGGGAACGTTTTTCATCGGCATGGCCTTTGGAGCAGGATGGAGTCCATGTATCGGGCCGTTGCTCGGATCGATCCTGATCATTGCAGGCAGTCAGGATACCGTTATGCAGGGAGTTCTGCTCCTTGGTATCTATTCCGCCGGTCTGGCGCTCCCGTTTATTTTAATTTCAGTTTTTATCAATTTTCTGCTTGTTTTTATTAGAAAGGCAGTACGAATAATTAGATATGTTAATATATTTGCAGGTGTGATATTAATTCTAGTGGGGATTATTCTGGTGACAAATAAGTTGTATCTTTTAACCGGTTTTTAATATGGGATATTATATGAAAATAAGAAAAGTTGGTTGTTTCTTTATTATACTGTTTTTTATTACAGCAGGGCAGTCCACAATTATTGCTTCTTCTGAACGCGTCAATACCTCTGAAATTATTAAATGGTATTCTTATAAGAAGGGGATGGCCCTGGGAAAAAGTGAGGGGAAAAAGGTATATCTGAGCTTTTATGCGGACTGGTGCGGTTTCTGCAAGGTTTTTGACAACACCACATATAAAGATCCCCAGGTAATTTCTTTCCTTAATGAAAATTTTATTTCAATCAGGGTGAATACGGACAAGGAAAAAAGTCTGGCTGCTGATTACCGGGTTACGGGGCTGCCGTCTAACTGGTTTATTTCGGAAACAGGCGAACGAATAGGTAACAGACCGGGATATATACAGCCAAAAGAGTTCCTTATATTTCTAAAATATGTAATCACGAACAGCTATGAAACCATGACGTTGAACGATTTTATGAGGAATATAGAATGAGACTATAAAGCAAAGTCTTTAAGATATTTATTTTGTGAGCGGAAGAAATATCGCTTTATCAGCCGGATGATGATGGAGAACATCACGATACTGCATAATACGATCTGAAGAATGGGTAACCACACATAGTCATGGTAGCCGGTAATTCCATTGGCCACTGAAATCCCTGCACATGAGAAAAGAATGACAATGACCATAAATAAAATGGTTAAATAACAGGCTGTCTCCGTGTCATACCAGGGCGCAAAGACTTTTTTGAAAGTTGTATACTGATAATGAGTCATGATATTAATCATCATTACCGATAAATTTTGAAAAATCAAGAGTTGATGGCTGAGTAAAAAGATTAAATTCATTTCCTTACCTCCCCGGCTTTCCGGAAAAATCAAATCAGATTAAATTATTTTAATTTAATCCTTGCAATTTTGGAAATATGATACTATAGAAAAAAGTTATAATAACACTATATATTGGTTTTATTTTTTTATGTAACCAACATATAGTGTTGTTTCGGTTTTCACCAGTAAGAGATTTATCCATATAAAACTCTTGAATTCAAATCAAAATACAGTGTTTGATCATAATTTTTACCAGATAGATTTCAATATGGTCCATGCTGCATATTTTTGCAGGTGACAATAAAACACCTGCCGTATGATGTGGTTTTCCTTGTCTGATACTCTAATTATTAAGCTCTGAAAAGGTGGCATGCATGTTTGAAAATATAAAAAAACGCGATGGGAGAGTTGTTGAATTTGATTCATCTAAAATCACAGGGGCGCTTGCCAAGGCAGGAAAAGCCACCGGTGAATTCAGCGAAAGGGAAGCAAGGAAACTGACACTTAAGGCGCTCACCCTGGCACATGAACTTCGCCTTGAAGCTGTCCCGGAAGTGGAAGAAATTCAAGATATTGTGGAAAGAGTTCTTCTGGATTCAACATTCTATAAAACCGCTAAGAGCTATATTATCTA
>JAUXDD010000197.1 GCA_030618465.1 Desulfobacteraceae bacterium
CCCCATTGTAGGTCGGGTTAAGCGAAGCAACCCGACATGATACCATCATTATGAAAAAACAGGGACACGAATTATTTTCAACCCAGAACCACCCGGGCAGACACATGGGTCTGCCCCTACCGTAACCCATCAAAAAGTACATATTTTCCATATGCATTATATATAAAAGTATTTGATATTGTATTTTTTTAAATTTATGACATTCTATTTACCAGAATGAACTCGACACAGGGATACGGGAAGCATCTGAAAAACCGGCCAAATGGGTCAGTTGACGGTTTATACATTAATTTTATTTGATTTTAATATATTGAAACACAGGAGGAGATTATGTTCGGCTTTACAATGTCGGAAGAACAGCAGATTACAAAGGATACCGTTGCCAGGCTGGTAAAGGATATTGTAATTGAAAACGCCCATGATATGGATGAGAATGCTGAAATTCCCGGAGAATCCATACAAACGGCGTGGGAACTGGGGGCGTCATTCTCGATGGTTCCTGAAACGTATGGCGGCTATGATCTGGATTATTCACCGGTGACAAATGCCATCATTTTAGAAGAACTGGCATATGGCGACATGGCATACGCGATCCAGGCAACACTGCCGTCCCTGTTTATTTATCCCGTAAATGAGATGGGGACTGACGCGCAGAAAGAAAAATACCTGCCGCTTTACTGTAAAGAAGAATTCACTCCCTGTACGTTTGCCATTAACGAACCCCGTTTTGGTTTTGACGTATATGACATGAAAACCAGTGCGGCAAAAAAAGGCGGTTCATACATTCTAAACGGGGAAAAATGTTTTGTCCCCCTGGCTGAAGATTCAGAACATATCATGGTTGCGGCAGCACTTGAGGGTGAAAACAACCTGTTTATCATCAGTAAGGACAATCCCGGTTTAACCGTGGGTGAAAGAGAAAAAAACCTGGGGCTGTATTCACTTAAAACTTACGAAATAACATTAAAAGATTGCGAAATTCCTGCGGAAGACCGACTGGGAGAAGATAAAGGATGCGACTTTGACAAAATTATTCAAAAGGCCAACATTGCCATGGCTGCCCTGGCAACAGGGATGTCAAAAGCGTCTTATGAATATGCAATGGATTATGCAAAAGAACGCGTTCAGTTTGGTGAACCCATCGCGCACAAACAATCCATCGCGTTTATGATTGCGGAAATGGCATATGAAGTTGAATGCATGAGGCTGCTTACCTGGAAAGCAGCTTCACGGCTTGAAAACGGGCTGGATTTTCAGCGTGAATCCTATCTTGCAAGGCTGTATGCCGGTGAAATGTCTGTTAAAATCGGTGATTACAGCATCCAGATACTCGGCGGCCACGGATTTATCCGGGAACATCCGGTTGAACGGTATTACCGGAACAGCCGGGGTGTGGGCATCATGGAAGGCATGGCCATTATATAATTAAATATTCACTGAATATACTGGAATATAATTTCGGAGGAAATCATGATAGATTTTGAATTACCACAGGAGATAAAAGATTTTCAGAAAATGGTTCACGATTTTGCTGACCAGACGTTTCGTCCCATTTCAAGAAAATATGATGAACTGGAGCATGTATATCCGAAAGAACTGGATATGCTCAAGGGGATGACCAGTCTCGACCGGAAGAAAAAAAACAAAGACGGGAAACAGGTGGAAAGCAAACCCACTTCAGACAAGATCGGCTCCAACATGAAGGGCGTCATCAGTGCGGAAGAGATATCCTGGGCAGATCCTTCTTTTTTACTTTCCATTCCCAATGCCGGTATGGGAAACGTGGCGCTTGCCACTATAGCGACCGATGAACAGTATGAACAATACGGCGACAAATGGCTGGCCATGGCACTGACAGAACCGGGGTCTGGTTCGGATTCCGGGGCCATCCGGGCCACCGCCGAGCTGGACGGTGATGAATGGGTATTAAACGGCGAAAAGATTTTTGTTTCATGCGCGGATCGATGTGATGCCATTATTGTCTGGGCATCGGTTGACAGAAGCGCCGGCAAGGCCGGAATGAAGTCCTTTATTGTGGACCGCGATGCACCAGGGATGAAACTGGAAAAACTGGAAAAGAAAATGGGGCTCCGCGGATCAGACACAGGCACATTTGTCATGACCGATTGCCGAATCCCCAAAGGGAATATCCTTGGCAGCGCCGAGGTTGTACAATCCACCGAGGGATTCAAAGGCGCCATGAAATCTTTTGACAGCAGCCGGCCCATGGTGGCGGCACAGGGTGTTGGCGTCACCAGGGCAGCCGTGGAACTGACAAAAGAGGTCATGGAAGAAAACGGAATCAAGCCGGATTATAAAAGACATGTGAACAATGTGAGCAGCATGGAAAAAGAATTCTACATGATGGAAGCCCAGCTGGAAGCCATCCGCCTGCTTTCATGGAAGGCCGCATGGATGGCGGACAACAAACGGTATAATACCATTGAAGCCTCCATGGCAAAAGGAAAGGCCGGTCGCCAGGCAACATTAATTACATCAAAATGCTGCGAACTTCTCGGGCCATTGGGCCTTTCAACCAAACTACTTGCAGAAAAATGGTTCCGGGATTCCAAGGTCATGGATATTTTTGAAGGCACCGGCCAGATACAGCACCTGATTGTTGCAAGAGGTGTGCTGGGTCTTTCCAGTAAAAAACTCAAATAAAAAAAGGAGATTGAACAGTGAAAATAATTGTTACAGCAAAACGGGTTCCTGATCCTGAAATAAAAATAAAAGTAAAAGGCGATGGAACCGGAATTGAATCCCATGACATCAGCTACAAGTTAAATCCATTTGATGAAATTGCCATTGAAGAGGCAGTAAGGATTAAAGAAAATGCAGGGGGCGAGGTCATTCTGCTTTCCATCGGCCCCGGGGATGCCCAGACAGAAATCCGTACCGGTCTTGCCATGGGCGCAGACCGGGCCATACAGATAGCCACAGATGAGTATGTTGAACCTTCCGTTGCCGCACGAATTTTTAAAAAAGTGGTGGATGATGAAAGCCCTGACCTTGTTTTAATGGGCAAACAGGCCGTGGATGATGACGCCAACCAGGCCGGCCAGATGCTTGCCTGTATGCTTGACTGGCCCCAGGCATGTTTTGCTTCTGAAATCAAAATTGAAGACGGCAGGGCAACCGTAAAACGGGAAGTTGACAAGGGTATTGAGACCATTGAAGTCTCCATTCCAGCGGTCATAACAGCAGACCTGAGGCTGAATGAACCGAGGTATCCGAGCCTTCCCATGATCATGAAGGCCAAGAAAAAGAAAATCGATACCATTTCATTCAGTGACATCGGCATTGACACCACGGAACGTGTAAAGTACCTGGGTCTGGAAAATCCGCCGGAACGCGCAGGAGAGTGCAAACTGTTTGAGACAGTTGACGAACTGATTGGCGCGCTCAAAGACGAAGCCGGCATCATCCGGTAAAGGAGGAATATATCATGTCCAATATACTTGTGGTTGCCGAACATTATAACGGGAAACTCAAATCAAGTACGTTTTCTTCCATCACATTTGCCCGTCAGGCAGGTGATGTACATATTGCTGTTATTGGAAGCAACATTTCTGATACGGCAGATGCATTGAAATCATATGGTGCTGCCAGAATTTACAAAATCGACAAACCGGAACTGGAGCAGTACCTGGCATATGAATATTCAATTGCTGTCACAGAACTGGCAAAAAGCATTGACGCTGAGATGGTGGCCATGTCCACATCCACAACGGCAAAAGACCTGATGCCGGTTGTGGCCACCCGCCTTGAGGCAGGCATGGCCAGCGATATCATTGAATATACGGACGGAAAATTCAAGCGCTCCATGTATGCCGGCAATGCGGTTGCAACACTTGAAATTACCACGCCGAAAAAAGTGGTTTCCGTTCTGGATACGGCCTTTGCCAAAGCCGAACCAGCAGACGGGGAAAGCCCGATAGAAGACTTCCAGGTAGACATTCCAGCAGGAAAAGCCAAATGGGTGGCCATGGAAGAATCGGCCAGTGACCGGCCGGAACTCAAAGAAGCAGAAATCATTGTTTCCGGCGGCCGTGGATTTAAAGGCCCTGAAAATCTGCATTTGATTGAATCCCTTGCGGACAAACTGAACGCGGCCATAGGCTGGAGCCGGGCGGCCGTTGATGCGGGATGGGCAACCAATGACCTCCAGGTGGGTCAGACCGGTAAAATAGTAGCGCCTGAGATGTATGTGGCCATAGGCATTTCCGGCGCCATCCAGCATCAGGCAGGTATGAAAAACAGCAAAGTCATTGTTGCCATCAACAAAGACGAAGAAGCACCGATTTTTTCCCTGGCGGACTACGGTATGGTTGCCGATCTTTTTGAGGTGCTGCCCCGGATGACTGAAAAAATTCCGGACCAGTCATAGTTTTTGTTATTCATAATTTATAAGCAAATAATTCAGGGATTGACTGAAAACTCCATTTTAAAACAGTAAAATATTTATCCAGTTAAATTTAAAACCATTTAACCGGGACAATAAATTCCTGAATTCGTAATCCCTCAATTATTACAATTTTCCTTTAACCACTGCAATACTATAGTTTTAACCGGTTTTTTATCAACATCAACTGCGGCATTGAGGGACTGCATCTCCATAGTGCTCAACCGGATCATTGGTTTGAGTATCTTTTCGATTTCAGGATACTTTTCTATGATTTTTTTTCTTACAACAGGTGCGGGGTTATATGACGGAAAGAATTTCCTGTCATCGACAAGGTTGACAAAGTCGAATGCAGCGATGCGTCCGTCTGTTGAAAACCCCATGGATGCATCGGTTTTACTCTCTTTTAAAGCCGTATAACATATGCCGGTAGCCATTTTTTTTATATTTTTCACAGGGACACTAAACCCATATGCTCCCATCAGTTTTTTGAACCCGTCAGGGCGCTCCCAGAATTCGGCATTCATTCCGAAAATGAGTACTTTGGGATTTTTCTCTACATAGCCGGCAAGATCGGAAATAGAATGAATACCCAGTTGTTTTGCCCTGTGATTTTGCATCATCAGTGTATATGTATTGTTAAAATCAAGCCGCGGCAGCCAGACCAGCCCCTTTTTTGCGTCGGTTTTCTTTACCGCATCAAAAACTTTCTCAGGATCTGACATGACTGCGAGGTCTTTTTGTTTATGATAAACAGTGTAAGCCGTGCCGGTATATTCAAAATACAAATCCACCTGGGCGGTCTCAAGCGACTTTCTCAGCAGGGTTGAGCCGACACCTGTTTTCAGGGTCACTTCAAACCCATGTTCTTCCAGCAGGATTTTGGCCATTTCCGGAAGAATGTACTGTTCGGTAAAATTTTTCCCGCCAAGGATCAGCTTTTTTTCCGCACGACCGGTGCAGGGGAAAACGATAAAAAATATTAGTATACAGATGATGCTACAAAGTCTATACCCCATGTGTCCTCCAATCATTGATGGCGTCGTAAAAAGTCTCCATCTACTTTTTAAATTAACTATCTGAAATTACAAACCACGATCGAATACATGAAAAAGAGGTTGGGTATATTCGACCTTAGTGGATATATATTTTTATTACCACCCGCTACGCTTGAGACGCATAGGACACAGAGTTAATTTTTTTTATTATTTTTCGTTGAGAGGACGAAAAACAATAATCATGGTCTACCGCAGAGGACGCTGAGATACGCGGAGAAAAAAACCTCTGCGGTTCTCTGCGTACTCTGTGGTGAATATTTAAGTCTTTTAATTCGTTTTTGGACAATAGTGACTTTAGATGTTTTCATTCAACCTCAAACCTTTGGAAACCAAAAGTCTTTCAGCGATTTCGCAGCAAAAATCCGCAGCCAGGGCCAATAGAGCTACAGGGATGACACCGGCAAGCAGTTTCTCGGTCTGCATCAGGCTTATGCCTGAAAAAATCAGATCCCCCAGGCCTCCTGCGCCAATAAGAAAGGCCAGGGCCGCCGT
>JAUXDD010000041.1 GCA_030618465.1 Desulfobacteraceae bacterium
TACCAGGCTCAGATTATTTACCAGAAAATGCAATGATCAAGGATTCATGCCTGATATGATTTGTATATCTCAAGAACCATAAGATTTTTTTCGAGAGCATAAAGTTTTAAAACCTGAAAAAGCAAAACATATACTGTTTCTTCATATTTTGCCACATAAACGACTCGAAATTCTCCATTTTCATGAATCCGAATTTCCATTACACCGGGGCCTATATTCGTCATGGGCTTCCAATCATCAGGATTCATTCCTGATTGGATGGCATTTTGACCAATAAACGAACAGGCCAACCGATAAACCGGCAAACTGGCCAACAGGCTAACTGGCCAACAGACCAACTGGCAACCGTTCAACCGATTTTCAGGGACTGATCCCCCCGGGTCGTGGTTCAACCTTGCCGGAGTTTCGACCGGACGCCATTTCCAGAGCTGCAAGTAGAACATTCCGGAGTTCCCTGGGATCGATCACCTCATCGTAGCTCATGGTATCAGCGGCTTTGTACGCACCTGCGGCTTCCGACGCATTGAGTGCATCCTGCGTTTCTGAATCTGCTCCGGATGCATTTCCCCCACTTTTTGCCGGCATGGCCCCGAGGGTTGCACCGGGAAAGGCCAGGGTGATAGTCTGATTATCAAAGGGATTCATTGCCATGAGGGAACTCCCAAAACCGTATGCCTTGCGAATACCCACATGTATCTTTGCGCTGCGAATACGCGACTGGGCATAATACATCCTGGAAGCGCCTCGAATGGCTCCGGAACGCTCGGCTGCAGTACCTGCCATAATTCCCGGATTGTCAGTAAGGAACAGGACCGGAAAATGGAAAGCATCGGCGATTTCAATAAACCTGGCAGCTTTTTCACCGGCCTTTCTGTCTATTGTCCCAGCCATTGAAAGGGGCTGGTTGGCTACAATTGCAACAGGCTTGCCTCCCACCCTTGCAAACGCAGTGATGATGGATGCACCAAAAAACGGCTGAATTTCAAGCATGCTCTCCCGGTCTGACAGCATTTCAATGAGGACGCGCATATCATACGCTTTGGCAGGAGTCGTCGGCACAAGATCGAGAATATCATCAAGTGTCCTCTCCCCCTCATCCGATGCTGCTTCAGGTGGTCGCTGCCATGCGTTAAGCGGGAAATAACCCAGATACTTCCTGACAAAAGCCAGGGCATCCTTATCATTTTTAAAAGCATTGTGTGCGACCCCGCTCTCTTTCACATGTACATCGATTCCTCCCAGTTCCTCCTTTGAGACCTGCTCGCCGGTTGCCGCGGCAACGAGGGGCGGGCCTGCTGAAAAAAATGCCGCCCCTTCAACCATAATCAGTATATCCATCAGCATGGCCGTCAAGGCGCCGTGACCGGCCGATGGACCCATCACGACCGCTACGGTGGGAACCAACCCCGTGAGTTGTGCCAGTGCCTGAAGGTCATTGGGTGCATACGGATGCCGCTGGAGCGAATTCGTCGTCCGTTCACCAGCCCCTTCCAGAATCATGATAAGGGGAATGCGCTCACGGGCAGCCAGGGAGGCAAGGCGCATTCGTTTCGCATGGGTGCCGAGGCCGATAGAACCACCTTTTAAAGTAAAATCTTCGGAACCCACCAGTACCGGCCTGCCATCGATCCTTCCGATTCCGGACACCAGTGCGTCTGCCGGAACTGCCGGAAGGCCGTCGCCAGGGATAGAACCCACAAGGGTACCGAGTTCCGTAAAACTGTCCGGATCAAGAAGCGCTTCGATTCTCTGGCGCGCGTCCATGCGGCCGCCTTCATTATGCCTGGCGATTTTGTCGGGCCCGCCCATGCTGCGGGCAACATTTTTTCTTTGTTCAAGATCGCTTAAAATCGGTATCCATTTTTTGCGTAATGATGATTCTTCTTCCATTTTCATAACCTTTTAAAAAAAATATGAACGGGGT
This sequence comes from Desulfobacteraceae bacterium, assembly GCA_030618465.1. Lineage (GTDB taxonomy): Bacteria > Desulfobacterota > Desulfobacteria > Desulfobacterales > SURF-7 > JAUXDD01. The sequence goes on from JAUXDD010000041.1 coordinate 1,925, forward strand.
GATTATCATCACCCCGGTAAACAATTGCAGATGTGAAACCTTTTCTACCGATCCCCTTTTCCCCGCCCGCGGATGCGCTGATCATCTTCGTATCCTTCGGTGGCTTTTTTCCCTTCAGATTCTGTGGTCTGAACACTGACGCCGCCGTCCACATCCAGAACCGTTCCGGTAATATAACCAGAAGCATCCGATGCGAGAAAAAGCGCTCCGTCCGAAATATCATTACTGGTACCCCACCGGCGAAGCGGTGTCCCTTCCTTTATTTTATCATACATCCCGGGAATTTTAAGAATCACGTTTTCCATACCCCAGGAATCTTCAATGGGCCCCGGTGAAATACCGTTTACACGAACGCCTTCGGGACCCCATTCAATGGCCAGTACCTTGATCAGCATGTTTATGCCGGCCTTTGCAGAACACACATGGGCCTGGAAGGGAAGCGGCCGAACCGCCTCGGGTGCGGTAATCGCGATAAGCGATGAGCCGGGTTTTGTCAGGAAATCCCAGGAAGCCTTAAAAACATTAAATGTACCTATAAGATCAATATCGATGACGGATTTAAAAGCATTGGCGCTCATTCCTACAGCGGGGGCATAAAAATTTCCGGCCTGACCTGCAACAACAATATCCAGACCGCCAAAAGTTTCAGCGGTTTCTTTCATGGTTTCATAGATACGGTCATAATCGCGGACATCTCCGGGTAATCCCAGGGCCTCTGCCCCCATGTCGCGGATCTCCTGGGCAGCCTGTTCGGTCCTGTCCACGGTCCGGCTCATCACAGTCACTTTTGCCCCATGCCCGGCATAGCGCTTGGCGATCGCGAGATTAAAGCTCCGTGTACCGCCTGCAACGTAAGCTACTTTGCCTTCGAGGATACGTTCTCCATAAGTCATGCTCATTTACTTTTTCTCCTTCATTTCATGGCCTGACATTCATATGAGTCTACAGGGCATAAGATCCCTTTAAATCAGAAAATTTTATCGCATCTATGACAACATTGTAAATATTATTGTATTGGATAGTAAGGACTTCATTGTTTAAAAACATATTCCGTCATGGGAATGACATTAATCTTTTCAAGATCTAAAAACCTGAGCACACTTTCAACCATCAGGGCCCGGTTGTTTTCGAGTTTTTCAGAATCACCCGCGGCATCAAAAAATACAGACTGATCTGTCATGGCTTCTTCCGGAAAACCTTCTTCAACAATACCGTGCCATTGAGGGGCATCCTCTGTCAGGGGACGAACTATCACATTCTGAATATAATGAAATGTGGACTGTGTATCAATGCCTACCTGTGTGTGGCTTTCCTGCCATAATCGCAGATATTCATTGTAATCCAGATCATCTTTTTTCATCAGGAAAACAACCTGGTGCATTCCCGGTGTTGGCTCACCCGGCGGTACCCGGTGTCTGGTATTAACGATGGGTTCGGATTCAGTTACCAGATAACCGGCAAACTGATCCACCACTGATGAAATAACCGATTCAATGGGTCCGCGGTTTAAAGAGGTATCAAGCCATACTGAAATAATAGCATTTATGGGAGAGAATATATTTATCTGTCGCAGTGGTGCTGCCGGCTTTACCCTTTCATCATCAATACAGACAGACAGTTTTTTTATGTTCAGGTTAAGCAGTTGTCGGGAAACATCTTCCAGGAGCTGCTGTTTAAAATCAGGTTCGGAAGTGCCCTTTTTCTTCCAGAGAACATATACTGTTTTTTCCATAAACATGATCCTTTAACAATTGAGACCTTTGAAAAAGGTCTCGTTCAGTAAGGGGAAAAGCAGATACAGGGTCGTTCTGCCTCGCCGTCTATGTATTCGGTATAATATTCTCATCAGGATAACCACCCGGGCGAACACAGGGTTTCGCCCCTGCAAATAGATGGCATGTCAGATGTTAATTGAATTTATCCAGCAGCATGTTTCCCGGCCCTTCTCCCGGAAAAAACAGCGTCCGCAATGGCCAGTCCGCTTACATACCCGCGGGAGGTAACGCCCACAGCACTCCGGCCTGCAGCATACAGCCCCTTGATTACCGATCCATCTTCTTTTTTTACCTCTCCGGTCCCTTCATCCACTTCAAGTCCGCCTAAAGATATGGTCGCACAGGCAAACAACAGGCTGCCGATTGAACAGTCGATAGCAAAAAAGGGCGGTGACAGGGATTTGACAAAATCGCCGGATTTATGCATGGGGTCTTTACTTCCGGTCTTTGCCGTTTCATTGTACGATTCCAGAGTTGCACGCAGATTGTCAGGCGGTATATCACATTTCACCGCAAGTTCTTCAATAGTGCCGCCCTTCTTTATATTTAAATAGAGGTTAATCAGGTTCGGTACGGACTGAAACCACTGGGCTTTATCAATCCATAAATCACGGTGAGCGCGTTTCCAGATTTCCGAATCAATGATTAAAATGCCTACGCCACCATGTTTTTCAGCCATCAACTCCCCGGTCTGGGCCCCGTAAAACTGTTCATTGCATATTCGCTGTCCCTTACGGTCAACCAGTACGCCTTTTACAAATGACTCAGGCGGATTAAAAAAACGCCAGGCTGAAATCCGTTGCATCTCTCCCACATCAGCACCAATACGCTGCCCCATCCTGATGCCACTGCCGTCGTCGCCAATCGTTCCAAGTGTCGCACCACCAATATATTTAGGGGCATATTCGGCAACCATCTTTCTGTTAAATATAAATCCGCCGGCTGAAAGGATGACGCCCTTTCGCGCTTTTACCCTGTATGTGCGACCCCTGAGTTCCAATGCAGCGGACATGAACTGAAAAATTTTCTCAAAATGCGGCGTTGATATTGTTGTATATCGCATTTTGTATGCAAGGTAATCGGTAATTTTATGCATCAGCGAAAACAGGCCTCTGGGAATAGTGGAAAACTCAAGCCCTGTCACATTGCCGTCATCATCAACTATAAGACGTTTCGCTCTGGAATGGTATCGTATATCAATACCTTTATTAGAAGCCGACACTTTTAATGGCTTATATAATACTCCTCCCGGCATTCCTTTTCCTTTCGCACGGTGGCCGCGTGGAGCCGGATCTGCAATTTCATTATATGGTGGAAATGACTCATTGCCTGAAAAATACAAAAAATATTTATTAATGGGATAGGATGTTTTATACGGGCATTTTGTAGAATCAAAAGGAACTCCATGTTCTTCCAGCCAGGTAAGGTTTTGAACACTCTCCTCACAGAACTTCATAAGTGTTTCATCTGATACCACACCCTTTGTTTCCAGCTTCAGATAGTTAAACATGTTCTCAGGCGTATCTTCGTACCCGGCTTCCTTCTGGCACCAGGTCCCGCCGCCGGCATAAACAACGCCGCCGCTCATCTTTGTTGCACCACCGCCGTTGAATCGTTCTACAATCATGACGTCGGCACCGTTATCCGCAGCTTCAATGGCCGCGCATGCACCCGCACCCCCGAATCCAACCACAATTACATCTACTTCACTATCCCACGAATGATTATTTAGTTTATTGATCGACATATCAGTTTTCCTTTATTGTTCAGAAGCATGTCTGCCTGCCCGTCTGCCGGAAAAAATAGCATCTGCTATTGACAGGCCACTTACATATCCGCGGGAAGTAATACCCACAGCACACCGGCCCGCGGCATACAGGCCATTGATAACTGCCCCATCTTCTTTTTTCACTTCTCCGGTCTCTCCATCAACAACCAGCCCGCCCAGCGTAATGTTCGGACAGGTGAAGCCCTTTGCGCCCAGAGAACAGTCAATCGCATAAAACGGCGGTGTAAGGACCGGCTGGACAAATCCCTCCAGCTTGCCCATTGGATCTTTTTTCGTGTTTTGCGCCATCTGATTGTATGCTTCCATCGTGGCAGTAAACCCGGCCTCGTCAATACCGCATTTTGCAGCAAGTTCTTTGAACGAGTTGCCTTTTTTCCTGTTGATATAAAGATTGAGAAGCCCGCACATGGCCTGGAACATTTTTGCCTTGTCCGGAAGAATATCCCGATGGGATTGTTTCCATATTTTTGAATCAATGACCAGAAGCCCTTCATCACGATGGTTGTCAACGATTAATTCGCCGACCTGGGCTCCGTATAACATTTCATTACAAATTCGCTCACCCTTGAGATCAACAAGGACACCTTTAACAAAAGCTTCCGGTGGATTGATAAAACGCCATGCTGAAACACGATCCATGCCGGAGATAGCACCGCCGGTTTCCTCCCCGAGTTTAATTCCGCTTCCGTCATCGCCGAATGTACCAAGCCCCACACCTTTTCTATAAGTCGGGGCATATTGGGATATCATTTGCCGGTTAAAAACAAATCCGCCGGCTGAAAGGATGACACCCTTTTTCGCGTGCACGCGGTAGGTCTGTCCATTTTTTTCAATCGACTTGAAAGCATTGGCAAAATACTTGGCAAGCGGGGGATAACTGAACATGATATAACGCAATGTGTATGAAGCGGATGTCATGAACCGATAAAGTTTTGACTTGAAACTGCCTTTTTTAATTTCCGAGCATTCCACACCGATGACATTCCCGTCATTATCTGTGATCAGCTTTGTGACCTTGCTCTGGGTACGAATGTTGATCCCTTTTTTCACAATGGCTTCTTTTAAGGGGCCAAACAATGCCTTGCCCGAAATACCCTTTGCCCGTGACCGATGGCCGCGGGGTGCCGGCGTTGAATCCTCATTAAAGGGCGCATAGGATTCGTTTCCGGAATAGTACAGGTAATATTTGTCTGATGGAAAAGATGTTTTGAACGGACATAGAGACGCTTCAAACGGAACACCGTGTCTTTCAAGCCAGGTCAGATTGTCTGCGCTTTGATCGCAAAAGGCTTTTAAGGTGCTGTCCTCAACAACATCTTTTACTTCATGCTTAAGATAATTAAACATATTTTCAGGCGTATCATCAAATCCGGCCTGCTTCTGGTATTTTGTGCCGCCGCCGGAATACACAACCCCCCCGCTGGCATTTGTTGCGCCACCGCCGTTGAATCGTTCTACAATCATGACGTTTGCACCATTTTCAGCGGCTTCAAGTGCTGCACATGCCCCTGCTCCACCGAGCCCAACAACAATTACATCTACTTCACTATCCCAATGATTATTCTGTTTATTGTTTGACATATCAGCTATCCTCTATATCACCTCAATTTAGGTATCAGATTGGATACCCCATTGCAGCAAGCTCATCTAAAATTTTCATCAGGCTTGCCTCATATTCAGGTTTTGGTTTCACGGTTTTAATATCGTATACTTCAGGAAACGGTACCTCATCCATGGATTCCAATTTTTTCTTTTCGTCAGCAACTCTTGCCAGAATTTTCAGCCCGAGTTCATTTGCCTTTGCCCTGTCCATTCCGGCAGCGGCATTCATGAACTGCCCGATTAATCGAGCTTCAAGACCGGTATGACCGGTAATCCATGCATATGCAAGGCTGCTGTTGGTATTAATAACAGCCACAGCTGCCGCCTGCATCAGAGCAACCGGGGTCCGCCACGGACTTCCGCAGACACAACTGCCCACAACGACTTTGATATTTCTTTCCGATGCCCTGGCTGCCGCACTGAAGGCCCATATGGACTGGGGTGTCCCCCATGATCCGTCCAGGTGATTCGGGAAAAAACTGCATGTGGGGCCTCGTCCATAGCTCATTTGAACCAGCCCGTTCGCCACCATGGTGACGGCAACATCAGCGGAATTTCGACAGAGGCCGCCGATCATAGACATGGAACTTTGCCATGGATTAATCCCGCGGTCCCTGCAGAAATGGGCCTTTATTAAAGCCTCCCAGCCCAGTTTCAATTCAGGCATCAGATGGATACCAATTTGAGTGTTATGCGATTCCCGAAGTCCCGGACGAATGGCCTCAAAAATAGATCCCACGGAACTGGCTGTCGCAAGCAGTCCCAGGTTCATTCCCGGTCGTCCCACACGTTCAAGGACTTCACGAATCCGGGCCTGCTCCCACATAACCACTTGAAGTTCAGCCAGTGTTCCGGCCTTGGGGTCCATACCGTCTAAGACCGCCAGGCCGGGATTGATTCCCAGACCTTTTACGGATTTTTCCTGGACAAATGACTGTACATAGGCGGAGAACCATTCCTGATCTGCTACAGCCGGCGGACCGCCATACAACACCGGTGGATTTTTGTCGTCTGATGTCCGGTATTTAATGACCATTTCGTCATCACCTTTTCCAAAAAAAGCTGTTGACGGTTCTTTGCTGTAAAATGCAGCCAGTTCATAAATTTCGTCTTTTGTAAACTGAATGACGCGCTGGGTGTCCATCTGGTATACACCTACCTCCACCAGTAATTCCACGGCAGCGTGAAAAACAGCATCCGCTGTTTTATCATCGACAATGAGTTGTTCCAAGTCGCATTCGATTTCATATTTGGCCGTAAGTTCACGAATTTTCATGGCCAGCGCCATGTCAAACTCGTCAGCTTTCATAACCGGTCCGTTTAAAGACCGTTCCTGGTAATCCATTATATCAAGCATTGTTTATCTCCATTTTATTCACCCTCACCCCGGCCATCTCCCGTCGACGTCGAAGGAGAGTGAAAGGGAAAGGGAGTTTTTGACTTTTTACGATGCCGTCACTTATTGATTCGCCGCATGTTTGCCGGCCAGGTATCCAAAAACAAGGGCCGGCCCTAATGTGGCCCCGCCACCGTAGTAACTGCCCCCGGCAACACTTGCCATGACGTTTCCGGCAGCATAAAGACCTGAAACAGGTTCCCCGTAGACGTCCATGACCTGCGCATTAATATCAGTTTTAGGACCACCTTTGGTCCCCAGTGAACCGCATAACATCTCACATGCATAGAATTTTGGCTTTTCAATGGTGCCCAGCGTGCCAACCGGTTTGTTCCTGTCATCAGCCCAGTATGCATCATACTGGCTTTTGCCCCTGGCGAAATCCCGATCTTCGCCTTTTTTTGCAAACGTATTGAACTTTTCAACCGTTTCCTTCAAACCATCCGTATCCACACCAATTTTTTCTGCAAGTTCATTCAGAGAGTCTGCCTGTACAATCCATTCAGGCACATCTTCACGAGGCATGGCAGTAAGGAATGGATACAAGTCCTTGTATTGCTGATCAAATATGCACCAGGCCGGCAGATTCGCAAAATCAACTGTATTTTCATCCATAGCCCAGAAAGGTTTGAACATGTCATTGTAAGCAGCAGCTTCGTTAACAAACCGCTTTCCCTTACTATTGACAATGATACAGTGAGGCATGGCTCGTTCATATATAATCCCGCGGTTTAACTGTATGCCTTCGGATTCTTCTCCCGGAATAATGGCCGATACCCAGCCCCAGTGTTCACACATATTACCAAGGGCTGCACCGGCGGAAATAGCCATCTTCAACCCGTCACCCTCATTAATCGGTGGTGAGCAGGGATGTGAAATCATGCCCGGCATAAACGCTGCCTTTAACTCTTCATTCCATTCAAAACCGCCGGATGCCAGGATGATGCCTTTACTCGCACGAATATAAACATCTTTGCCGTCCTGTTGGGCAAGCAACCCGATTACAGATCCTTCTCCAAAAACCAGCTTCAGCGCACGTGTGTTTAACACCGGGTTAATATCACGGTCCAGTATGGCTTTAAACAGGGGACCGGCCAATCCGCCGCCCCAGCAGGTAATCCCTTTTTCAATCCGTTCTCCAATCAGTTCCCATGGCACTTTCTCCGGTGTGCATGTGGGTTTCCAATCCCGGCTTTCAGCAAACGTCATGGGCATGGACATGGTTGGCGCGACTCTCAGGTTTGGCTTTCCTTCACCCAGCTCATTGGTATCAAAAAGAAGCGGTCCAAGTGTACGCGATTCATCCCCTTTATGCGCACCTTCCAATTCAGGATGATAGTCAGGCATCTCCGTAACTTCAAACTGGAGCGGTGTATGATCTAATAAATACTTCACCACGTCAGGGCCGGTATCCAGATAGTGCTTAATGAGTTCATCCGTTGTTTTCCCACCACTTAGATGCTTGCAGTAATTAAACGCATCCTCTTTTGAGTCACTGATACCTTTCTCTTTCATAAGATGATTGTCCGGTATCCAGATCCCTCCGCCTGAAACGGCTGTTGTGCCGCCTACTTTGTCGGTCCGTTCTATTAACGTGACCTTTGCCCCGTTGTCATGTGCAAGTATGGCGGCGGCTAATCCTGCAGCACCACTACCGACAACAAGAACCTCTGTTTCCATGTCCCATTTATCCGGTTTCTTTACCATTTTATCCTCCAAATTTTTTATTTGTCTCGCAGTGCCTTCCGATTCATCTTACCGGTTGCTGTCCGCGGCAACATCTCAACGAATTTATAAGCGCGCGGCCGTTGATAATCAGCCAGTTCGCTGTCTTTCATAAAAATTTCAAGATCTTCAATTTTAAGATCCGGATTTTTCGATACAACAAAAGCCATGACCTTCTGCCCCCAGCTTTGATCGGCAATACCCACCACTGCTGTTTCCGTCACATCCGGATGTCCCAGAAGAACCTCTTCAACCCGGGCAGGCATGATATTGATCCCCCCTGAAATAATCATGTCATCCGTACGACCCTCCAGGTAAAGCCAGCCGCGGGCATCCAAATGTCCCATATCTCCCGAATGCCACCAGGTACTTTTTCCGTCAGGCTCAAATATTTTCCGTGCAATACCAGGTCCGTCCCAGACGATATTTGACACGGTCGGCCCACTAACAATGATCTCGCCGGATTTGCCCTGTTCCAGTTCATCAAATCTTGTTCCACCCGGCTCAATAATCCGGATATCCGTGTTCGGCATGGGTTTGCCCACACTGGTCATAAGATCATCGACCATGTCCTCTTCAAACATGATCGTTCCCGCCGAGGCGCCCAGTTCGGTTGTTCCATAAAGCTGCATGAGATGCGGGCAGATATATTTCTTTACTTTCTTCAGAGTATTCAGATCCATAATCTCTCCGGCAAAGGCGGCCATCCGGATAGAACTTAAATCGTACTTTCCGATTTCATCCCATTTAGCAAAAATCATTCGATACATGGTTGGAACCAGAAATGCAATAGAAATTTTTTCCTCCTGGATCGTTCGCAGGCACTCCTCAGGATCCCATTTTGACCGAAAAACAATCTTTGCACCCACATTAAAAAATGCCATACTGGAGTTATACCAGGCGACAAACGACGTCGTAAGGAGGTTCAGGTAAGAATCTCCGGATTTCAGGCCGTTATAATTGAATACCGCACCCCGGGCGCCATCCGTATAACTCCGGTGGGTATGCACGATTCCCTTTGGCACACCGGTCGTACCCGACGACAGTACAATCAATGCCGGATCCGTTTCATAAATCGGCATGGGTTCAAATTCCATTGGATGGTCCTTCAGGTCTGCCGGGATCTCTGCATCAGGATTTGCTCCGGCAGCGAGTTTTGCCGGGACAGATGATGCGGCCCGAATGGAGCCGGTAACCATCGGGCACAGGTCCAGCACTATCTTTGCTTTGTCCTCCATTCCGGCATCATATACCAGTACCCGGGGAGAAAGGCGCTCAACCATTGGTGCAAGCGCTTTGGCGGTTTCCCGGTAATGAAGTCCAACCGGTATGGCACCCAGTTCAAAAGCGGCAAACAGGGCAACACAGTGAATGGTACTTGGATACAACATGAAAACGACCCGGTCTCCTTTTCGTACACCGAGTTTAAAATAAATCGCGGCACATCTCTGCGCGCTGTCCTTAAGCTCTGCATAAGTCAAACGTGTTGTTTCATCAACAACAGCCTCATTGTCCGGATACCACTTTGTTGTCCGGTGAAGCATTCCTCGCAATGTATACTGATCACTTTCTCTCATAATGTTAAAGACCCCCTGATCATTCACACAATTCACGGTGAATATAAAGTGTTTATCTATATTGTTCTAAAGTTGTTCTTCAAAATATAAATTCCCGTAAAAACGGGAATTTATATAACGCTGGTTTTAACGAAAAAATTTATTTCAGCCGTCCTGAATGGTTACTATGCCGGCCATTACTCCTGAATAGGCAATGCCGTTCTCAGGCCCAAGAATTATCGGTGGGCCAAAATTTGCTGTTTTCCATCCTTTGCCTATGGGAATCCTAAATACGGTTTCGCCTGTCTCGAAATCCAGTGCGACGAAATTCCATCCGTATCCTTCTTCTTCTTCAGGCAGTGACACATAGTTATACATATAAAAAAGACCGGTGGCCAGCGAAAGTTTGGGCATACCGCTTCCGGATATTTCTTCATTGTTTTCCCATACTTTCCTGCATTCATATTCACCATTGATGTCCGGTATCAGGTCCACACGGACAACGCCGCCCACGCATTCAGCACAGATACCACCCTCCCCGAATATATTTTCCCGGGAATTACCATAATCGTTTTCAATAATAACCGAATATTCAAGACCATAATCTCCATTTCGACACAGCCCCACAGGAGAAATTTCACTGGCGCTTTCATCATCTTTGAAAAGTGGTATACTGTCAATCTCACTGCCGTCACTCCTTTTCAGAAAAAGGAGGTTCATCTTCGGATCTGCATTGTCACCGATAACGACAATATCACCAATCAGCAGCGGTGTCTGCCCTGACCCCTGGTGCATCATACCAGGCTTTGTCCGGGTGCCGCGGTCATATTCGGTACGCCAGTCAATTACAGGATGACCGGTTTCACTGGCATTCAAACGATACAGTGCGTGATCCGTGACAATATATACCCCGTCTTTGCCTACCGTAAATGAATTTTGCATTTCTTCCCCGCCAGAGCCAAACTCGATGCTGTTAACTTCACCGCTGTCCCTATCTATGGTCCCCACTCTTCCATAACGCGTGGCAAACCATAGCAGACCATCCCAGTCCGGAAGTGTCATCTGAACCCTGTCTGTTCTCGGTGGTTCCACATCCGCAAGATGGGCCGAAAGATCAAATTCACTGATCAACTTGAATTCGCCTGCTTCATCACTGTATTTAAGAATCAGGATGGTTTCATAGGAGCCGCCAACCAGAATGTAATCCTGGGAATCCAGGACAAAGTAGGCCCCCCCGGAAGTATCTTTATATGGGTAAAGGGGGTCATCTGGCCAGTCATCCGGCTTTTCAGGCAGCGAATAGATTGCAAGTTCCTCCAGGGTATCAGGATCCACAAGGACGATATGAATCCCGCTTACCGTTGCTTTGCTTGCAACCATTCGACCCATGCTGTCAAATGTAATGGTAACATACATATTCACCGAATCACCGGCTTTTGACGTGTCAACCACATGATTCAAACCGGTAGGGCCGCTGACTACATAGGTGTCTGTCATCTGTGCGTCATTATGAAGGTTGCTCTGGCCATTGGGTCGCAAGTGAGGATGCTGCGGCACAGTCCGATACGATAACGGATTTGTATACCCTTTTTGAAAATTCGGATTCTGATAAAATACAAAGACATCCTGTGACGGTGACCCACTGTTAGACCCACTGTTACATCCTGTAAAACACAACAGTAAAACAAACAGCATACTTAAAAAACTGATTGCAGATAGATTGGATCGGTTCATAAGAATACCCCATATAATAATTTGTTATCACTTTCATTTAAAAACAGACACAATTACAATAAAATTCATCCCTATTTATATTGCAAACTGTATGTTCACTATAATCTTTATTTTCCAGACCTGCTCATATTCTTCATGCTGAAATAGTCCCTGTCACAAAGAAGCGGCGGGCCATAAACGCTCACGCAAGTGGTATGCAGGTCTATATGATCTCTTTGTATATTGGGCACCCCGACTTCCATCGGCATTCCGGATTCTTCGACAAAACCAAACGGTGCCATTAAAGACCGGTACAGCCTTCCTTTCTGGTCATAATTAAACATGAAAGCTGCAACCATCGTCTCTGCATCAAGATAAAATTGTCGTTTGCCATATACATAATTCGAGTCCTGTTGAATCATCCGTACCGCGTAAATCGGTCGTCGCTGCATTTTGACATTTTTCATTACGTACCCATCTTTCGTATCAATGTACTCAGTCCCGTCAACTGAAACAGGGCACAAATATTCACGAAGTTCGGATATCATTTCATATTTGTAAGGAAACCGCCTGGGAGTCAGTTTCTGGTTGAACCCGTCATTGTCATCATATATCTGGTCCTGACCGTTCATGGGGTCCTGGGTGTCTGTTGCGCTCATTTTACGTATACGCCTCAAACTGGGAACATACATCATACTCTGATTGAATTTATTCACATCTTCATAGTTAAAAGTCAGTATTACCGTACCTTTAATGTCCCGAGGGGATAATACGCTGGTAAAAAGAGCCAGTTTTTCTCCCTGTTTTTCTGAACGGGCATCATAATAACCAAAAGGGGGTATTAACGACCGTTTTGACAGGCGAATGGAGTCCATTGCAAAATCGCAGTCAAAATCTATTTTCAGTTTTTGGTTCACCCCCATGGCCTTGCCCATAAACCTGTAATTGCCTTCCCATGAATAATATTTATGGTTATAATTATTAATTACCTGCTGTGCCATAAACTTGCCGGACGGTCTTGGAAACGGCATACCGGCCTCCCATGAAGATTCAATAATATATCCCTGTTCATCCATACGGGCTTTTCCAAGGTTCTCTTTTGTCGCTTTTGCTATTGGCATGGAATAATAGTACTGCCGTGTAGGGATGATCTCAAACTCCTTTATACTTCCGGCAAACGGAGGGCCGCCGGCGTTGATGTAATGTTCAAGGATCTCCGGTATCATTAATGCCTTAAGGCCAGGGAGTTTTTCCACGTCCTTATATGTGTATTTGCCGGGTTTTATTTCAGGTGCTATCTTTCCAACGATATCCGGTGCACTGAAACCTGTAAGTTCCGCCCAGAGGGCCTTCATTTCATCCACATCCCACGTCATTTTTGACCAGATCTCCGGCGGGACAATCTGTGAAGGATGGTAAGTGTCCATTAAAGAACGGGGGTCATCAACCACCGCCTTCGCTGCAATCATCTGTATATGCGTTGGCAGATATGTTTCCGGATGCATTTTAGGCCAGTCGTCTTCAGCATGAACAAGTGAAACCATGCATACCATCATCAGGTAAAAAATCAGACTTTTTTTCCCCACTTTTAAAATCATACTTCCCCCTTTTTGTTAAAAATTATGTCCCCTTGCAGACACCTGTTAATTTCTGTATAATTTGCTTGTCACGCTTCTGATATTTTTCAAAATTTTTCTCATCCAGGTCCGGTTTTAAAGAGGCACTATATTCACAATTAAAAGAAAAAACAATATCATTAATTTTCGTAATATATACTTATCATAATCACGCATTCCATGTTTTTGCCTGTCTTAAACAGGTGATATTATTTTATTTATTGATAAAATTGATAAACAGGTACAACATTTCAGGATATTGACAAGATATATGTGGCAAGATTAGTTTTCTTATGGCTGATACCCAGTTTTTTCCGAATGTTGTAACGGTGTGTATCGATGGTTCGTGATGAGACTTTAAGCCGTCGGGCTATTTGCTTTGTACTTTTTCCCTGTTTTATCAGATTGGCTATGCGGATCTCTGTGGGACTGAGATTGTAGTATTGGGAGGCCAGAGTCCTGGCAAACGGCGATATAATCTCATTAAGATTGTATTCAATGATATCTGAAAGCGCTTTGTGATCAATGCTTAAGCCACTGTTTTTCCATTCTTCCACATAGGGAAGGACCAGCTCTTTTATATTAAGCATCATCTTTTCTTCAAGCTCGGTCTTATCTTCTTCCCTGCGTTTTAACAACACTTTCAAAGCCACATTGGCCTGTTCAAGATTGGCGGTGCGTTTTTTAACCAGTTCTTCCAGATGGTCTTTGTGCTGCAGCAATTCTGTCTCAGCCTTTTTGAATGTTGAAATATCACGGGTAAAGATAGCTACACGGGATACTTTTTTATTCATGTCGGGAACAGGATAGATTACATTGTCCGTGGCCATTCCCCTGTATTTCTTATCAAAGCGAACAGATTTGCCTGTATGAACAACCTGATCAACATTTTTTTTTGAATCATTAATTTCATAAGGTATCAGATCCCAGAGTTTCTTACCGATCAACTCATTTTCGGACCTGCCCAACTGAGATGCAAAGGTCCTGTTCAGGTCAAGAACAATCCCTTTCGAATCAACCAGTATTACCGAATCGGTTGTGGCATTCAACAGCGCCCTGGCCATTTCTTCACTTTCCTGCAAGGCATGATCCATACGTTTTCGCTCCGTAATATCCCTGATGATGTTAACAAGACCCACAGGTTTGCCGTTCTTTTCCAATACCCGGGTACTTATCTCAACGAATACCCGCGTTCCGTCTTTGCGATTTAATTCAAATTCGTGTATAAACCGGGCAACCTTCCCTACAATTGAAAGCCTTATACCCTGGTAATCTTTTTTTTTCTTTTCCTGAGAAAAAATACCGATTTCGTAAATATTTTTCCCTATTGATTCTTCACGTGACCAGCCCAGAAGTACTTCCTGCGCCTCATTCATTTCAAGAACTGTTCCCTTGCTGTCTATCAATACGATACCATCATTGGAATTTCTGAAAATTTCCTTGTATATTTCTTTACTTATGAACGGGGCAGCTTTCTCATGCGTTGTTGAAAAAGGTTCAGCCTCAATCATATACGTTTCCGACACTGGCATTACCGACTGATTTTGTGACATTTTTGAACCTGCCCGGTTTTGTATTTCTTTTCGCGATAAACGCTTTCCTTCCATGCATTCAACACGAATCCCGGCAGCCTTTGCCGCAGTCATTGCATCACGAAACTGGCGGCCGGCTGCTTCCTCGCTCTCCCTGCCGTCCTTTCTATAACGAATATAGTAAACGCGCTCAGACTTACCCGGCCTCGACAGGGATCTCCCCATAACATAATAAACACCAGGATATTTTGTTTTTATTCTTCTCACCTTAGGCATTATTTTTCTCCTGAATCCGGGTCATTTGCCCCCGTTTTTCCCCCGCAATATCAAAATTAAAAAACCGACCCGACAACATACTTGCCACAAAACACCACCCCCCGTTTTTCCCCCGCATATACATCTCTAATGATAAATAAGACGTACGTCAACAAAAAAAAATGATTGGAAAATACTTCTTTCAGAATCTCACAGTGGCACCAGAGAAAGGGGGATAGGAGTTTTTTAAACTGATTATGTTAAATGCGGTGTTTGAAAATCAAAAAATGTTTCCCAAAATCCGTTATTATCAGTTTTTTAAACTACGGCGTGGCCTTATGCATATAATGATACCGAATCACCAATTCCGAAACATTCATCCCGGATTCAATGGCCTGCTGGGTGCCCACACCGGTTCCGCCGGCATCCGCACCGACCAGAAAAAGTCCTTGAATCGGCGCCCTGACCGACGGTTTGTCCGGTCCGCACTGGCCGACAATCTGGCCCAGGCCAATGGTTTCACCACCCTGAAGTCGGAGGCCAAGCGGTCTTAG
>JAUXDD010000293.1 GCA_030618465.1 Desulfobacteraceae bacterium
ATTATCAGCGATTGTGTTAAAGCTGAAACAGGGGGTGCAATTATCATATCTGCCGGGGGAAAAGAAACCGGAGTTAAAGGTTCTGAGGTGGAGGCTGCCATAAAAAAAGAAGCTGCCGGATCAAATTTACGTATTATCGGCCCGAACTGTCTCGGCATCATCCACACTCAGTCAAAACTGAATGCCAGCTTCGCCAGTCATATGCCTGTTTCCGGTAAAATGGCTTTTGTTTCCCAGAGCGGCGCCATCTGCACATCCATTCTCGATCTGTCCATCAAGGAAAATATCGGGTTCAGCTATTTTGTAAGCCTTGGCTCCATGCTGGATATTGAATTTGGAGACATGATTGATTACCTGGGAAATGATCCGGATGTAAGCAGCATTATCATGTATGTGGAAAGTTTGAGCCGGTTCAGGAATTTCATGAGCGCTGCCCGTGCCGTATCACGGATAAAACCGATTATTGTACTTAAAGCGGGCCGCTCAATGGCAGGTGCTAAAGCGGCAGCTTCCCATACAGGGTCTCTTACCGGGGAAGATGCCGTATATGATGCGGCGTTTAAACGAGCCGGAATTGTCCGGGTCAAAACATTTGAAGAACTTTTTGATTGTGCTGAACTGCTGGCAAAACAGCCCAGGCCGTCCAATTCGGGGCTGGTCATTATCACAAATGCCGGCGGACCGGGTGTGATGGCGGCTGATGCCCTGAGTGATTACGGGGTGGCACCGATTGAATTAAGCCGTGAAACCATTGAAAAACTGGATGCAATTCTTCCCGAACACTGGAGCCGGGGCAATCCTGTCGATTTAATTGGTGATGCAACACCGGAACGGTATCAACAGGCAACCAAAATCTGTCTGAATGCACCTGAAGTAAACGGCCTGCTGATCATGTTGTCTCCCACCGCATTAACAAATCCGTCCGGTGTTGCAGAAGCCCTGGCAGACATTCTTAAAAGAAAAAAAATACCGGTATTTACCACATGGATGGGCGGTGCTTATGTGGAAAACGGAAAAAAAATATTTAACCGGGCCGGCATTCCCACATTTGATACGCCGGAGAGAGCAGTCCGGGCGTTTATGGACCTGTATCACTATTCAAAAAATATTGAAATGCTACAGGAAATACCATCCGGTCTTCCCCAAAAAATTAAATTCGATCATGAGAAGGCAAAACTTATCATTCATGAATGCCTTGACAAAAAAAACATGTTTCTTACTGAAATGGAAGCCCGGGAATTGCTGAATGCTTATGGGATACCTGTCAACCGGATTGAGTTCGCGTCCTCTTGCGACAATGCGGTCCACATTGCCCGGACAATGGCCTGTTATGTTGTGATGAAAATCAGCTCACGTGAAGTATTGCATAAAACAGATGCACACGGTGTCAAACTAAATCTGGAAAATGAATTTGAAGTTCGTGAAGCCTATGCTCAGATAATGGCCGGTGCAAACGCGTATAATAACAACCTGAACGTTGATGGGGTAACGATCCAGCCAATGATTGAATCCCCGGACTATGAGTTGATTATTGGGGCAAAAAAAGACAGGGATTTCGGACCGGTTATACTTTTCGGCATGGGCGGTATTAATACAGAAGTCATAAAAGACAGGGCCATTGCCTTACCCCCGCTGAACCGGCTGCTGGCAAAACGGCTTATGGAGCAAACCAAGGTTTACAGTATATTGAAAGGATACCGCAATCGTCCGCCGGCAAACCTGGTGTTGCTTGAAGAGATATTGATCCGGCTGTCTCAGCTTGTATCTGATTTTCCTGAAATTGAAGAACTCGATATCAATCCCCTTTTTGTTACGGGAAGTACCGTATGTGCCGTTGATGCCAGAGTTATTTTAAAACCATCATCCGTTAAAGCGCCCATGCACATGGTAATAAGCCCTTATCCGAATCAATACGAATCGTATATGGTATGTAAATCAGGCGAAAAACTGTTTGTTCGACCCATCCGGCCGGAAGACGCAGGTCTTCTGGTAGACCTTTTCAATAATCTTTCACCGCAGACCAGATACCTGAGATTTTTCAGTCCGCTGAAACAGTTGCCCCACCAGATGCTGGCCCGTTTTACCCAGATCGACTATGACAGGGAAATTGCGCTTGTTGCCATGGCGGAAACGGCGGGAGTTGAAAAGATGCTGGGGGTAGCCCGTGTAATGGCGTCTCCTGATCCTAAAAAATCTGAATTTGCCGTAGTTCTTGAAGACAACTGGCAGGGCAAGGGAATTGGCGCCGAACTCTTAAAACAATGCCTGGATATATCCAGGGAAAGAGGCGTAGAAAAAGTCTGCGGTACGGTACGGGCGGAAAACACACAGATGCTGGCACTGGGGAAAAAACTGAAATTTAAAATGAAACGGTCGATTGAGCCCGGATGTTATGAGCTTGAAATCGATTTAACAAAACCGTCATGAACATTTTATTAAAAAACGAAAGGACACTGTATGGAAAATGAAAATAATAAAATTTTAATTGCAATTGACGGTTCACATCAGGCGATGGAGGCCGTCCGGTATATCAGCCGCACCGTATCTCCGGAACGGAATACACTTGTCTTGTACCATATTTACAGTGAAGTCCCTGAACCAATGCTGGATTTCCAAAAAACCGTTGTCAAAAACAATGCCGACCCGGTGATCCAATCCTGGTCAATACGTGAACAGAAAATGATACAGGAGTCACTGAATCAGGCATACAGCATTATCA
>JAUXDD010000173.1 GCA_030618465.1 Desulfobacteraceae bacterium
GGATAAGCACTGGCGCCTGCAACAATCAACCTGGGTCTGTGTTGTTCTGCAATACGGGCCAGTTCTTCATAGTCTATGGTCCCACTTTCTTTGCTAACACCATAATGAACAAAATTAAACAGTTTTCCGGAAAAACTCACCGGACTTCCGTGTGTCAGATGACCGCCGTGTGATAAATCCATGCCAAGAACGGTATCGCCCGGTTCCAGGAGTGCAAAGTATACGGCCATATTGGCCTGTGAACCGGAATGAGGCTGTACATTGGCATATGCTGCGCCAAACAGTTCTTTTGCACGTCCGATGGCAAGATTTTCGACCGTATCCACATGTTCACACCCGCCATAATATCGCTTTTCCGGATATCCTTCAGCGTATTTATTGGTAAGAACACTGCCCTGAGCTTCCATCACGGCCCTGCTGACCGTATTTTCAGAAGCAATCAATTCAAGATTATTTTCCTGCCTGTCAATTTCCCTGGCAATTGCATCAGCAACTTCAGGGTCTGTCTGTCTGATATGGTTTGAGTCCAACTATTTTTCCTTTTATTTGCTGGCTACGCTTCAATCTTTTCCCCTAAACCATCAAATTTGTCCAGCCGCACCTGGTGCCTGTCTCCATCAAAGGGCGTATCAAGCCATACCCGTACGATCGCCCGGGCAAGGACATCGCCAATAACACGGCCACCCAATACAAGTATATTGGAGTTGTTGTGCCGCCTGCTCATCTCAGCTGCAAACACATCCGCGCAGAGTGCTGCCCGTACATGGGAAAACCGGTTTGCAACCATGGACATACCGAGCCCGGTTCCGCAAAGAAGAATTCCCCGCTCAAATTTTCCTGTGGAAACAGAAGATGCCACATTTATCCCAAAGTCCGTATAATTCACCGACTCTTCAATATGCGTCCCAATATCCTTAACATCAATATCTCTTTCAATAAGATACTTTTTTATATCCTCTTTTAATGAATACGCCGCATGATCGCTTCCGATTATAATTGTTTGTTTGTTTTCGGTCATGAATCATATTCCTTGTTTTATTCTTTTCATTCCAAATATACGACTGTTTTCTCTGGTTATTAATACAACCTGTAAATATAAAATCAAATTTTAATAACCGCAATAGTAAATTTAAGTGGATAGATCAAGATACAATTGAAATAAATATGAATATTTCATCAAATCAGGAAAGATTTTTGTAAATCAGCTGATTAGGATATTCATGCCTGCCGGGATATTTTATGAGGATAGATATGTGTGAAGGGAAAAAATAGCGCCCGCATAATTTTTGTGCGGGCGCTATAGAAGAAAGAGTATCAATCAGTCATTTTCATATTTTTTCATAATTAGTGATGCGTTGGTTCCACCAAACCCAAATGAATTTGACATGGCAAAATGAACATCTTTTTTCCGGGCATCCCCGGGCACATAATCAAGATCACACTCTTCATCCGGATTTTCAAGATTGATTGTGGGCGGAATAATTCCATCATGGATCGTCAGGGCAGTAAAAGCACTTTCAATCCCGCCTGCCCCGCCAAGGAGGTGACCGGTCATGGATTTGGTTGAGCTGATTGCCAGGGAGCCTGCACTTTCCCTGAATACGGTCTTTACTGCCATTGTTTCATTACGGTCATTGAGTTGTGTGGATGTTCCATGGGCATTGATATAGTCAATCTTATCCGGGGTAATGCCGGCATCATCAATGGCTGCATTCATGCACCGGACAGCACCTTCACCGTCCGGGGCAGGCGCTGACATGTGGTGACCGTCACCACTCATGCCATAGCCGCATATTTCAGCATATATATGGGCACCTCTTTCCAGTGCATGTTCAAGATTTTCAAGCACAAGAATGCCGCCCCCTTCACCCACAATAAAACCATCCCTGTCCCTGTCAAAGGGCCTGGAGGCTTTTTGGGGTTCATCATTTCTGGTCGAAAGCGCCCTCATGGCATTAAAACCGGCAATACACAAAGGTGTTATCACGGATTCAACACCCCCTGCAAGCATGGCATCGGCAGCCCCTCTTTGAATAATTTTATAAGCGTCACCCACAGCATGGGTCCCGGCTGCGCATGCTGTGGCCACCGAGGCATTGGGGCCCTTGGCACCCAAGTGTATGGATACCATACCCGGCGCCATATTACCAATAATCATGGGGATAAGAAAAGGGGTCACCTTCTTGGGTCCCCTTTTTTCAATAACAAGAGTGGCTTTTTCGATCATTGAAAGACCGCCCAGCCCGCATCCGGTGATAACACCGACCCGGTCTTCATTGGAACTATCGATTACCAGACCGGATTCCTCTACAGCCATACGTGATGCGGCAATGGCATAAGCAATAAAGGACTCCATTCTTTTTGCTTCTTTTTTGGGTAAAAAATCGCCGGGGTTAAATCCCTTTACTTCACCGGCAATCTTTGTGTCATATTCAGCAACATCAAATTTGGTGATCTCACCGATTCCTGACGTCCCATTGCAAAGTGCCGCCCATGTTTCATCTTTACCGATTCCAATAGGTGTTACAAGACCGATGCCTGTAACAACAACCCGTCGTTTCAAAGATCCTCCTTGTTATCACATTATATTATGAATGGGAGTTTACGTAATCTATTGCATCCTGAACAGTTACGAGCCCTTCTGCATCTTCATCAGGAATCTCGATGTCGAATTCCTCTTCCATTGACATCACCAGTTCAACAAGATCCAGAGAGTCCGCACCAAGATCATCTATGAGGGAGGCTTTTGCCACCACCTCATCCAAATCAACACTGAGTTTTTCTGAAATCGTCTGTTTTACTTTGTCTTCGATTGACATACGTTTAATCTCCTTTTAAATAAACATGCCTCCGCTCACATGAATAACCTGGCCTGTCAGGTATGATGCTGTATCAGAAACCAGAAAAGCAACAACTCCGGCCACATCTTCCGGCTGGCCGGCACGGCCGAGGGGAATCTGCTCCAGCATTGCATTTCTTGCCTTTTCGGGTAAGTCAGCAGTCATATCCGATTCAATAAAGCCCGGTGCAACGGCATTGACGGTAATTCCACGAGGGGCAAGCTCTTTGGCGACTGTCTTTGTCAGCCCGATCAATCCAGCCTTGGAAGCTGAATAATTGGCCTGCCCGGCGTTTCCGGTAACGCCCACAACTGAAGACGTATTGATTATCCGTCCACTGCGTTGCTTCATCATGATTTTTGAGGCGAGTTTTGTGCAAATAAATGCACCCTTCAAATTAATGGTTAAAACATCATCCCAGTCTTTTTCCTTCATTCGAACCAGCAGACCATCTCTTGTAATACCGGCATTGTTTACAAGAACGTCTACCCGTCCGGTTTCATCAATAATTTTTTTAAAAAAGGCTGTCATATCTTCTTCTGAGGCCACATTGCCGCAAACACCGACAGCCTTTCCTCCCATATCAGCCACAAGCTTTTCGGTCTCTTCAGCAGCAGGGTCTTCAGGATAATAATTGAAATAAATATCTGTATCCGGTCCGGCAAGTGACAGACATATCGCCCGGCCAATCCCTCTTGAACCTCCGGTTATAACAACAGTACGTCCGACCTGATCAGTCATGCCTTCCTCCACGTTTATCAACAGTCATTTTTGTCAATTTAACAGGAGGTGTCGCTGGTCAATACTGCTCAGAAAAATCATATTCCTCGCAATATCAGCAAGATACAGCCACCATCCAAAACAAATAGTCCCTTTCTGCGGTAATATCCGCCACTTCCGGGACCGAAACTGTTTACTTGTATCATTTAAAACATCAATCAGTCTTCAACCTCAACAACCGTACGCCCTTTGTATGTACCACAGCTGGGGCATGCATGATGCGGAAGTTTTGACTCCCCGCACTGAGGGCATGCTGATGGATTCGGAGCCTCGGTTTTATTATGGGTCCGCCGTTTATCGCGTTTTGACTTTGATGTTTTTCTTTTTGGAACCGGCATAAGTAATTTCCTAACTTGTTTATATTTATGATAAAATCTATTTATTTATTACTATAATAAAATTTGAGGACTCTAGTAATTTAAAATCAGGCGTTTGTCAAGAATTTTTATTGTTTTTTATTTTGTTTCCTTGTGCTGAGTGTTCTTATATGATATTGAAAATCGTTTTTGATGAAATCAAATGGATAAATACAATATAATTTGTTAAAATTGGATTCAACATATTTGACTAATTGCTAACTTTTATTTACTGGATTGGAATCCAATATATTTTGTACTATACTGATTTTATAATATATTTAAATTATCCATTACTATATTCAAAATAAATTTAACCCTGTGTCACATTAAGGCGAATCATTATGGAAAAAATTATTACACGATTTCCCCCCAGCCCAAGCGGATATCTGCATGTGGGCGGTGCCCGGACGGCTCTTTTTAACTGGCTTCATGCCCGCCATACCGGTGGTAAATTTATCCTTCGGATTGAAGACACTGATACGGAGCGCTCCACCCAGGCATCTGTCGATGCCATTCTTGAAGCACTGGAATGGCTCGGGATTGACTGGGATGAAGGCCCCTATTTTCAATCAAAACGGGTAGATATTCACAAAGGCTACATTCAAAAAATGCTTGAATCGGGTCACGCTTATTATTGTACCTGTTCTCCTGAAAAAGTCGATGCCATGAGAAAAGAAGCCACGGCCAAAGGTGGAAAACCAAGATATGACGGCACCTGTCGTGAAAAAGGACTCCCCCGGACAGATAATGCGGTTGTCCGTTTCAAGACCCCTGTGGCAGGAACAACAATTGTTGAAGACGTTATCAAGGGCAATATTGTTTTTCAGAATTCCGAACTTGATGATTTTATTATTCAGAGAAGTGACGGAATGCCCATATATAATCTTGCTGTTGTGGTTGACGATATAACAATGAACATTAATACGGTAATAAGGGGGGATGACCATGTGAACAATACCCCGAAACAGATACTTCTGTATAAAGCCCTGGGAGAACCATTGCCCGCATTCGGACATGTCCCCATGGTGCTTGGAAAAGACAGAACCCGTTTGAGCAAACGTCACGGCGCCATGTCGGTTACCGCTTATAGAGATATGGGATATCTTCCCGATGCTTTTATAAACTATCTTGTCCGGCTGGGATGGTCATTTGGCGACCAGGAATTTTTTACCAGAAACGAGCTGATTGAAAAATTCACGCTGAAAAATATCGGTAAAGCAGCGGGGATATTTGATCAGGATAAACTCCTGGCCTTGAATGCGGATCACATCAAACAAACACCCCCGGACAAATTATCCGGTTATCTAATCCCCCTGTTAAAAGAAAGAGGTGTTGTGGCAAAACAGGGAGATTATATTGAACATGTCATAAAAACACTTGATACAAGAAGCAAAACCCTTCTGGAAATGGCAGACGGCGCCCTGTTTTACTATCAGGAAAAAGTCACCTTTGATGAAAAAGCCGCTAAAAAATTTCTAACGGCTTCGGCACTTGATCCGTTAAAGCTGCTTGCTGAAAAATTAGAACAACTTGACGATTTAACTGAAAAATCCCAGGAAGGCGCATTCAAGGCAGTTATGGATGAGACCGGGATCAAGTTTGGAAAAATCGCACAGCCGGTCAGGGTAGCGCTTACCGGGAAAACCGTAAGCCCCGGTATTTTTGAAATTATCGAGGTCCTTGGAAAGGATCGGGTTGTCCGGAGGCTAATGGATGCGATCCAATTTATAAACGAACTGCTATAATAATTGAAGGATTGCGAATTCAGGAATTTAAGAATTGATTGTATTCTATCATTTTAAAACGAATACATATTTTTAATGACAATTTTTTATTGACTCAGACAACACATTTTTGTAATTAACAAAATTATTAAAAAATGGGGGATCGTCCAACGGCAAGACTGCGGACTCTGACTCCGTCAATCCAGGTTCGAATCCTGGTCCCCCAGCCAAAAAAATCAAGGACTTAGGAGTTTTCTAAGTCCTTCTTTCGTCTCAGGAAGTACATAGGAAGTAGACAGCTTTCTGAACTTCATTTATAAAATTCCATTTTAGGGTGCTCTTATATGGTTGATTCGCCTATAACATCCAAACTGTTCCCACCTTCATGATTATACATCACCATGCAAATATTATCTTCGATTTGAATTTTATTAGAAGGCTTGAGTGGCATATCACCTGTGTACACAGCAATATATTTAACATTGGAAAATTTATCGGAAATCATATGGTTTATAGTTCCAATACCGATGCTTCCCACTCCGATTACGCTTACCTTTTCCATAGGTATCCTTTAAATAATGATCTCACCGAAATGTTTTAATATCCTACCAACTTCCGAGTTATATTTTATGGCGAACAGGTATATTGTTTCCACAGGCATTTAAATTAATTAAACCGGCTTTATATGTCTGGTTGTTTTTAATCTATTAAATCCTGTAATTCCAAGAAGGCCAGTCCCTAATAACCAGATCGCGCCGGGGAGGGGGACGGGATTTATATAGGTTCTGAAACCCAATCTTATCTCTCCATAAATATTTCAATATGGTCTAATGTGCCTGTCAAACCTACAGTAAATGTCTGGGCATTATGAGTCACTCCAGGGCCGGAGCCGATGTCAGATCTATGTATTGATTGAGTTGTAGTTTTCTATAATTCAAATTGCCAAAATTTGAGGCTATGTGACACCATAAGTAAATATAAGTTTATTAATAAGCAATTGATTATTTTTCAAATAAAATAAAAGAATATTATGTGATACATGTT
>JAUXDD010000139.1 GCA_030618465.1 Desulfobacteraceae bacterium
AAGGGGGAAGTTTTTCTCCCCCCTTTCGTAAAGGGGGGCCGGGGGGGATTTAACGGCTTTCATTAAAATGAAAAAAACACAATTCAAATGAACTTTTTTCTTAAGTCAACAACATTGCCTCTTGTGGGTATCCAGAAGGAGCGGCTGGATTGGATTTAATAATAAACAATCTGCAAATTCCTGTTGAACTGGACGGGCCTGGTGAACCGGACAAGATGTATCAATATGCCAAAGCCGCTTCACAAAAGCTTGAAATTTTCTACAAAAATTTAAAAATCGTTAAAATTCTCAGCAAAGAACTTGATCTGAGCAACAGGGAACAATTCCACTATAAAATTTCAATAGTTGTCAGGACTCCCGACAGCTTCGACAACAAGAAAAAATTTCCGGAACATATTGAAAAACCGGAATATATCAAAAGGACAGAGGCGGTCAGAAAATTAATAAACACTGGGGAACGGCCGATAATAATAGGTTTTGGCCCGGCCGGTATGTTTGCTGCCCTTGCACTGATCGCTTATGGTGTTAAACCAATCATATTCGAAAGAGGTAAAAGAATTGAAGAGCGCTCCCTTGATGTTCAGAGATTTATTTTAGAAAGGGAGTTAGATCCGGAGTCAAATATTCAGTTTGGAGAAGGCGGGGCAGGTTCGTTTTCTGACGGGAAGCTGTTTTCCAGAAGAAATAGAAACACGGGGTATGTAAACAGGGTGCTGGATACATTTATTAAATTCGGGGCACCTGAAGAAATCGGGTATATCAGTAAGCCCCATTTAGGGACAGACGTGTTGTGTCGAATAATTGCCAATATGAGGAATTATATTCTTGAACAGGGCGGTCAGATACATTACAGCTCAAAAATGACGGATCTGCTTATTTCCAGAGAGAAGGCCTGCGGGGTTGTAATAAACGGGGATCAGGAATACCATTCATCAGATATTTATCTTGCGGTGGGGCATTCAGCCCGCGATACCTTTGAGATGATGTATAAAAACGGGATTGCCGTGGAGCAGAAGCCGATTTTTGTCGGGGTCCGGATGGAGCATCCGGCGGAATTAATTAATCTTATCCGGTATGGTAATAAATATAAGGATTTTCCAGGTATCGGGGCTGCCGCATATTCTTTCAACTACACGAATCGTAAAAAAAAGCGGGGCGCGTATACTTTCTGCATGTGTCCCGGCGGGGAGATAGTAAATGCTTCATCTGAAGAAGGCAGGATGGTTTTAAACGGAATGAGCTACTCGCGCAGGTCTTCAGCCTTTTCAAACGCGGCGATTGTTGTCACCTGCCATACGGATGATTATAAATCAACCAATCCCCTTGCCGGGATTGCATTTCAAAAGCAGATCGAGCGCCGGACATTTCAGGCAGGAGGTGGCAACTGGACAGTTCCTGCCCAGAATCTGGAGGATTTTACAGGGGGCAGGAGTTCCGGGCGTTTAAATGAAAATTCATATAAGATGGGGGCCGTTGCTGTTAACCTCAATGACCTTTTCCCGGAATTTATAAACGAGTCACTTTTAGCTGCCTTTAGTAAATGGAAAGAGGAAGAGCCCTTGTTTGTTTCCAGGCAGGCAATATTGTTCGGTGCTGAAACAAGAACTTCTTCCCCTGTGCGAATTAAACGAAACAAAAATTATGAGTCAGTAAATATTAAAAATCTGTATCCGATTGGCGAAGGTTCGGGTTATACAGGCGGGATAACGAGTTCAGCCACAGATGCTGTTAAGGCTGTGGATATGAAATGGGGCAGGGGGCATAAACGCTAATTCGATTATTTCATGAATTTTTAAAAAAAAGGACTACATCTTTTTCAGCAAAAAACAGGTCAGCCCTGAACCGTTGTGCAAGCCATTCAAATGTGGTTTTTGAAAAAAAGCACACATGGGTCAGGTCCCTTTTATAATGCCAGGAGGCGAATGCTTTTTTATCAATGATAAGCTTTGTCATTATACCCATCCTGCCGCCGGGATTAAGGCATGCCCATAGTCTGTCCAGCTCTTTCCCCGGATTATGCAGATGCTCTGCAACCTCTGTGGCAGTAATAAAATCATACTGTTTTTCAAAAACCTTTAAGTCCGGGGCATAAAACCTGTCATAAATGGCCATGGGAAACCCGTTTTTTTTAAACATTTCAGAGAGAACAGGCCCGGGCCCCGAGCCAAAATCCAGACCCGAACTGCCCCTGGCCAGCCTTTTTTGCATGGGAATAATAATCCTCTTCAAAAATTTTTGATACCCCTTATCATCCAGGGAATTCCGGTGAAGGTCATATCTGGTTTTTTCATCTTTTTTTGATAAAAATTGATCCGGATCAACAAATACCAGGCTGCATGTAAGGCATTGAAAATATTTCCTCCTCTTTCCATTATAAAAAAGGACGATTTTTTTGATTGCCCCACACAAAGGGCATATTTTCTGTTTTATATTCAACTTTTTACGATTCCATCAAATAAGAAGAATAATATTATAGAAATCATTGAACAACTTTATAATAAACGAGAATGATTTGCTTTTTTATGTTGTGTATAATCTTAAAATTTTGGAATTTCAACAAGATACTGTCCCTTATTCTTTTTGGCGCCATTTATTTTTCTTGATAATATAGGCGTTTATGGGTAAACCCGGGTATGTTTATAAAATTAATAAAAACTCCAAGATTAATTTTAAAAGAAAAGTCTCCGGAAGATTTTCAACGTTTTTTTGCCATGAGCAAAGATCCGGAAGTGATGAAGTATATTGGGGACGGGAGTATCTTTCACTGGACAAAAGACGCGGCATTAGAAAAATTCACCCTGAGCCTGGCAACTGTTCATACTGAGCCGTATTTTGAGGTTGCTGTGTACAGGACGGATATTGATCTTTACATTGGCTGGTGCAGGGTTTCGTATTCTAAATTTTTAAATCAGACAGGGCTGGAGTACCGGTTGTGCAGTGACTCATGGGGCAAAGGATATGCTACTGAAACGGTGTTTGCTGTTTTAAGGGAAATATTGACCGATATTGATATAAATAAAATTTTTGCGTGTACTCACCCTGACAATACGGCCAGTATGAGAGTCCTTCAAAAGGTAGGATTCCGGTTTCTAAACACAAAATCAAGCACGGCCAGTGGTAAACAGATTCAAATATTTGAAGTCGATCGAAGGTCGTTTATATCGGCGGAAAAGCAGTAGCCCATAGGAGGAATAACCAATAGAACATGGTGTGGTATAAACTGAAAAACAGAAACATGCAGATGACGCTGTTCATCTTCCGGGTGAGGAGAAAAATGTGATCCCCTGGGAAGAGCTCGACCGGTCGGAAGTCTCCGGGCATGAAGGCGAAATCACACTGCGGAAGCGAGACACTGAATTCTCGATCCGAATCGCGGGAAAAGAGCTGATGAACAGCCGCCGCCACGGTTCGGAAGATGCGCTGGCTGAGCTCACATGCCGCCGTATTAAACGAAAATCCGGCCTGAGGATTCTCATTGGCGGCCTCGGCATGGGTTACACACTGGCGGCAGCCCTTGAAAACTCGGAGCCGAATACACGCATCACCGTATCCGAACTGATTCCGGCTGTGGTCAGATGGAACCGGGAATACCTGGGACACCTTGCAGGAATGCCGCTGGATGATTCCCGGGTATCTGTTGAAGAAGAAGATGTGGGGGAAACCATCAGGAAAAGAAAATTCATCTGGGATGCAATACTTCTTGATGTAGACAACGGCCCTGACGGGCTTGCCCGGAAAGCCAATGACCGTCTCTACGGCAGAGCCGGTCTGAGAGCGTCCTTTTCCGCTCTTCGCCCCGGAGGGATTCTGGCCGTCTGGTCTTCCGGATCAGACGAGGCATTCACCCGCCGCCTGAAGCAGTGCGGATTCCAGACGGAAACCATAACCGTCCGAGCCCGCAAATCCGGAAAAGGCGGCAGGCACATAATTTGGCTTGCAGGAAAGCCCTGATCGTACTACGCTTTATTTTTTTGATTGTTGGATTCTGTTTTGATTCTTGCCCGGGCAGGTTATAGAGGAAATTATGGAAAAAATAGAACAGTTTTGGGTATTAGTTGCAGATGTGTGGGAAAGTGGTTTGTTTGGGATCGATATTGGGCGGTACATTATTGCCATATTGATTTTTTCCCTTTTTATTTTATTACGACGCTTGTTTAGAAAGATTGTCATCTTCCGGTTGAAGGCATTAACTGAAAAAACAGAAACAAAAGTTGATGATCATGTTTTTCAAGCCCTGGAAGAACCCATTCAGTTTATTCCCATTGTCCTTGGTATTTTTCTGGCAACTGAATATCTGCAATTGTCCGGCGACTTTGAAGCCATTGCAGAACGGTTTAACCGGTCATTAATTGTATTTGTTATATTTTGGGGAGTCATTAGATGTGTAAGGCCCATGTCTTTTTTGCTGAGAAAGCTTGAAAAAGTATTTACTTCAGAAATGATGGACTGGTTGCTGAAGGCGATTCGTGGAGCATTTATTTTTATCGGTGCGGCAACGATCCTGGAAATATGGGGGATTAAAGTGGGGCCGATTATTGCGGGGCTTGGATTGTTCGGGGTGGCGGTGGCACTGGGTGCGCAGGACCTTTTTAAAAATCTGATTTCAGGTATTCTAATCATTGCGGAGCAACGTTTCATGAAAGGAGACTGGATTCTGGTAAACGGTGTAGTAGAAGGAACCGTTGAAAACATAGGATTTCGATCAACTCTGGTTCGCCGTTTTGATAAAGCACCGGTGTTTGTACCCAATGCAAATTTATCCGATCAATCAGTGATTAATTTTTCTGCCATGACCCATCGCCGAATTTACTGGAAGATCGGTGTTGAATACCGTACGACGGTTGAACAGCTTCGCAGTATACGGGATGCCATCGAGCATTATATCCTGAATACGCCTGAGTTTGTAAAACCACCTGAAGTGCCGACCTTTGTGAGGATTGACACCTTTAATGAATCCTCCATTGATATCATGGTATATTGTTTTACAAAAACAACAAAATGGGGTGAATGGCTGGAAATTAAGGAGACGCTTGCCTATAGAATAAAGGAGATCGTTGAAGGCGCTGGAACCGGCTTTGCCTTCCCCAGCCAATCTGTATATGTGGAAACGCTGCCGGCGGATACCCCGGAGATCTATATCCCGCCGTCTGAGTAAGAGCAATTGCAAGCATCTTCTTTATCTATAACAGATCATTATCCAGAATTAAAGATGATAAAGAAATCATACCGATCAGTTCGCCCTTGTCTTCAACAGGTGCTCTCCGAATGCCCGCTCTGTATAAAAGGCGAGCCACATATTTAACGTTCATGTCTGCCGGAACCATGATAACCGGTTTCGTCATAATTTCATAAACATTAACTTCATCTGAAGATCGACCCGTCAATATGACCCCCCGGATCAAATCCTGAACGTTGATGATTCCATAAGCATCATCCGGATCGCGTTTTTGTACAAGTAACGCGTTTATTTTTTTTTCGTGCATTATGGAGGCAACTTTTTTGGCTGTGGTCATACCATCAACAAATATTAATTCTTTATGCATGACATCGCGTGCTTTCACAACCGGTTTTCCATCTGCAGGCATATTATTTTCTCCTTCTATGATAGTGTTCCAACCATTTTTTTTGTAAAGCCGGTTAAAAATATTGATCGCGTACTTTTTCTTTAAAACTGGCCATTTGACTCTCCAGCCCGATCACATTTTCCACAGGTAAAACAAATGCAATACCTGTTCCTGGTTTGTGAAATTCTCCGGATGAGCCGATGACATCCAGAATATCTTTAGTGATATGCTCTTCTACCAGAAACAGAATTATATCCGTACGAGCTTCAAGGGTAAGGCCGAAAAAAGTTTTCGCCTCCCTGGTGCCGGTTCCGCGGGCAGGAATAATTGTAGCACCTGTGGCACCGGCATTCTTGGCGGCATCGACAATTCTGTCAGAAATATCGGGTTTAACAGTTGCAAAAATTACATTAAATCGCATTGCAATCCTCCTTCAGCGAGATTTTTTTAAACGACCGGTACGCCATGCAGCATATTGTGCATAGCCCATCACGGTGATAATTGGAAATAAACTGGCAAAAGCAATAAGGCCGAAACCGTCCAGAGCCGGATTGCTTCCGGGAACGGCTTCAGACAGGCCCAGGCCCAGTGCCGCGATCAGGGGTACAGTGACGGTTGATGTTGTAACGCCCCCGGAGTCATACGCTATTGGTACAAATTGTTTTGGTGTAAACATAGTTTGAACGATAACGATCAGGTACCCGACCAAAATATAAATATAAAGCGGTGTGTCAGTGACAATCCGGAATGTACCGATCCCAATGCCGACAGCGACACCTATTGCTACTGTAACCCGAAGGCCCCACTGACTGATAGTTCCTGCGGAAACCTCATTTGCCTTGAAAGCAACAGCGATAAGCGATGGTTCTGCAATGGTCGTTGAAAAGCCAATCATGGCTGCAAAAAGATATATCCAGCCGTATGCCGACCATACTGCTTTATCAACCGGTACATCCTGACCATAAATAAAAGCCGGGTCTGATAGTTGTGTCGCCATAATTTTACCGATGGGGAAAAGCGCTTTTTCGAGCCCGCAAAGAAACAGGGCCAGACCGATAATAACATATACCGAGCCGACGATGACACGCCGAAGATGAGGGATTGGTTGACGCAGTACAAACAGTTGAAAACAGGTGATCAGAATAATGATAGGTAACACATCCCGAAATGTGGTAAGGAGTGTTTTACTGAAATCAATTAAAAAAACCATTTATAAATCACCTGTTTTATTAATGTGCAGGGTGCAACTGAAGTTACGTCAAATTTCGAATAAAAATGTTTTTTTTGTTATAACTCCATATTTTTTCCGAACAAATACCTCATTACTATTTGAAAATAATCAACCCATACCCCATTACAAATATTATGGGCAGAAGGGAAGCAAATGCAATGAGACCAAAACCGTCCAATAGCGGATTGCGTCCCTTTATGCTGCCGGCAAGTCCAACCCCCAGCGCTGCAACCAGGGGGACGGTAATAGTTGAGGTGGTAACCCCACCGGCATCATAGGCAATGCCGATAATCTCATCCGGTGCAATCATCGTCATCAGCATTACAATAAGATAGCCGCTTATAATCAGATAATGAATCGGCCAACCCATAAGAATACGCAACACCCCGATTAGTATTGCAATACCAACAGAGAGCGCAACCGTCAAGCGAAGACCAAGTGCATAATTTTTAAGCGCTGCCTCCTGGGAATTGATGATATTCCCCCTGGCGGCTATTTCTGCAGCTTCCTCAGCAACTGCAATAAGAGCAGGTTCCGCCACTGTGGTCGAAAAACCAAGAGCGAAGGAAAAAGACAACAGCCAGAAGAGACTTCCTTTACGCGCCAGGGCATGCGCCATAGCCTCTCCTATGGGAAACAGCCCCATCTCAAGTCCCTGAATAAACAGGCTCAACCCTGCCACAACCAGGATGCCGCCAAAAATTACTTCGCCAAACTGCGGCAATGGCTGTCTGAGTACAACGATTTGAAAAAATGCAATAACCAAAATGATCGGCAGCAGATCGACAAAGGCATTCCGCAGTTTTTTCAGGGCCTCAAAAAGTAGCCGGATACTTACAGAAACTGTTTTTTTCTGAATCATAGTTTTCGCAGGTGAAGAATTTTCTTCCGTATATCCAAATCTAAATAAAGGCACTCCTGAAATGTTTTCAGTTTTAAAAGGTTTTTCTATTGTATCATGCACCCCTGTCTTAAAGCCATCCACTTCCGGCCTTCAATATACCAGCCTTTATTCGCTTCTGTCAATTTATTGCATAATTTTTTCATCATGATAACCATCAGGGTGAACACACGGGTTCGCCCCTGCAATATGACCATTTTGATTACATAAATTCCGTGGTCGCAGCAACCGTTTGGATGCATGTATGATCCGGATATATCAGACAGGTACGCCATTTGTGATTTTTTAAAATGGCCGAATCATAAAAGAAAAAGTAGCATGAATGATTTTTTACAGGCAACATTACAGGACGGGGGAAGACAAAATTGCAAAAAAAATGTTGCAAAAACTATAAACTTGTTTATATATATAAAGTATATAACACAGGTATGAATTATGGATCGAAAAGAAAAA
>JAUXDD010000210.1 GCA_030618465.1 Desulfobacteraceae bacterium
TCCTGTGGAATCCAAAATATAAAACTTTTTTTAAATTGGCATGATTGTTGGATTACATATTAACAACGACAGATTGAAAATATATAAAACATTAACTCATTACAAAACAGGAGGTGCAGGATGATTAACAAAAAAACTTATAAAATCGTATCTATCTTAATTGTTACACTGGTAGCTGGTTATGGGAACCTGGCCTTTGCAGGTGACGTAAGTGTGAGAGACAATTTAAATAACAATGAAGCACTTGCTCTGATGGTGGAAGAAGACAGGACAATTCCGGTTTATCTGAGAATCAAAGAAGCATTTAAACCGGAAGATAAAAAGGTCGCAACTAAAAATTTCTACAGGCCCTGTGCAAAAGCCAGTGTCCGAAACAGCCTGGCTGCTGATAAAAGATTGGCCCTTGCAAAAGAAGAAGACAGATCCCTCAGAGAATTTGAATTCAAGGATATTTCCCATTACGATGATAATAATGCCCATAGCAATTCCCTGGTACCATGCAGTATAAGAGCTAATTTAGATGCCTTCGATAAAAAAGCACTTAAGAAAGAAGAAGACAAATCCCTCAGAGAATTTGAACTATAAATTGTGAAAAAGACGGGAACGAACAAAAAGTTCCCGTCTCATTTTTATTGACATATTCCGCTTTTCAATTTATTAGAAACAAAAAAGACAAAACAATTCCAATCCACATTATAATAAGCGATAAGTTTAAGGCCCCTGGGAAAAAGACTACAGCTAAACATTTTTGCAGTAAATGTGAGCGCCAGTGGCTGTGATAACCTGCATGCGGATAGAGGCCTGGCGCTCACAAGAGTGGAAGGCAGAACTATCCTGGAATATAAATAATGTTAATTCAAAAAAAAGGCGGAAACTGGCAGAAGGCCGACTTCCGCCCTTTTCAAAAAAGAACAAGCCCCTACAAACCGCCTTAAAAATCTTGACTCTCTTTGATAGTCAACTGATAAATAATTCAAAAAAAATTAAAGCATACCTTTTCAAAATCATCTGCTAAGTTTCACAGTTAAAACAAATGGAATTGTTTGATACATGTACTCAGAATTTATAATTGGATAATATCTTGTCAAAAAACCATTTAATTTCGTTGATTCAAATCAATGCAAAAAGGAGAATAGAAATGAAGATAAATAAATTGATGGCAACTGTTTGTGTATTATTATTTTTATGTATTTCCTCAGTTGTATATGCAGAATTGGGGGATGTGATTGCCAAAAGCGATGATATTGAAATAAATTTCTTTGGAAGTTTGAAGGCCTATCCTCATTTTATGAAAGATGTTAATTTTAATTCTAACAGCAATTCAGGTGACTTTATCGTTGATGAAGGCGGTCCGATGGCAAATCACAGCATGCGTAACGAGATTCGTCTTGGATGGGCAGGCGAAGGAGAAAACTGGGATTTCCTGGTAGTACTTGAAGGTGATTTTGTAATGAATAAAACTAATTGTGACCGTGGCGGTTCCTATGGTGGAACGGGATTTGATGATAAGGGTATGACAGGTGAAGACTTTGGTGTTGAAAAGCTAAACTTTTCTTATAACCTGGGACAAGCAACCATTTTTACCGGATGGGACACTAAGTTTCTTGATATCAGGACAGGTGGACTTTTATACGGTGATGACCATCCATATCTTGGGCTGTCCGGAAAAGTGAATTCCAATTTTTCATGGGAATTTCTTTATCTGATGATTCAGGATGAGACCGACGTGCCTGATGGTGATAGTCATGCCATGGACTGGAGAGCGTATACATTGAAAGGTATTTATAAAATGGACAGCGGTATTGCCATCAGCCCTTTTTACGCATTCAGTGATAATGATGAGGATAATGCTCAGGGTGCTGAAGTCAGCTACCTTGGCATTGAAGCTTATGGGAAAATTGGTATACTGACACCCCGACTCGAATTTGTCATGTCGTCAGGAGACACAAAGAGGGATGAAAACGGTAAAGATTATGATATCATGGGAATGGCGGCATATGCATCTGTTGATATTGAAGTCAGCAAAAATTTTATTCCATATATTGGTGCTACTTATCTGTCGGGTGATGACGATGATACTGACAACGACATTGATGCATGGAACGGTATTACAGACATAGCCCGCTATACGCCCACCTTCGGCATGGAAAACGCCATGATATACCGTGGTGTGCCAATCCTCGGTTCCCAGCTTTATACCCGCACATTTGATGGGCTAGCGAAGGGAGATACACCGGGTTATGGTGGAATCAGCAACTCAGGAGAGGGATCTTCTCCCGGCCAAATTATGTATGGCATCGGTGCCAAAGGAACTTTCAGCAATTTGAAATATAAAACCCAGGTAATGTACTTCCAGTTTGAAGAAGAGGGCGCACTGGAAAATATTGAAGGAAAATCAATTGATAAGGAGGTGGGTTATGAATTTGACGTCAATTTGACATATGCTTTCAATAGCCATTTCAGCATTGGCAACACCTTTGCGGTGTTTCTTCCTGGAGATGCAATTAAGGATATTCACGGCAGTGAATACGATGACACAGCTTACCTGAATACCATGGAACTGATCTGGACATGGTAAAATCATTTATTCTGTTTTGCGAAAAATAGAATCAGACAGGCCCGGTTTAAAACCGGGCCTGTTTTGTTTTGGAGTCAGTATATTTTTTTGGACTAATAGGAAACCGTAATACTCATAGACGTATACTTTTGATCATATTGCTGAGTTTTAAACATTCTGCTTCTCGCAAGGGTTGCAACGCTGAATCGCCAGTTTTTATAACTCACCGCGACACCGCCCATCACATCAGCAACAAATGGCTCCTTATCAACACTATGGCTGTTTCTGAACGTATTTCCATCTAGAAAAATATCCCTTGCCACTGCCTGACCGTCCACTTTTACAAAAAAATACAAACTTAATTTATGTGTTTGAGAAAAAGAGGCATCCTGACTGTCATAAAGAGGATTGTCACAACTGGCAGGGGAAATTCGGCATATCCCAAAATCATGCGGCAAGTTCCAGCCTACCCTCGAGCCGGCACCAGTATTAAGATAGATATATGCATTACCAAGGCCGCCCCCCATATGAACCGAGAAATCAAAACTGATTTTTCGACTCAGCTGGTTCCTGTAAAGTTTTCTCTTTTGTTCATATATCAGGCCCAGCACAGGTTCATCATTCAGTTGATGTTCCCACCCCTGAGGTTCCGATGATCCAATTATTCCATGAAATATTTTCTGGGTCTCTTCCGCAAAAGAGTGCGGGCCCACAATCCCCAGATAAATTTCCATTGTCCTGATAGTGTCAATGGTCTTACTGTGAAAACCCGCTGCAACATATGTTATTCCAGCGTATGGCCTGTCATCTTCAATTAAATCACTTCGGGATATATCTTCGGGGGTATAAATATTTTGTCCGACAGATAAAGACAAATCTTTTCTTGAACCTTCAATATTTATGAACGGCAATCTGTCAATAATCGGCAAACTCCATTCCGGCAGTCTACCGCTTTCTTTGTAGTTCATCAGATTCTGAACCAGCCAGGTAAGTTTTATTCCATTGGTATAATAACTGTCCGTCCTGTTTGGAGAATCGTTTTCCATATACAGACTGAAACTTTTGTCCTTTATTTCATTGCTGTCTGCAGTTATCGCACTGTGTAACAATATAAAAATAGCAAAAATAAGGACAAAAATTATTTTTGCAGTAGATTTAAAAACTATTCGAATCATGTGTACTATTCATGTTTTAAAACGAAACCCACATGCCGGATATTTTTCTCCCTTCCTGAATCCGTCTTTCTGCTTTTTTGAAATAAAAACACATTTCCAGAAAAACTGTATCGATTAGATACAAAAAGAGAAATTTAATTGCAAGAAGAAATAAAATACTTTACGATAAAATTGTGGCGTTTCTTGAAGGACTCGAAATTAAAAAAGCGGTATAATTTTTCGCTCAATTGAGGTATTAAATACACCCCAGTCTGCCAAATATTCAGCAGACTGAGGCCTCAAACCTGACTATAAATTTCCTGATTAAGGTGACTTGATCAGGGCTTAGTCCTTTCCTCCATTTTTTTATTCCAATCACACAAATCCACAAATTTGCCATCACGTTCGATTTTTATTTGCTTTACAAAAATTGTTTCATTATTCTTCTTGTCTCCATACACGCGAACATCCTTATTGACGGCCTGTAATTTCACGCTTCTTGGAACATTGGGCAAAAAATAGACAGTCCCGTCATCTGTCTGAAGAACAAACTCAGATTCCATAGCAACCCTTGGATCATCAGGACTTTTAGGCTGGGCGGTATTGTTAAGAACATAGCTGGCACCCTGAATTTTCCCGGCAATATAATCAGACGCCGCGAATGCACCGGCAGGCAGTATCATCATAACGATAAGTATCATTGCAATTTTTTTTATAAATAATTTCATAAAATAGTCTCCTTTGTTGAAGTGAAATGATTTTTTTCCTGAAACTTGTTGGTCTGTAATGTGTTTCTTTTAAGCTGTTTTCTGTCGCTGACAATATATCTTGTAGTTCACCTCCTTTCTTGAAATGTTTAAATTTACTCATGTTTCATACTACTTA
The DNA here is from genome assembly GCA_030618465.1 of Desulfobacteraceae bacterium. GTDB lineage: Bacteria > Desulfobacterota > Desulfobacteria > Desulfobacterales > SURF-7 > JAUXDD01. Next base: position 4,597 of record JAUXDD010000210.1, read on the forward strand.
ATGAGGGTTTACGGCAACGAAAAACATTTTTGACTACCCCTTTAGTGTAGTAATAGACTCCAAGCTGTAATATGTGTAAATAATCGTATAAACAATATATTGAACAAGAGCCCTTTGCCGATTTAGCTATGACCCTGAGCTTGAAAATTATGAGGATCGCCACCGTTTGAGGTGGAAAGGTGCGCCTGGAGTTAATATTCCTGGCGTTTACCTCAAAATCTGCCTCGAAAGAGACTAAAAATAAGGTGAATACAGTCAAAGTTCTCCCAGAAAAGAGTCCTGCCATAAAAGAGTTCTGATAACCTGATAGATGGTTACCACAAACTACATAAAATTCAAAGGAAAAATTGAAAATTATCTGATAACTGGCCAAAATAATCTTGAATCAAAAATCGACGGAACTTTATCATCTATTAGCTTCAAAACATGGCTTAATCGAATATCGATGCTCTTGCCGGTGTATTAACTGAATTTACTTACCGGCACCAAGCGGCATCTTCTTGAATCTGCCACCATGAATAATGGGATCACCTTCATACCCCAGGCTCTTAAAATTCAGATAATCTGTCGTACCGATGAGGTCTTTTACATCACGTCCATGTAATTGCATCTGACCAAAATCAATCCCTTTGCTGGACAATTCTTTAAAATCAATACCACGATTATCCTGGTGGCAGCGGTTACAGGTTTTTTCACCGGTAAGACTCTGGTGGCAATGAGTGCAGGAAAGCGCCATATCAGCGGGCATCACTTCATGTTCTATGCCCCAGTACATCCAGGTTTCCACCCATTTATACGCGCCGCTATATGCAAGCTTTGCGGCCTTCATGCCGTCGACAAATGATTTTTGCCAGTTAAAATTTTTCCAGTATGCCGTCGTGTCATTTTTATCTCTTGGAAAAAGATGGGGAACAATAAAATAGTTGTTTTTTTCGTCAGCCGGCTGGACTCCTTTCATGATTTTAAACGGTGAAATTTTTGATCCAGGATCAGTAAAGTATCCAACTGGTTCAGTAAGCTTAATTTTTTTCACGT
>JAUXDD010000185.1 GCA_030618465.1 Desulfobacteraceae bacterium
CAGTAATTCCTGGTAAAATTGTAATGCGCTAATAATATTTAAAAAGCACCTCGTCATGCCTGCGAAAGCAGGCACCCGGTTACTGAGTAGCCATTTGAGAAAATTTTCATTCTCACCGGGAATTGATGGTTTCGTAAAACGTCGAAAATCTCCCTCTCCCTTGACGGGAGGGGGCCGGGGTGAGGGTGAATAAAACTTACAACGAAGTTAAATATAATTTCGTTACCTATACAGCGGAAGAACGCTTCCGTAAAAAGCTTTTTACGAGTCCATCAGAATTGCTGTATAAAAAACCCTGCTTGACCCGGTTATTACACTCTGATATTTCATCTCATAATAATAAAAGTCAACACTTTCATACGAAAAAGGATGGATAAAAATATGCAGGTTGACAATTCGCGTGAACTTTTTGAAACGGCCAGGGGCATTATCCCCGGTGGTGTAAACAGCCCGGTACGTGCCTGTAAATCCGTGGGAACTCAGCCGGTTTTCATTGACCGCGCCGGGGGAAGTAAAATTATTGATGCAGACGGGAACAGTTATATTGATTATATCGGATCATGGGGGCCACTTATTCTCGGCCACAGACATCCTGCGGTTATTGAAGCGATAGAGGCGGTTTTAAGCCGGGGGACCAGCTTTGGCGCACCCACGGATCTTGAAATTGAACTCGCTCAACTGGTTATCGAAGCGGTTCCTTCCATTGAAATGGTACGCATGGTAAATTCCGGAACAGAAGCCACCATGAGCGCCATAAGACTGGCAAGAGGCTTTACCGGTCGTAATACCATCATTAAATTTGACGGGTGTTACCACGGCCACGCAGACATGCTTCTGGTTGAAGCCGGTTCCGGGGTTGCCACACTGGGAATTCCCGGAAGCCCGGGAGTACCTGAGTCTGTAATCGAACATACCCTTTCCCTTCCGTATAATGATGCGGATTGTATAAAAAACATCATGGCAGAAAAGGGAGATACGGTTGCATGCATTATTGTGGAACCGGTTGCCGGAAATATGGGAATGATCAAGCCGGCTGAGGGATTTCTGGAAACATTACGAGAAGTAACTCAAAAGGCCGGCAGTGTGCTTATATTTGATGAAGTGATGACAGGCTTCCGGGTATCCTATGGCGGTGCTCAGGCGCTTTATGGTATTCAGCCGGATTTGACCTGTCTGGGGAAAATTATCGGTGGCGGCCTGCCGGTTGGTGCATACGGTGGCAGGCGTGATATTATGGAGCATATCGCTCCCAACGGCCCTGTATATCAGGCCGGTACCTTATCGGGCAATCCGGTTGCCATGGCAGCAGGCATTGCAACGCTAAAGTCACTGAAGACTCCCGGTTTCTATGGCGCCCTGGATAAAAAATCTGAACACCTGGCATCCGGTCTTAAAGAAGCTGTTGCAAAAACAGGCATAAAGGCCTGTGTTGACAGGGTCGGGTCCATGATGGGCCTCTTTTTTACGGATAAAGAAGTGAACAATTTTGATGATGCAAAAACCAGCAACCTTGACATGTTTGCCGCTTATTACAAAGGGATGCTTGAAAGAGGAATTTACCTGGCGCCTTCCCAGTTTGAGGCCATGTTTGTTTCAGCAGCCCACACAGATAAAAATATAGATACTACTATAAAAGCAGCCGAAGCGGTAATGAAATATTTATGAAGACCTGAGTGAGCTCTCCTCCTGCAAGGCAGGAGTGTTGTGGTTATCCAGAACTCAACACCGGTTACTATTATTCTTTACCCCGAATCGGTAGAACCTCTCACAGCACTCCGTCATAAACGGAAGGATTAGATCAATACGAAAATAAATACTGATAACCGACGGTAAACATCAGATCCGGTGAGCCGTCATCATCCAGGCCGAACCCAAGGGAACTTCTTATCCTGCCATTTTTTAACAGTTTATAATCAGCTCCACCGGTCAACATAATGTAATCCACCTCGGATTTAAAACCGAATTCACCCACAAGTGCCAGTTCATCGGTGACCATGCAGATAGCACCAAAACCTGTGACAAATGAGACTTCCCGGTCATCATCGCCCCTGGCATCTGTAACCTCGATATAATCAAGGCCGATATTCGCTGTTAACGTCACGCTGTTTGTCAATTTGTGACGAAACGCGCCAAATGCGCCGGTATTAAAATGATCCTGGTACACGTCTTTATCTCCTGAAGGAATCGTTATAAAAAGACCTGCAGCCGCATCCGTATTTTTAATGCCGGTATTTTTAAAAAGATACCGACCGGTCAAAAGGAGATCTGAAATGCCGGATTCACTGCTTCCCACATCCGGGTCAACATGTCTTAAGTCAAAGGCTGCGCCAAATTCTATCTGCTCATTAAGCGGGAAGCCACCTTTCGTGTCAATACTGAAAAAATCATACTTGTCAAAATCTGAAAATACCATACCGGCTTCAGCATAGGGTGATGCAGAAACCTGGGCATCCCTGAAATAAAACTGAAAAAGATGCACATCATCCGTGGCCGTATCCATGACAGTTTTTGAACCAGCTCCCGGGACTGCTTCCTGAGCCGATAGCTGCCCGGAACAAAGCATACACGCCATGATAAAATAAAGTGTTGCAAGAATTATTTTTTTCATCTTTTTTCCTCCTTTTAAATCATTTACCGTAAAAACATTGGCTGATTATTTAAAAAAACTTACTTTTTATGCGGTAATTTTCATCGATTGATAATTTTAAACTAACGGAATTTGTTCATTTATGAAGTATCATCTTCATCAAGGTTCAAAACATATAAGGAAAATTAACTTGTGTGTCAATTGCTAAATGTGTAATAATAGTAATTTACGTAGACAAACAGCAACTTAGACTGTAAGAAAATTTAATTTATATAACAAATGAATATGAATGACAACACAATTCCTAAAAATGTAAGGAAAATACATCTGATAGCCGTATGCGGGACCGGGATGGGCGCCCTTGCCTGCATGCTCAAGGAACTGGGGTATGAAGTAACCGGTTCGGACCAGAAAGTATACCCGCCCATGAGTGATTTTCTGAGTGATAAGGGCATTCGCCTTTCCAGTGGTTATAACGAAAAAAATTTATCATACAGACCGGATCTTGTGGTTGTGGGAAATGCAGTAAGAAAAGACAATCCGGAAGTAGTAAAAATGAACGATATGGGGCTCTTTTTCTGCTCCATGCCCCAGGCATTAAACCACTTTGCCGCCAGGGACAAAAAACCAATCCTTATTACCGGTACACACGGCAAAACCACCACATCGTCCATTATGGCCTGGTTGCTCTATAAAGCCGGACTGGACCCCACCTATATGATCGGCGGAATTCTGAAAAATTTTAACAGCAATTACCGCATCGGCAAAGGGGAGCATATCGTCATCGAAGGGGATGAATACGATACGGCCTTTTTTGACAAGGGTGCCAAGTTTCTGCATTTTGATCCACATATCGCGGTTCTGACCAGCGTGGAGTTTGACCATGCAGACATATTTAACGACCTTGACCATGTGAAACAGACCTTTGGTAAATTTTTATCCGGCATGTCTTCTAAAAGCACATTACTGGCATTTGATAATGATCCGAATATTGCCGGGTTGATTAAAGACAGACACTGCAGAATACAAAATTACGGAAAAAAAGCAGACTCCTTCTGGAAACTTTATGGTATTTCCATTAATCCGCCATGGACAGGATTTGATGTTCTGAAAAACAACGCCCCTTTCGGGTCCTTTAAAACACAGCTCATGGGAGAGCACAACCTGCTCAATGCACTGTCCGCCATTGCGGTAGCAGACAACCTGATGGTACCGGTTGATGTAATTTCAGAAGGGCTGGAAACGTTTCAGAATGTAAAAAGACGACAGGAAATACGCGGTGTAAAAAATGGAATCACTGTCATGGATGATTTTGCCCATCATCCCACCGCTGTCAGGGAGACAATCCGCGCAGTCAAACCTTTTTGCACGGGAGGAAGGCTTATTGCCGTATTTGAACCACGAACCAACTCCAGCATGCGCAATATATTCCAGGAAACATACACTCTTTCTTTTGATAAGGCAGACATGGTGTGTATTCGTAAACCGCCGCTACTTGAAAAGATTCCGGTTGATGAACGATTTTCGGCAGAACAGCTTGTGGATGATTTGAAACATCGTGATGCGAATGCAAACTATTTTCCTGATACCGATTCAATTATTGAATTTCTTTGCAGGGAAGCCGCTTCTGGTGATACGGTTCTGATTATGTCAAACGGCGGGTTTGATAATATTCATGAACGATTACTGAAAGCACTTTAAAATATAACCTCAATTGAGGTATAAAAAATAACAGGTTTAAACCGTTTAATAAAAAAACACGACAACCAGGGAGAATTAATCATGAAAATGAATATTCGAATTACCGTTATTGCAGGACTGGCTTTGTTTTTTTTTCTGATCAACCTGAATACTGTTGTGCTTGCAAATGAACGTGGCGATGCCCTCAAATCACTGAAAAATATTACAGGATACCAGGTAACTGTTAAAATAGCCGGCTCCAAATTGAAAAAGGAAGGGTTGTCCCGGGAACAGATTCAAAAAGATATTGAGGATAAAATCAAGGCAGCAGGGATTACACTCCTGACGCCGGCAGAACGATCAAGAGAACCGGGGCGGCCATTACTGAAAGTCATAATAACCGGCTTTCAACTGCGTGAAGTGAAGAAATTCGTATATAATATTGATATCAAGGCGTATCAGGATGTGATTTTGAAACGTGATCCGGAAACCATTATTTCTGCACCAACGTGGTCAAAACGACTTGCAGGGACCACATCATCCCTTGAGGATATCAGGGAATTTGCAAAAACGGCCGTGGATATGTTTATCAAGAGCAGCAGATATGGTGCCGGCAAAAAGGAATAAATTCAGAGGCATACATAAAACCACGCCGTAACAGGCGCGGTTTGTTATTTGTCAAGATCGATATAATCAAAAACCACATTAACGGGAGTTGCCAGCAGTGTCTTAAACGCAGCCGGGTCCATGGCAACAAAATCATCCGGGAAATTATCCGTTACTTCTTCCTTTATCATAATCAGGTATGTATTTTTATCCATGGATTCCACATTCGGAAAATCATTTTCAACGGCCAGCTTTTTCAAATTTTCAATATCAGAGTAATACAAAAGCTTAAAAGAATAGGCCAGGGTCTCCTTTTCATGGGGCTCGTATATAACCGTTAATACAAAATGACAGCTGACAAGAGGCCTGTAAATAGAATAGGGCTTGGTTTCAACTATTTTAAAGTCTGTTATTGCCACTTCAATACTGTTTACAGGATATATTTTCCCCATCGCAACAATAAAATCAAGAAATGATCCGTATGTTGTGGCGCCAAGAGATGCATGAAAATTACTTTTCAACACCTGTTTTTTTAAATACGCAAGCTTTTTCCCCTCCACCTCGGTATTTTGAAACCACTTTATCATATCCCGGGCCACACTTTTTTCATAATTTGTTGCTTTTGTAACTGCTCCGGCACCAGCAACCGCAACAACGCTGAAACAGACAAACAAAGAAACGATGATGACAATTCTTCTCATGTTCACGATGTCTCCTTTCAAAAACGATATATTGAATAATGATATATTATAATTTTTTAAAATTCTATTAACTGGAAAAAATCAGTACTGTGGGTTAAGGGATAGGTTGTGTAATACAATCAAGTTAAAATTGAGCCTCAAAATAATTCAGTTCTTCATCAACTTCAATTGTGTAATCAATCCCGGGAGTCCCATTATAATGATAAACTTCAGCATAAAAATCCCCACTGCCCAATGGACTTTTGAATCCAGTAACAAATCTGGCTTTGACACCCGGTGAAAATGTAAAGATAACCGGCTCACCAATAACCGAATCAGACCCTGATGCTGCAAAATCCACCACAAGTATTTCATCAAAAAAAGCATCATGCAGTGCCGTAATCAGGCTCCTGGCCTCTGCTTTTGCAGTCAAATCATAGGAAGATTTCATTAAATCATGGTAATATGTTATGGTTATGGCACTTAAAATGGCTAAAATGGCCATAACAACTACCAGCTCGATAAAAGTAAAGCCCTTTCGGTTTTTTAGTCTTCTCACAGGCGTTCTCCCGTTTTTCAGCATCCTCTAAAATCTTTCGTAACGCATTCAGTTGGCGACCTTTTCCCAGTTTCCATTTACATTGATATGGGAAATGTCTTTGACTTCCGGATACATGACATTGCCAAAACCGATGTTTCCGTTTTTGTCTTTCCATACC
>JAUXDD010000055.1 GCA_030618465.1 Desulfobacteraceae bacterium
CTCTCGGAGTTAGATGGTTTGAGTGGCCCTGGTCATCATTCCATTGCAACCGGCCCCGATGGCAATCTGTATATGTTTTACCATCAAAAGAAAAACTATATCTGGAATGATTTTGAGCGTTATCCTGCAGTTGACAGGTTTACTATCGAAGTTGACGGCTCTCTATCAGTTGAGGCAACGCCTTTCAGGCCATTTTAAACTCCTTCGAACATTCGACAGATAATTGAACGCTGAAAATGAGGAGTAAAACTTCCCCCTTTCGTAAAAGTGAGGAGTAAAACTTCCCCCTTTGAAAAGGGGGATCGAGGGGGATTTTATGATTGACAGAAATCCTTAAGTTAACGACATTAATAAAGTACCCCCGTGAATGAATACCAGGTCTGGTTGCAGCAAATGTTCTGTTCAGAAGGCAAAGCCTGCTGAACTCTGACCTTGCCCTTAGGGCAAGGGTTTCTGTGATAGACTAAAATAACGAACCAATAAAGCAATCGCTGCTGGAATCGCTGCTGCCGGAACCTGATGAGTTATCCGGATTGTCAGGTGGCTGTGCCCCCCCGGTGATCGCTCCGTAAATAATAATCATTTTTTCATCAACATAATCCCAACCGGCTTCCATTACATCAATATCAGTTGTTCCTTCAGGAAGTGGTTCAACCCTGATAATGGTTGCCGTGCGTGAACATGCGCCTGCGTTGTGATCCCACTCATAATTGTACGGCCATGTCACATCCTGATCGGCAGATTTGCTTGATTGATCAGGTGGACTGATATTTTTCTGGGGAATAACAACTCTGTACGGGCCTTCTCCGACCAGTTTGTTTTCAGTATTTAAAATTCCCGGCTCCAGATTCACACCATCCCGCTTATATGCCAGAATCATTTTCAAACCGCTTCCAACCGTTATCGGGTCGCCGTTGCTGCGTCCTGTGCAGGACGGCGCGCTGTAGTCGCACCAGTTTTCAGAGTCATCTGATCTGGAGAACACAGATTCCGGATACGTTCCGTTTACATGATACAGTTCGGCCTCTTCAACTTTTTCAAGGGGGTGGTAATTTGACCATCCATCCGGTGCATATACGGTAATACCGGTTGCGGAATCCAGAATCCCGGCGTTTTTCAACAATTCTTCTACGGGCACACCGGTGTATTGCGCGTAAAAATCACCCGAGCGTGAAGTGTTCATAAGAAGAAATTGTGTGTGGGCTGTCATGGCTTCGATTTCCGCTCCTGTGTATACCCGGTATGGCGCTACGGTTTTATCAGGATCATCTCCGCTGTCTCCGGGAAATTTTTCCGCGGTAATTTCCGTTTTATTGGTAAAACCGTCACCATCCGAATCAAGCCCTTCTATTGCGGTGATTGCAGAAGCATTTCTGCCGTTTGTATAATAATCCAGCCCATATGTATTTAACGTATCGACGATATTGCCGCTTCCGTCATAACCATATGAATAGTGGCACCATTGACAGCATCCCAGTTCTACAAACACACCTTCTTTTTTTTCATATTCCCCGCCGCTGTGGCACAGGGCACAGTGATCTAATTTTGTACCTGCCATATCAGGATACACGGCAATAAAATTGCCTGAGTCAATTTCTCCTTCGTGGTGGTAAGCGCTGAATGCTGCTGTACCAATGAGTACCAAACATAATGCCATTAAAAAAAATTTAAACTGCTTTCTCATTCTTTTTTGTCCTCCTGTCGTTAAAATTATTAAAAATTAATGCTGAATCTGCATGTTAAAACAGTTTCGCTGTTTATGTAATCAATGTTCCCATCGGGTTTCACCCTTGACCGGATGGGATCTGAAAAATCCGTATATGTATAATCAAAAATACATCTCAGCATGGGAAGCAGTATCCAGTTCACGGCCACACTGTATGCGTCTGCTTCTCTTACGGATACAAACGTGTCCGGGGTTATCCAGTCTTCGTCCCCGGAAAAATGTTCAATACGTGCGGCTATACATACAGCTCCGTAGGTGCCTTCATCAGGATTGAAAAAACGTTCGGGATATAAGGGTTTTATTGTCCCGCCGGAAAAAATATGATGTTCGCCGGTAAGGCTATAAAGCGCACTTACATACCAGGAAGAAAAATCAGCGTCCCTGGCCTCGTCTCCGGAAGGCAATAGATCCGTGTACTGAAATTTTATATATTCGCCTTGAATGGCAAAGGGGCCGAATGCCCAGGCTGTTTCAAGACCGAATCGTCTTCTGCTGTCCACATCGCGTAATACACCAAATTTTGAATTTTGCTGAAGCGTATAGATACTTAATTCGTTGCCAGCCATTCCCGTGCTTTTTATTTCCAGATCCACATTGTTCAATTCAATTTTTGCATAGGTTGCCGAGCCTCCGAACTGAAGTGCATCAAGCCATTTTATCTCTTTGTTTTTAAACGGTGCATATACAAGGCGGGCAGCCATTTCAGGGTCATCGTTCTGGTTGCCGGATGTTGAGCCGTCAATACCGTCTCCGTTAAACATGCCAAAAGCGTATATGAAAGATTGATCAAAAAACAATCCGTGCAGCATGACGCCGATATCGCGGCCGGGTGTAAGGTAATATCCCATGGATCGCTCGGCAAAATACAATCCTTTGTCTACGGTCTGCCATTCCAGGCTGAAAGGCTCCTTGAACTGGCCTAATCGCAGCGAATGGCGCCCGCACACAGCTTCTCCATATGCATCCACAAGATGTTTTGTTTCGTTGCCCTGGAATTCATATTCCAGGCCATAACGAAAATAACGGGTCAGGCTTCCCTCAAAAATAATGCTGGCTTTTCGAATATCAAATCCGTTATCAGCCCTCTCATCTTCACCAAAATACCTGTAATCCGTCTCAAAGTCACCGCCAATGCGGAGTTCAATCCCGGCCTCTTCTTCGGATTTAATATAAAATCCGTCTTTGTAACCGGCAGAAAAAATGCTTTCAGCAAATATCTGCTGGGGAATAATGAGAGAAAAAAAAATGATAAGCTCAAACAATTTAACCATTGTTTGTTTCAGCATAGTCGATTTTCCTTTCCATTTATAAGAGTAGTGGCGAATGTTTTAGTCATTTAAGGAAGGACTATTCCTTTTGTTGTTATTTAGTCAAGTAAAATATAGTTTAATCTAATAAAAAGATATTTTATTACCTAAACTTACATTTAATAACAGCAAAACCGGCCTGTGCTTACATAATCAAGATCTTTAACCCGTTATTTCAATTTTTTTATATGGCCTGGGACACTATAAATAAAATTTACTTTTCTATACCAAAAAAATCCTTTTCATTTTTCATCAAAAACAATATAGTTTACGGATAACGTTTTAGTGAATTTTCAAAAAAACAGGATTGTGTAAAGGAACACCATGGCACCTGATAATAAGGTAGACAGATGGATTAGAGACAATTTGTTTAACGCGGTTCCTATCGCCATAGCTGTGATGGACAAGGAGTTTAACGTTGTATATGCAAATCATTCCTTTGAAAAGATGTTCGGAAACTGGAAAAACCGGAAATGTTATGCCGTATATAAAAACCAAAAAGAAGTCTGCAAAGAATGTAAGGCTCTTGCAACTTTAAAGGACGGCATTCCCCGAATCAGTGAAGAGGCCGGGTATAATAAGGAAGGGCGCCTGACACGGTATATCAAACAGACCTTTCCGATCATTGAAAACGGCGATATCCTGTTTCTGGTGGAAATGTCCATAGACATTACGGATACCGAACGAATACGCAAGGAACGGCAGCTCCTGTTTGACCAGGTGCCTTGCAATGTCATGCTCATAGACAAGGACTTTCGTGTTGTTCGGACGAACAAGAAAATCCGGGAAATGTTCGGGGATATTGAAGGAACTTATTGTTACGAATCGCTCAAAGGGACCAGCCGGAAATGCGCTGATTGTACCGCACATCAGACCTTTAAAGACGGAAAAACCCATACCGGCCGCTCAATTGTCAAGGGAAAAGATGGGAAAGACATCAATTTCCAGGTCACCACTGTTCCTCTGGATGTGGGGGATGGCCAGTTTGAGCTGGTAATGGAAATGGCTGTTGACATTACCGAAATGGTAAATCTCCAGGAAGAACTGGAAGATGCACATGCTTTTATGCAATCTCTGATAACTACATCCATGGCCGGAATCATCGCGGTTGACCATGTGGGGGATATTACCATTTTGAATCCTGCTGCCCGTGATATTTTTAACATCGTGCCCAGCAAACTGATAACTATGCAGGAGCTTGAGTACATGCTGCCGGAAGGATTTTTAAACCAGATCAATGCTGGCCCGGGCCATGTCCATCTGCCTGAAACAGACGTACAGACGATTGACGGTATTAATGTACCTGTTCGACTGGTCGGTTTCCAACTCAGCAGGGGTAAAAGCCCCATGGGTATGGCCATTTTCATACATGACCTGCGCGAATTAAAACAGCTTGAAACCGATAAGATCGAAGCTGAGCGACTGGCAGCTGTTGGGCAAACCGTGGCCGGCCTGGCCCATGGCGTGAAAAATCTCATCACCGGTCTTGACGGCGGCATGTACATGCTAAATTCCGGAATGAATCAGGGGAAAGTTGAACGTATACAGGAAGGCATGGAAATGCTTGGTCGAAATATTGAACGTATTTCAAAATTTGTTAAAGAATTTTTAAGTTTTTCAAGGGGTCGGGAAATACAGGCAGAACTCTGCCATCCATCGGATATTGCTGAAGATGTGGTTTCAATATACAAGACCAAAGCAAATAATTTTGGCGTTGAACTTATATTTGAAAAGAAAGGCGATATTAAACCGGCACCCATTGAATATGAAAGTATGCACGAATGCCTGACCAATCTGGTGGGTAATGCCATAGATGCCTGCATGACGAGTGAAGACAACGACAAGTGCCATGTCTGGGTACGGGTTTACGAAGACGACACCAATGCCATCATTTTTGAGGTTGTTGACGATGGGTGTGGCATGGATTACGAAGTAAAAAAGAAGGTGTTCACGAATTTCTTTACGACAAAAGGATTGGGCGGAACCGGCCTGGGACTGCTGACAACCAAAAAAATCATACAGGAACATGGTGGAAAAATCAGTATGGAATCCCGGCTGGGCAAAGGGACAACATTTCGAATCAGACTCCCTCGAAAACAGCTTCCGAAAATAATTGAACATAATGATGAACCCAAAAACTAACTGTCTAAAATTTAACATTGTAATACTTATTTATAAAGATGGAGGATGTAATTATGGGAGACCAGAAAAAAATTCTTATTGTTGAAGACGAGCCGGATGTCATGATATATTTGAATGCCATATATGAAGATAACGGATATACTACGGTTCAGGCAACAGATGGTATTGAAGGATTTAATATGGCCAAATCGGAAAAACCCGACCTGATTTCCCTGGATATTGCCATGCCGAATCAAACCGGCGTCCGGACTTACCGTGAATATAAACAGGACCCGGATTTAAAAGATATCCCGGTCATTATTATCACGGCTGTGGGGGATGACTTCAGGAGATACCTGGCCAAACTCAAAGGTTTTCAAAAACCCGAAGGATTTATGAACAAGCCCATTGATGAAAACCGGTTGTTAAAAATGGTCGCGGATATTTTAGCCGACTAATCGAATCCTGTAAGATTCCATTGCTTTTGTTAACCACCCGCTCTGTTTGAGTTCACAAAAGTCATAGAGTGTTTTTCTCCGTGTCCTCTGTGTACCGGTGGTTAAATTTCAAGTTTCCGCTTAAAATTTATATTATATTTCTTCATTCGGTTCCAGATGGTTACCCTTGAAACCCCAAGAATCCTGGCCGCCCTGGACTGGTTGCCGCCCGTGCGTTCAAGCGCTTCCATAAGTTCCATTCTCTTATATTCGTCCCGACCCACCGGATCTTTGTCAGGTATTTTTATGGAACCCCGGCTTTGATTCTGGATTATATTGGGCGGAAGATGATCCGGAAGAATCATTGAATTGTGGCAGGTGACAAACGCATATTCAAAAGCACTCTTTAATTCCCGGACATTTCCGGGCCAATCATATCGCATTAATGCGTCCATGGCATCATTGCTGATCCCGTCAACATCCTTGCCACTTTTCAGTCTCATTCTCTGAAAAAAAGATTCAGCCAGTATGGATATGTCTTCAACCCGATCCCTTAAAGGTGGAATCGTTATGGGAATCACATTGATTCTGAAATACAGATCTTCCCTGAATATTCCCTGCTGTATCAGTTCATTAAGGTTCTTATTGGTTGCCGAGATGATTCGGACATCCACCGGGATCGGTTTGTTTTCCCCGACCCGTTCGATTACTTTTTCTTCAAGCACACGCAAAAGCTTCACCTGTGTTGCCGGGGGGAGATCACCGATTTCATCCAGTAAAATATCCCCGCCGTGTGCCATTTCAAACCGCCCTTCCCGGGTTTTATAAGCTCCGGTAAACGCCCCTTTCACATGCCCGAAAAGCTCACTTTCTAGCAGGGATTCGGTAAGGGCAGCGCAGTTTACCTTTACAAAGGATTTTCGTTTACGCTTGCTGATTTCATGAATTGATTTGGCGACCAGCTCTTTACCGGTTCCACTTTCCCCTAAAATAATGACCGGTGCATCAGACTGGGCTGCATTGGCAATCAGGTCAAAAATTCGACGCATGGGCCTGGACGTACCCAGCAGACCGTGAAATCCGTCTTCTCCCTTAAGCTCTCTTCTGAACTGGGCAATTTGAGTATCCTTTTTAATAATCTCGGTAATCTCGGTTAACGATTCCACAGCCCCTAAAACAGTTCCGGCCGCGTCCTTGAGAAGAGCCGCATTTTTCATCACATGAATACGCGTACCGTCCTTTCGAAGAATGGTACATTTCCGCTTGCTCATCTTTCCGGTTTTAAACAGGACACACCAGTGCCCCCCGGTATTCCTCCGGGCCATCTCAAAAATACTGCAGTTTAAAATGGAACATGAGCTCCCAATCATTTCATCCCTCGAGAATCCTGTTATTTCCTCAATGGCCTTGTTTGCAGAAACAATGGACCCTTTTTTGTTCACAATCATGATTCCGTCCTGAATCGTATTAACAACTGTTTTCCAGTATAAATTCAATGCCTCATCATACATTTTACCTTCTCCTGTTAAATTTTAACACCTGTTAAGTGTTAAAAACCTTAACACTTAACTATAAATTTAACAATGTCCCGGTTGTTTTTTTAACAAAAATAAAGAACCGCGTTTAAATTGTTAAAAAAACAAACCGGTTACAAAACAGCAACATCTTTGGCACTGACTTTGCAGAACAGTTAACCTAAACAATTTTACACAGGAGCGAATTTGGTTTGGAATCCGAAAAAAAATCAGATATTATACTCGATTTTAGAAAAGCAATAGCATCCATCGCACTTCTGGAGTTAAGTCGTAAGTTTGATGACATGGAAGAAGGCCAGGTTTTAGAAATTTGTGTGCAGGACAAAGACACCTTCGCGGATATCTGCAAGGTGCTGCCCAAATCTTCGTATGAAATGAATATGGTAGTGGAAGAGGATTCGGTTAAAAGAATTAAAATAAAGAAAATCAAGAAAAAAGAAGACAATCTATAAAGGCATATTAAAATGAAGATACGTAAATTGCGGATTGGGAAACGAAGTATCAGTTTGTCAGTATTTTTCCTTATAGTATTAGCAGGGGGAATTTCAGCTTCCAGTGTGAATACCTTATTGCATTCTTCTGCGCATACATACCGGCCGGATCTTATTACAATCGACAGCATGGACACCTTTGGCAAACTTGAACGACCGGCTGTCCCTTTTCTTCACGACAAACATACCGATACTATTGAAAAAGAAGGCAAAGACTGTAAAGCCTGCCATAAAACAAAAGACGATAAACTTTCTCCCATGTTTATGCGAATTGAAAATTCCAATAAACAGGATGTAATGGATACTTATCACACCAACTGTATTGGCTGCCATAATGAAGTCATTGCGCGCGGCAAAGAGAGCGGACCGATCACCTGCGCGAAATGCCATCAGCCGGAACCGGACACCCTGTCTTCACGAATGCCGGCAGGCATGGATAATTCCCTGCATTACCGCCACACCAAGACACTGGAAAATAAATGCGAAGCCTGCCACCACGAATATAACGAAAGAACCCGTGAAATCTATTATGAAAAAGGCAAGGAAGGTACATGCCGATACTGTCACCTGACTGAAACCGAAAAAAATGTGCGTTCCATGGAACTTGCCGCGCATGCATCCTGTATTGACTGTCACATGCAAAAACTGGCAGAGAAAAAAATAACCGGCCCCATAAAATGCTCTGAGTGCCATGATGGAGAAGCGCAAAAGATGATTAAAAAAATTACGCCGGTACCGCGAATGGACAGGAAACAGCCCGGCACGGTTATGATAAAAACCGGTAATGAAGAAATTGATGCTTCACACAAAAACAGGATGAATTTTGTTCCGTTCAATCACATGGCCCACGAAGAATATAATGATACCTGCCGTGTATGCCACCATAAAGCAATGGACACATGCAGCAAATGCCATACGTTGAAAGGGTCGGATGAAGGTGGCGGAATAAGCCTTGAACTTGCCATGCACAAGACAGGCAGCAATCAAAGCTGTACAGGCTGCCATAAAATTAAGCAACAGGCCGGTGAATGTGCCGGTTGCCATAACTTCATAGGGCAAAACCGAAAAAATATAAATGACGATAACTGCCTTACATGCCATATGGATATGCCGGCCGGAATTGCCGGGCAGGCGATTAAGCCGGAAGTAGATGCTGATAAGAAGGATGAAAAAATTGCTGAACAACTCCTCGGCATGCGCAATAAAATAACCGGCACATATGATACAGAAGATATTCCTGAAAAAGTTATTATAAAAGAGCTTTCAAAAAAATATGAGCCGGCTGAATTCCCGCACCGAAAAGTTGTCAACACCATTGTTGAATCCATAAAGGACAACAAGCTGGCGGCTTATTTCCACGCTGAAAAAGGCACGGTCTGCCAGGGATGCCACCATAACAGCCCGGCAACCAGCAAGCCCACGCGCTGCATCAGCTGTCACGGGAAGCCGTTTGAAGAAAAAGACATGTTCAAACCCGGTTTGATGGGTGCGTACCACATTCAATGTATGGAGTGCCACACAAATATGAACATTGCAAAAACAGGATGTACGGATTGTCATAAGGAAAAATAGTATGCGTTCATTGGGAGGGTAGTAAAATCGATTAACACCAATGAATAGATACAAATAATAAATGAGGTTAATTTATGTCCATATCACGAAGAAAATTTCTAGGATGGATGGGAGCAGCTGGCGTTGGTACCACGTTAGGCAAAAAAGCCGGTGCCGCTTCCGGTAAGCATTTTACCGGTCACCCCGGCAGCCTGGGTGTTCTCCATGACATGACCCGGTGTGTGGGGTGCCGATCCTGCGAAGAAGCATGTAACCAGGTCAATGAATTGCCGAAACCGGAAAAGCCTTTCAAAGACACATCTGTTCTGGATAAGAAACGAAGAGCGGATACCAAGGCATACACGGTTGTGAATCGATACGAGACATCCAGGGGGACTGTGTTTAGAAAAATACAGTGCAACCACTGCCTGGAGCCTGCCTGTGCGTCCGTGTGTTTTGTGACGGCATTTTCCAAACAACCAGCCGGTCCGGTTGTTTATGACCCTTCCGTATGTGTGGGATGCCGATACTGCCTGATGGCGTGTCCGTTTGAAATACCTTCATATCAATATGATGATCCGTTTACTCCTGAAGTTGTTAAATGCACCATGTGTGCCCCACGAATAGAAAAGGGACAGCTTCCGGGATGTGTTGAAGCATGCCCCAAGGAAGCACTCACCTTCGGGAAACGCGACGACCTTGTCCGGATTGCCCGTAAACGGATAAATAAATACCCGGATCGCTATGTTGACCATATTTATGGAGAAAAAGAAATGGGTGGGACCAGCTGGATGTACTTATCCGGCGTACCATTCACTGAAATCGGGATGCGTGAGGACCTTGGCAATACACCGGCGCCTGCACTGACATCCGGTGCCCTCCATGTTGTGCCCATGGTGGTTGCCCTGTGGCCGGTTTTCCTTACAGGCATGTACGGAATGACAAAAAGAAGAGAAAAAATAGCCGCTCTGGAAAAAACAGAGGCTGTTCAGGCTGCCATCGAAAAAACAGATGCCGAAGGCGAAGATAAACTGTCCGCGGCCATGGAAAAAGCAAACACCGAAAAGAAAAAGGCCCTGGAAAAAGCAGAACAGGAAAAAGAAAAGGCTGTCAGAGAAGCCCTTGAAAAAGCAGAACAGGAAAAAGAAAAAGCTGTCAGGGAAGCCCTTGAGAAAGCAGAACAGGAAAAAGAAAAAGCTGACGACGACAAAACAGCCGACGACAAACCGGAGGAGGAGTCCTGATGTCTGAAGAAACCGTTTCAGTGGATAATAAATCCATATTTTCAATATTTAATATTATTACCGGAATCATTGTATTCGTGGGCGTGATTCTTACGATCCTGAGATTCACGAAAGGACTGGGGGCGGTAACCAATCTGTCCGATACCCAGCCCTGGGGATTGTGGATAGGTTTTGATCTGATGTGCGGTGTTGCACTGGCAGCAGGCGGATATACAACATCAGCAGCCTGCTACATATTTGGAATGAAAAAATACCATTCCGCCGTAAGGCCGGCGATTCTTACCGCTTTTCTCGGATATTCAATCGTTCTGCTGTCTCTCCTGTATGATGTGGGAAGACCGGACAGGTTAATGATGGCATACCCCTTTATCATTCAGCAGGGGACCACATCCCTTCTGTTTGAAGTGGGCCTGTGTGTTTTGCTCTATCTTACCGTTTTATTATTAGAATTTACGCCCATACCGCTGGAGTGGCTCGGTTTAAAAAAAGCGCGTGATATTGCCGTAAAAGTGACCATGGTGCTTACCATTTTTGGTGTTGTACTCTCCACCCTGCATCAGTCGTCCCTTGGCGCCCTTTTCCTGATTGCCCCATCCAAACTGCACCCCTTATGGTACTCGCCATTTATCGCTGTATTCTTTTTTGTATCCAGTATCATCGCAGGGCTTTCCATGGTCATATTTGAAGGTACGCTGTCACACCGGGCGTTTCATCATAAAATGGACGAAACCTATCTGGCCGAGCACAATCCCCTGGTACTGGGATATGCCAAAGCAGCTTCGCTGGTATTGTTTGGCTATTTTGTCATCAAACTTATGGGGGTTGCCGCCGGCAATCACTGGTATCTGCTTTCAACACCGTATGGCATCTGGTTTCTTGTAGAGGTATTAGGATTTGTGGCGCTTCCCTGTTTTCTTTTTGCCATCGGCGCAAGGGATAAAAATCTGAACCTGATCAAATTTACTGCTGTCTGGTCAGTTATCGGAATCGTTTTAAACCGACTGAATGTATGCATGATCGCATTTAACTGGCATCTGCCGTTGAATGAAAGATATATCCCCAACTGGATGGAGGTCGCACTTTCAATCTTCATGGTTACGGTACTGATTCTTATCTTCAGATTTGTTGCAACAAGAATGCCGGTGTTTTATGAACACCCGGATTATAAGGAACATTGATATCAAGGAAACATAATTAAAGAGGCGAAAACCGATGGAAAATACAATTTATACACTTCAGGAATACATGCTGCATACTGAAAGCATTACTTACATTATCATGGGACTATCCTTGTTTTGTGTTGTTGGATTCTGGCTCTTTCTGACAAAATACGATGAAGAAGAATAAGGGCGAATGAAAAAAAGACAATGG
This sequence comes from Desulfobacteraceae bacterium, assembly GCA_030618465.1. GTDB lineage: Bacteria > Desulfobacterota > Desulfobacteria > Desulfobacterales > SURF-7 > JAUXDD01. The sequence goes on from JAUXDD010000055.1 coordinate 11,784, forward strand.
AAACGGGGTTCATCCCGTAATGTATATGAATAAGGAGACTGTATGACAAATTCAGCAAACTGGGACTGGGGTATCAATGACAAACTGGTTGCAGATACAAATGAATGGAAAGACTCATATAACTGGGTTGAAGAATTTTATACCAGTCCTGACGGGGAAAAAATAGCTGCCGTTGTTAATATGGATGAAGCCGAATTTAATGTATGTGTTAACGGCAGCGCCTGGGAAATCGACACGCCATTTGAGAAAGCGTGGGCCCTGAAATTTTCACAGGATAATCGCCTGACGGCTATTATATCGGCAGATATGGCATGGACAGTGGCGGTGGACGGCCAGCTGTGGGAAAACACATTTGACTATGTCTGGGACAAACGGTTTAGTGACGATGGAAAAACAATTGCCGTGGCGGTTCAATCCGATGGGAAATACGGCATGTCTGTCAATGACGTACCGTGGGAAGATATGTACAGCTTTATAACCTGCATGGCATTGAGTCCGGACGGCAAGATGACATCTGCTGTCGTCCAGACAGTAGATCTGGCACAGGCGGAAGTGTTCAAATTCCAGGAAGGCTGCTATACCGTCGCCCCAAATGGTAAAGCCTGGAGCAGAAATTTTGTCAATGCATGGAATATGGCGTTCAGCCCTGACGGAACTAAGGTCGCTGCAGAAGTCAGGCACAATCTTTATGATTACACGATTGCGGTAAACGGAGAACCATGGGATCAGATCTTCGGATGTGTCTGGTGCCCCATATTTCATCACAAAAAAGGCACGGTCATAGCGCCTGTCAGGACGGCCGGTGCCTGGACCATGGTTGAAGACGGCACTGTCATATGGGACCGAAAGTTCACCCAGATCTGGCACCAGATGGTCAGCCCGGACGGAAGCAAACTGGCCGCTGTTGTGGCGCCTTCCTATGGCAACTGGACGATTGCTGTTGACGGCAAGCCCTGGGACACAACATTCGGCGAAATGGTTTCAGACGCGGTTTTCAGTCCTGACAGTAACCGGATTGCAGCTGTTGCCACAGAAAATGAAAAATACACCGTTGTCGTTGACGGAAACGCCTGGGACCAGACGTTTGACATGGCCTGGAAACCTGTTTTCAGTCCGGACAGTCAATATGTGGCTTCTAAAGTGGAAAAAGACGGAAAATATTTTATTGCCGTTAACGGCAAACTGTGGGGCAAAGCGTTTGATAATGCATGGGAGCCGGCTTTCAGCCCGGACGGGTCAAGACTCCTTTGCAGGACAATAGAAGATGGTAAATATTACAGGCGGGTTGTTCCTGTCAGTGACATTGTGAGTTAAAACCGAGGAAAAAACAAATGATCGATTTTAATACGCTTTATAATTTTTTAAGTGGGCCGATGGTATGGGTGACCTTTATCATTTTTATTGGTGGAAGTATTTACCGGATCTGGGACCTTATTTCCCTGGTGAATAAAAATGAAAAATTTATCTATTCTTATATGAGCTGGAAATACAGTTTGAGATCCATCATGCACTGGATCACCCCGTTTGCCACAACCAACTGGAGAAAACATCCGGTAATGACAGTGGTGACGTTTGTGTTTCACATGGGTCTGGTTATCATGCCGCTGTTTATCAGCGCACATGTGATTTTATTTAATGCAGCCTGGAATATCAGCTGGTGGGTCCTTCCTGAAGGACTGGCGGATGTAATTACACTGATCGTCATTGTTTGCTGTATTATTTTTTTTCTACGCAGGCTTGTATTACGGGAAGTAAAGTATTTAACAACCGCATCGGATTATGTGATTCTTGCTATCGCCGCAGCACCGTTTGTTACCGGTTTCTTTGCCTATCATAAATTTATAGATTACCATTTCTGGCTGATTCTCCATATTCTTTCAGGGGAAATCATGTTAATGGCAATCCCCTTTACACGTTTGACCCATATGCTCTTTGCCGTACTGACAAGATCTTTTATAGGATCTGAGTTTGGTGGTGTAAGGCACGCAAAGGACTGGTAAACATAGCTCGTATTGTAGATTAACCAAGGAGGAACTGAATGGCTGAGGCTTCAGAAAAAATTGAAAAAAAAATAATTGATGAGGGTCTGGAAACAGGTAGTAAAAGACTCACCGAAGAGAGAATTGAAAAGGTTATCAATGAAGTGTTATCCGGCGAAACCGGTGCACGCCTGAAATCATATACAGATACCTGCGTACATTGCGGGCTATGTGCGGAAGCCTGCCATGTTTATCTCTCATTTAACAGAGATCCCAAGTTCTCTCCTGCCGGCAAGGTAAAAAGAACAATAGGAGAAATGATTAAAAGAAAGGGACGTGTCAGCCCCGAATTTATCAAAGAGGCATCTGAAATTGCATCCACGGAATGTAATGTATGTAAACGTTGTGCCATGTACTGCCCCTTTGGTATTGATACTGCCTATATGATGCAAACGGTAAGGAGAATTTGCCATAAACTAGGCGTAACACCCCTTTATATCCAGGATACAGCTCACAGCCATGCTGTTACTCAGAACCAGATGTGGGTAAAAGAGGATGAATGGATCGATACCCTGCAGTGGCAGGAAGAAGACGCCCGGGAAGAAATGTCCAATCTGAGGATTCCCCTGGATAAAGAAGGGGCTGATTTTATGTATTCTGTCATTGCCCCTGAGCCAAAATTCCAGCCTAACCTGATTTATCAGGCTGCTATTATCTTCAACACTGCCGGTTGTGACTGGACAATGCCTTCCTTTCCCGGATGGGACAACAGTGATATGGCAATGTTTACCGGGGACCTCGAAATCATGGCCCGTAATAAACGATTCCATTTCGAAGCGGCACAGAAACTCAAGGTTAAAAGAATCGTCATGGGAGAATGCGGCCACGCTTTTCGTTCTGTTTATGACGTGGGCAACCGCTGGCTGTCATGGTCCATGCCTCCGATTCCAATGATACATGCCATTGAGTTCTATTATGATTTATTAAAAGCGGGAAAAATAAAAATTAAAGAGAAATATAAAAAGTCAGTAACCATTCATGATCCCTGTAATGTTGTCAGAGGCAGGGGGCTTCATGAAATGTTACGGTATGTGATTCACGAGCTCTGTGAAAATGTGATTGAGATGCACCCCAACCGTGAACACAATTACTGTTGCAATGCCGGTGGCGGTGTAATAAACTGTGGCCCTCCCTTTAAAAAGAAACGGGTTGAGTCCAACAGAATAAAAGCAGATCAAATTTCTGATACCGGGGCGGAAATTCTCATTACCCCCTGCCATAACTGCCACAGCGGGATGGAGGATATTATTTCATATTTTAATGTGGATATGCATATTAAGTTTATCAGTGATATTATGTATGAAGTGATGGAAAAACAGGAGTAAATTCTATCTGGAAATTTTTTTAATTAAAAATGGAGCCAATCAATGACGAAAGCATCAGAAAAAAAAATACTTGTGGTTGATGATGAACCTGATGTGCGCAAATTCATAGCTGCTTGTGTTGAAGATGCCGGATTTAATGTAGACACGGCAAAAGATGGAGAAGACGCACTGGAAAAAATAAAAGCTGATCCCCCGGATTTGATGACCCTTGATATGGTCATGCCAAAAATATCGGGCATCCAGGTCCTGCGCAGGCTTCGAAAAAACAAGGAATGGGCGGAGATTCCGGTGATTGTCATCACCGCTCACGCCAGTGACGAAATGGGAAGTGAAGACATCAAGCAGTTCACGGCGTTCACATCAGGACAGGGCCCCAAACACGTCCTGGAAAAGCCGATTACGCCCGCCAGTCTGGTTAAGGCCATTTGCAAGATACTGGATGTTGACCCGGAAGAAGCGGTAAAACAATCAACTGAAAAAAATGAAGTAAAATCCCTGATCAATGCCTGTGATCCGGATACACTGAAAAAAATCCGCGATATGCTGAATAAATAGTCTGTTGTCCCGTACAGGAACGATCCTGTTTTTCATGGCTTTGCTTTGATAATGATCCACTGATTTAAAAAAGTGGATCAATCAAAAATAT
>JAUXDD010000234.1 GCA_030618465.1 Desulfobacteraceae bacterium
TATTCATCTTGTTACAGCACTTTCAAAACACCTTATTAAACAGTATGTGGAGATTATTAAAAATGAACCCAATTAATCCCTTACCTCAGTCATTTTTCCCCTTGACTCGCCATATGGCGCTATTGAAAAGGGGGATCGAGGGGGATTTTAAAAATTGACAGAATTCCTTAAGTCAACAACATTGACCCCGGCCCTCTCTCGTCAAGGGAGAGGGAGAGGGAGAGGGAGATTTTCGACTTTTTACGAAACCATCAACATTGAGAAACAAGGAGTTTTAGTCCAATAGAAACAACCCGGTTTTTTAAAAGAGCGGCTTGTTTCTGAACTATGCAAGTTTAAAATTTTATGCTGTAGGCCAGATCTATCAGGCTGCCCACAATAAATATTTGCACAAATTGAACAATCAGAATCAGAATGATGGGTGCCAGGTCAAGCCCACCTATATTTAAAAACGGTAAGTATCTCCTGATATAAAAATAGGCAGGCTCGGTGATCTTTTTTAAAAATCGAACAATTGGATTAAACGGATCAGGATTTACCCAGGTCAGAATGGCACTGGCGATAATAACATAAATATAAATGTTTAATGCAAATTTTAAAATGAGTGCAAAATTGTAAAGTAAACTTCCCATTAATTTCTCCCTTTAAATAAATTCATTTTTTTAAGATTTTTATATAATAAATCCTGTATGCCGAATGTAAAGGATAATCTTTCAGTGGTGAATTGTTTATTAAAATTAGATTGTAAATAAGCGGTCACATTTCAGGACAAAAAAAAGCCCCCGGCAGAACCGGAGGCTTTTCAGGTGTACCCTTTTTGATGGGATCGTAATTAGATACGCTCAATAATCATTGAGGTGCCAACAGACGAACCGCAGCACATCGTACAAAGAGCAATATTTTTATCCGTTCTTTCAAGTTCATAAAGTGCAGTTGTCAGCAGGCGGGTTCCAGTAGAACCAACCGGATGACCGATAGCGATTGCACCGCCGTTTGGATTCAGTTTAGTATCTTTCGGGTCAATATCCATTTCCTCGCACCATGCGAGAACAACACCGGCGAATGCCTCGTTACATTCAATAATATCCATATCGTTCAAGGTCATTCCGGTTTTTCTAAGTATATTTCTGGTTGAATCAATCGGTCCTTCAAGCAGGTAATACGGATCAGCACCGGTAAGATCACCCATTATCAGGCGGGCTTTTGGCGTACAGCCCAGTTCTTTTGCTTTTTCAGGGGTCATCATGAGTACTGCGGATGCCCCATCTGAAATCTGGGATGCATTTCCGGCATGATGCATGGCATTAGGATCATCACCGGCTACTTTTAATTTGGCCATACCTTCCATGGTGCTTTCGCGCGGTCCCTGATCTTGTGTGACCATTCGGGTTTCACCGGTTTTCTGACCATTTTCATCAAGAATCGGTGCTTCTATGGGAATAATTTCCCTGTCAAAAATACCGGCTGCCTGAGCCTTAAGTGCTTTTGTGTGAGAATCTACACCAAATCTATCAACCATTTCACGGGTAAAACCTCTCTTTTTACAGATACGAACAACACTGGCAAACTGGTCCGGTGTACAATCCCACGGGAAATCAGGTGTCATGAAAAAACCAGGACCGTTATAAACATTCTGTCCCAGCCCCACATGACTCATATGTTCCAAACCTGATGCAATCCCCACTTCATAAGTACCATTCTGTATCAGCGCATCCATCATGCTGACAGACTGCATGGCTGAACCGCACTGGCAGTCACAGGTAACAGCACCTACCTGGTAGTTGTCACCACCAAGAAGCCATGCATGACGGGCATTATTACCAGACTGTTCACCGGCCTGGGTTACTGTACCACTGATAATCTGCTGAACTTCTTTCCTGTCAACACCGGCTGCTTTTAATACACCTTCAAAAGCTTTGTACAATACTTCAAGAGAATGAAATCCGCTGAGCCATCCCACAATGGGTTTTCCTCTACCAATTGGTGTTCTCTTTGCTTCAACTATTACACATTCGGGCATAATTTCCTCCTTTAAGAATGCAGTTTTATAATCTGCATTCTTATAATATAATTTTAAATACATTTTTCAGGCAACACCTTGTTGCCTGAATCTCATTTCATAAACCAGTATTATAAATAACAACACTTCCTGGAAAAAATCAGATTTTTAATTTATAATCCAATTTCAGTATGAAGCACTTCTAACTGGGCCGGAACAGAACCGAATTTCAGTTCAAAATTCTTTGCCCTTGCGTAGTACCAGTGCAGATCATAGTCAATATCAACACCCATGCCGCCATGAAGCTGCTGGGCACTGAATGCAACTTCGCGTACCGTGTTATTTGCAATAATTTTTGCGATCGCCACTTCCCTTGACGCGGAAAGCCCTTCGGAAATTCTCCACGCTGCCTGATAGGCTGCCCAGCGTGCACCCTGGATCGCTATAAACATATCAGACACCCGGTGCTGCACGGTCTGGAATGTGGCAATAGCGCGGCCAAACTGAACCCGTTCGCTTGTGTATTTAGCGGTCATTTCAATTTCTTCCTGTGCATTTCCAACCATTTCAGCACATTGAACAGTTGTAATCTTTTCAATGACTGATTTCAGAAGGGGTAATCCCTTATTGACTTCGCCAACAACATCATCTGAAGAAACGGTTACATTATCGAAATCCACCCTGAATTGTCTTTCACCGCCGATAACCGGTATGGGAGAAAGTGTAATACCATCTGCTTTCGCATCCACTATCAGGATGGTAATACCTTCTTCATCACCAGGGTTTCCGCCTGTACGGACGCCCACAAGAATATTGTCTGCAACATTGGCATACGGCACAAGAATTTTTGAACCATTGATCACATATCCGCCGTCCTTACTTTCCGCTTTAACGGAAATGTAACTATAATCATAAGCGACACCGACTTCATTCGCTGCAAGGGTAAGGATTTTCTTGCCTGCTGCAACTTTGGGCAGAATGTCTGCTTTCTGATCCTCTGTGCCGCTTTCTATTAAAGCAAGAGAACCGGCAACCGTACAGGCCATGGGGCAGTCAAACGCTGCACGGCCAAATTCCTCAAACAGAACAGCCAGATCAAGAATTGTCCAGCCGACGCCTTCGTAATCCTCCGGGATAATAATCCCCATCCAGTCAAGCCTGGCCATTGCTTTCCACAACTTTTTATCAAAGCCGGTTTCGCTGTCTCTGATATCTCCGATAACGGCCTTGTCTACTTTTTTCTTGAGAAAATCCATAGCTGATTTTTTCAGCATTTCCTGTTCGTCATTAAGTTTAAAATCCATATTATCCACCTTTCTGAACCAGGGCAGGTTCAGGTCGTCAATTATATTGTATGAATCCCATCAACCTGCCATGGGCATCATCATTCCGGCCATGGCAATGATTGTTTTCTGTACTTCAATAGCCCCGCCGCCAAATATATATACAATATCCGCCCGGTAGCCAAGTTCAACTTCTCCCTCAAGAGGCGCAAGATCATGCGGATTCTGAATCAGTCCTAAAGGTCCGAATATTTCCAGAAGTACATTGTTAACTTTCTGATACAACACAGAACCGTATGACTTTACTGTTGATGCTTCAGCATAAACCATCTCGCCGTTGGTTATTTTCATGGCTACCTGAAAATTTAAAAGTTTCAACACTTCAACGTCAGCAGTAAGCTCGGCAAGTTTGGCCTTTACACCGGGACGATCAATTATCTTTTTGCCTTCAATCATTGTTTCTTTGGCAAATTCAATTGATTTGTCGATGCGCCTTCTCAATGGGGATGAGGTACAAAGCGCAATCCGTTCAAGGTCAAGCTGGTTGGTAATGTATTTCCATCCCTTGTTTTCTTCACCAATCAGGCGATCCCCGGGAACCCTTACATTGTCATAAAATGTTGAGTTTGTCTGGAGTTTGCCCATTGTGTGAAGAGGAACAATGTCAATACCCGGGCTGTCTATATCAACCAGGAATATTGAAATACCCTTGGATTTCTTGGGTGCATCCGGGTCTGTTCGTGCCGCAAACCAGATATATTTTGCAAAATGAGCCAGGCTGGTAAATGATTTCTGGCCGTTCAGGATATAGTCATCACCATCTTTGACCGCAGTTGCCTGAAGAGAGGAAAGGTCTGAGCCCGCATCCGGTTCAGAATAACCGATGGCAATCTCGACTTCTCCCCTTAAGATCGCCGGAAGTACCAGGTCTTTCTGTTCCTGGGTTCCGAACTTCTGAATGGTTGGTCCTACGGTATTCAGGGCGATGATGGGAAGCGGCGCATCATAATAGTCAGCTGTCTCAAAAAAAATGTGCTGTTCAAGGGCTGTTCTGCCCTGTCCGCCGTATTCCGTTGGCCATCCAACGCCAAGCCAGCCGTCTTTTCCCATTACTTTCCAGAATTTCAGGCATTCCGGTCCTCCGGATTCACCTATTTCCATTTTTTCCTTTTTTAGTTCCGGAGTCATTGTTTTTTCAAGATATTCCCCGAACTCTTTTCCAAACTCCTGTTGTTCCGGTGTTAATGCAAAATCCATTATAGTACTCCCTATCCTTAATTTTGTTAATGAACTCAGCAATTAATATTGATATGCCGTGTTCAACGATAAAACGTTTATTTTATTTGTGCCAAATACAATGTATGTAAGGCATACCTGCGCCACAAATAAATTTATAAATATTTTTATTAACAGTAATAATTCCAAGTCTTTTGACAATGGAAGGTATTACATACCCGATTCAAAGTCATTGTCAAGATAAATATAACCTGATCAGGCGTCTGTCCAGCATCAGGAAGCTTTTTGATT
>JAUXDD010000227.1 GCA_030618465.1 Desulfobacteraceae bacterium
TGTCCAATTTCTGCGTCAGGCTCAAATTTTAATCCTCGAAATATTAAATATATTCCTCCGGTTAAAATTTTCGCCTTCCTTGAAATTGAACAAACTATCTCATTTCTGGATGGACACTAATTCAGATTTCTTTTCGATGCATTTTAGGATTGTATCATACTTAATAAATGAAAATAGCATACTTCCATTATCATTTGAAGACGGGCGGGGTTACAACAGTTATCAGGCGACAGGTAAATGCCGTTAAAGACGACTGTGATATGTTCGTTCTCACAGGTGATCCCGAAAATACGGATATCCCGGCTGAAATCGCATTTATCCCTGGGGCCGGCTATGATACCAGTGATGCGCCTGTGCTTGATCCCGAGCAGGTAGCAGACACAATTGTAAAAACCATCTTTGCAAAATGGAAAGACGGTTGTGATATTCTTCATATTCATAATCCCACACTTGCAAAAAATAAAAATTTTTTAAAAATTTTACATATCCTAAAAAAAAGGAATATTAATCTGTTCCTGCAGATCCATGATTTTGCTGAGGACGGTCGTCCGGCCGTATATTTTTCTGAAGATGACTATCCGGCAGATTGCCATTATGGCGTTATTAATTCTCGTGATTACAGTATTCTTTTACAGGCCGGTCTGAAAAAAGAAGGCCTTCACATGATTTACAACAATGTAAATCCGTTTACGTCCCGGCCGGGAGAAAAAAGTACAGGAGACGTTGTCTTGTATCCGGTGCGCGCCATACGAAGAAAAAATATAGGAGAAGCCATTCTGTTGTCATTGTATTTTAAAGACGGTGAAACGCTTGCTGTCACCCGTCCACCGAACAGTGCGGCAGATATTATCAGCTATAATGGGTGGAAAAAATTTGTTCTGGATAATAATCTGAAAGTTGAATTCGAAGCTTCAAAAAAAAAGGATTTTAAAGCACTGGTCCTTTCGGCAAAATTTTTAATAACCACAAGCATTAACGAAGGATTCGGATTCTCATTTCTTGAGCCATGGACGGCGGATAAATTTCTTTTCGGGAGAAAAATTCCTGGTATTTGCGATGATTTTGAAAATAAAGGGATTGCCCTTGATCATTTGTACACAAAGCTTGCAGTGCCTGTTGTGTGGATTGGAAGAGACAGACTGTATGAAAAGTGGAAAACATCGGTTTTAAAAAACAGTGTACTGTTTGGTTTAGCTATGGATGCGGATACACTTGAGACATCCTTTGATAAAATTGTAGAAGATGGAAATGTTGATTTTGGTATGCTTGATGAGGCATTTCAAAAAGAGGTGCTATTAAAAATCATTTTTAACCGCAAAGATAAAGGAACCCTGGCAGCATTAAATTGTTTTCTTTCTGATATCAGTAATGTTTCAAAAAAAGATCTGCTGATCAAAAATAATTCAACATCGGTTCAGGAAAATTACAGCAATACAGGATACAGAGAAAGACTTCTTCATATCTATGAAAATGTATGCACTGCACCGGTTCACCACAGCATAGACAAAAAGTCTCTCCTTTTAAAGTTCTTAAATCTTGAAGAATTCAGTCTGCTCAAGTGGGGGGATTATGTTGAATAAAAATAGAATTAAAGAGTATTTAAAACCACTTTTCCCTGTTCAAACAGACCTGTCAAAGAGCGGAAAACCAAAAGAGAAAATTAAATGTGTTCTTTTTGATATTTATGGGACGCTGTTTATCAGCGGATCAGGCGATATCAGTCTTGCTGGTAGACAATCACATCATACGGAATTGCTTGATGGTCTTTTTAAAAAATTTTCCATCAAGAAAAATCCCGGTGCTTTGAAGGATGATTTATTTAAAACGATTAACGACGAGCATGAAAAAATGAAGAATAATGGGGTTGATTTCCCTGAAGTAGAAATTGACCGCATCTGGATGAAGGTATTAAAAAATTACGATCCTGAAACGGTACGAAATTTTGCTGTGGAATACGAACTGATTGTCAATCCCGTATATCCAATGCCAAATTTAAAAGAAGTTATTTCAGGCCTTGGAGAAAAAAAAATAGTGATGGGAATTATATCTAATGCCCAGTTTTTTACACCGTATCTGTTTGACTGGTTTCTTGGTGCCGATACGGAAAAACTTGGATTACATCCGGATCTTATTTTTTATTCCTATCAACACGGGTATGCAAAACCGTCATCATTCCTGTTTGAAGCAGCTGAAAATAAGCTGAAAAACATTGGGCTTCATGCACGTTCAGTCCTTTATATCGGCAATGACATGCTCAATGACATATATCCGGCACAAAAAAATGGATTCCAGACAGCTTTATTTGCCGGTGATACCCGTTCTCTCCGGGTGAGGACGGAAAATAAAAACTGTCGAAATCTTTTACCTGATTTAACTATTACCGACCTTATTCAACTTCTTGAGTTTGTCTGATTGCTCATTTGGCATTGCCGTGAAAACGGGGATCCAGCAGGATAATAGTTTTAACGGAAAAGGCTATTTTAGAAAATCATACTTTTGGAATACTATCAGAGTATTATTGTTTCACCTGGAATTGATGTATGCCTGGTTATTTTCTTGACAAAAATATTATATGGTGTAGCTTAACAAAATTCATATATTTTCAACAGGTTTATCTTATTACTAAAAATTACTAAAAATAAATAAAAGGAGAAAATTAAATTGAAAAACATTCTATTAATTGTAACCGGATTATGCCTTTTGCTTTCAACACAAATACTATCTGCGAAAGAAGAAGATAAGGTTCTGGCAAAAGTCGGCAGTGAAACAATCACACAAAGCATGTTAGACACTATTATTGAGGGAATTCCGCCACGGTACAAGGCCCAGATGATGACTCCTGAAGGAAAAAAAAGACTGCTGGACCGCATTGTAGAGATGAAGATGTTTTCACAGGAAGCCTACAAACTAAAATTAGATAAAGACCCAGCGGTTCAAAGTCAGATCATCAGCATGACAGAACAGGTTATGGCGTCTGAATACATTAAACACATCCAGGCAGAGATTAAAATCAATGACGATGAAATAAAAGCGTACTATGAAGGAAATAAAAAGGAATTTCAGCAACCGGAGCAGATAAAGGCAAGACATATTCTGGTAAAAACAGAAGATGAAGCAAAGGCTGTAAGAAAGGAACTTGAAACAAATAAGGATTTTGCTGCATTAGCGAAAGACAAGTCAACCGGACCGTCAAAAACAAAAGGTGGAGACCTGGGATGGTTTGGACGCGGCCAAATGGTTCCTGAATTTGAGCAGGTGGCTTTCAGTCTGAAAAAAGGTGAGATCAGCGATGTCGTAAAAACAAAATTCGGATATCATATAATCAAGGTAGATGATAAAAAGAAAGCCAGTGAAAAATCATATGAAATGGTAAAAAAACAGATTGAAGACAAACTGAAGCAGCAAAAATCAAAAGCAGTTGTGGATGAATCCAAAGATAAATTAATGAAAAAACTAAAGGTTGAAGTATTTGAAGATGCATTGAAATAGTTTAACCCGGTCTGAAAATCAGCTAAAAACGCCCGGATATGAACGATTTGTATTCGGGTGATTATTTCATATCACTATGAATAAACAAAGCGTTACCATAATTATTCCCGCCTATAACGAAGCACCCACTATCGGTGAATTTGTTACAAAAACTAAAAAATTATATCCTGATTTTGAAGTTATCGTAATCAATGACGGGTCAAAAGATAATACGGCAGAAGTAGCAGAAAAGGCCGGTGCCTCTGTTTACAATCATCCTTATAATATCGGCAATGGTGCAGCAATCAAGGCGGGCATTCGTATTGCAAAAGGTGATGTCCTGGTATTTATGGATGGTGATGGCCAGCATCTTCCTGAAGATATTGCCAGGCTCCTGGAACATATCCAGGAATATGACATGGTTGTCGGAGCAAGAACAAAGGACAGCCAGGCCTCTGTGGATCGGGCAATTGGAAACAGGATATACAACTTGTTTTCATCATATGTGGCTAATTTTCCTGTCCAGGATCTTACCTCGGGATTTCGTGCTGTGAAAGCTGAGGTGGCTAAAAAATTTGTGTATCTCCTGCCGAACACTTACTCCTACCCGACAACATTAACACTTGGCATGTTGCGAACCGGAAGAAGCGTCAAGTATATTCCGATTAGAATTAAAAGGCGTCAAAAAGGAATAAGTGACATAAAAATATACAGGGATGGTGTACGCTTTTTTATGATTATCACTAAAATATGTACTCTCTATTCTCCGCTTCGCGTTTTTCTTCCAGTTAGTTTTATGATGTTTGTTTCAGGCGGCTTAAATTATTTTCAGACATATATATTCCACGGTCGTTTTACAAACATGAGTACTCTTCTTTTTGTCACATCAATTCTTGTTTTTATGATGGGTCTCATTTCAGAACAGATCTGCCAGATGCGATATGAAAGACGTAGCGGAAGCAGGATTGCACCGGATTCTGATTCTTCAGGCGAATATGATTGATGAATTAATTGTTAGCCGGTTAACCAGTTTTCCTGTTAAATAAGGTTGTTCTCGTATTTTAAAAATGGAAGTTATCCTTCAACAGGCAAACCGGATAACAGGGTAACCGACCAAACCGTTTAATAAAAAATTGACTTTTTTGCCCAAAACATGTTATGAGTAGTAATACTACTCATAAAGGAGACAAAATGGGCGATCTTCTTTCCGGTTTAATTTCATCCAAAACTCGTATCAAGTTGCTGGTAAGGTTTTTTTTTAATCCCGATGCCAGTTCATATCTCAGGGAACTTGCAAAGGAGTTCAGTGTTTCCACCAATTCCGTACGTGAAGAACTGAATCAGCTCACAGAATCCAATCTCTTAACATCCCGTAAGAATGGCCGTGAAGTGCATTATTCTGCAAATGAAGAACATCCTTTATTTCCCGAATTACACTCCATGGTCAGCAAATTAATGGGAATCGACAAGGTGATTGACGGAATTATGAACAGACTGGGTGATCTTGAAAAAGCATACCTGATGGATGATTATGCTGAGGGAAGGGATTCAGGAATTATTGACCTCCTTCTTGTGGGTAATGTTGATGAATATCACTTGAATGATTTGAGCAGGAAAACTGAACGATATATAAAAAGAAAGATTCGCTCGCTCGTCTTG
>JAUXDD010000044.1 GCA_030618465.1 Desulfobacteraceae bacterium
TTACGTGCCACCGGGGAATCATCTACGATTAAAATCCTATTAATTGCCATGTTTTACCTTTTAAATGAGTATTAAATTAGTTTGTTGTATAAAAGAAAAATGAAATATTGAATTAAAGATTTATAAGTCGTTGAAGATGCAGAAATGTAGTCGGTTTTATTTTAATATTTGTTTATTTGTATTATTATAAGAAAATATGGGTTTATAGTCAAGAATGTAATGAGCATGTTACACATTTTCCTTGCATCTCAATCAATTGAACTGTATTAAAAATTTTAAAGCGAAATAAATAATGAGGTTTTAATATCTGTGTCATATATAAATTTAAATTCAAAGACAGGCCGGAATGAATTGTGCCCATGCGGGAGTGGACGTAAATATAAAAAGTGCTGCCTGGGAAAGAAAGAAACCGGGGCTTATGATATTAAGAACCTATATGCCCGGAAATATGATATCAAATTAAAACAGCCCAATGATATTGAAGGCATTAAAAAGGCAGGGCGCCTTGTCATTGAGACGCTTGAAATGGTTGAATATGAAATTAAAACAGGTATGTCTACGGATGAAATAAACACCCTGGTTCATAATTTTACATTAAAAAACGGCGCAATTCCTGCTCCTCTAAATTACAGGGGGTTCCCTAAAAGCGTGTGTGTTTCTGTAAATGAAGAAATATGTCACGGGATTCCAGGAAAAAGGATAATAGAGGACGGTGATATTGTGAATGTTGATGTAACATCAATATTGGACGAATATTACGCTGATGCAAATAAAACCTTTTTGATGGGGAATACAAGCAAGGATGCGCGAAGAATTGTTGATATAGCGCGAAAAAGTCTTATAGAGGGTATGGCTGTAGTGAATCCGGGAAGTACGGTCGGTGACATCGGATATGCCATTCAGAAATATGCTGAGGGAAAAGGGGGATCTGTGGTCAGGGAATTTGTCGGGCACGGGGTAGGATTTGATTTTCATGAAGCCCCCCAGATTCCCCATTTTGGCAAAAAGGGCGATGGGATCATTCTTGTCCCCGGTATGGTTTTTACAATTGAACCCATGATCAATCTCGGTAAAAAAAATCTTATCATACTTGATGATAACTGGACGGCTGTAACCAGCGACGGATTGCTTTCTGCCCAGTTTGAACAAACGATTCTTGTTACGGAAGACGGTTGTGAAAGCCTGACGCCCTATCCTCTGTAATAGTCATCGGGATATTATAGATGCAGTATCTCTACAAAGACCTTCCATATGATCAGGCAGAAAATGCCAGGCTTGTTCTCATATCAATGGATATTCCACACCTTATGAAAAAGAGTGGATCGGGTTGGGATATTCTGGTTAATGAAACGGAATATAATGCAGCCTTGAGCGCATTAGAATTATATCTTGATGAAAATTCCGGATCATATGCCGGGAAGGATTTACTGCCGTTTCAGCCCGTGAAGTCGTTCACAGGTGTATGGGTGTCGGTTATACTGGTGGCATTCTATCTGGTTGTCACCTTGTCTGGTGACAGCCAGATGCTTGTAAGAAGTTGCGGCTCCTCGGCATTTCATATTATGAAAGGGGAGGTATACAGGACGGTGACCTCACTTTTTATTCATGCAAATGTATTGCATCTGGCAGGTAATGTTGTCGGTATCATGCTGTTTGGGACTGCTGTTTGTTCAATTTCAGGGTGGGGCACCGGATGGTTTATGATCCTTTTGACAGGTATTACCGGTAATTTGTTGAATGCCGTGTCATACAAGACCGGCCATATTTCAATAGGGGCATCTACGGCAGTATTTGGTGCATTGGGTATCCTCTCGGGGCATATTTTTTTTAAAAAAGTTAAGGTGCGCAGTCAACGGATGAAAGCCTGGCTACCCCTGGGCGGAGGAATTGCCCTTCTTGCCATGCTGGGATCAGGCGCGCATACAGATATTTCGGCCCATTTTTATGGTTTGATTGCAGGGATTATTATGGGAATATTTTATACCATAACAGCAAAACAGCCGCCAGGCGTAAGCCTGCAGATTACATTCCTTCTCATGTCTCTCGGCATTTTGATAATATCATGGATGAAAGCTCTCGGATATATATGATTTCCGGGGTGGGTCATTTATGAATAAAATATTATAAACAGTTGTAATGATGATTATATTTGTGTATAATACCTACGGTACTTGCATGAATTGCCTTATAAGCATCGTTTAAAATCACTGGTATATCTGAAACATATTGTAACCATGAAGATGGGATATCTTACTGTTTTCAGGTATGATGAAAAAGGAGCAGGGGCATGTCCGAAAACCATACAGATAATAATGGAGATAAAAGCAGTAAAAAATTTGATGAACTCCTCGATTATTACAACCAGCAAAATAAAGAAAGCAGTTTTGAATATCTTCTTGATTCCTATACTGACGGTATGAAAGATGATATTCAGGTTGGGGATAAGATTAATGGTAAAATTATCTCAATAGGGGGAGACACCGTATATGTTGATACTAAATCAAAGGTTGACGGAGCCGTGGAAAAGGCTGAGCTTCTCGATGAAAACGGTGAGTTTCTTTATAAGAATGGGGATGCCCTCGAATTGTATGTTGTTGCATTAAATGAAAGTGAAATGATTCTTTCCAGGGCGCTTTCAGGTATCGGGGGCATTAACCTGTTAGAAGACGCTTTTGAAAATGCAATCCCTGTTGATGGTACAGTCAGGGAACCGTGTAAAGGTGGTTTTCATGTTGAGGTTCTGCAAAAAAGAGCATTTTGCCCCGTAAGCCAGATGGATGTGAAATATGTGGAAAACCCTGATGATTATACAGGAAAAGCGTTTCAATTCCTGATAACACAATTTGAGGAAAATGGTAGAAATATTGTTGTTTCAAGATGGAAGCTACTTGAAACAGAACTGGTGGAAGTAAGGAAAAAGTTCTTTGAGGAGGTAACTGTCGGTGATTTGCATGAAGGTAAAGTTGTAAAAATAATGCCATACGGTGTTTTTGTAGAATTAATGCCCGGAATTGAGGGGATGATTCATATATCTGAAATCAGTTGGTCAAGATCCGTAACGCCAGGAGATATTTTTAATACAGGGGACCCTGTTAAGGTCAAGGTGATTGGGATTGTTGAGGCTGATGGTGGCACGCCACCCAGAATATCGCTGTCCATTAAACAAATTGAAAACGATCCCTGGAACAGTATTAATGATAAATTTTATATTGGAGACAGTATATCCGGTAAGGTTACCCGATGCATGAAATTCGGAGCTTTTGTTGAAATTGCTCCTGGAATAGAAGGTCTGGTGCATATCAGCGAGATGAGTTATGTGAAGCGCATATTAAAACCTGAAGATGTCGTTAACCCGGGAGATATCGTAAATGTTATAATAAAGGAGATTGATCCTGATAAAAAAAGGATATCATTAAGCATAAAAGATGCTGATGGTGATCCGTGGGCTGATGTAAACGAAAAGTACAGCATTGGACAGAGTCTTGAGGGAACCATAGAAAAAAAGGAAAATTTCGGCTATTTTATAAAATTATCATCCGGTATTACAGGGCTTCTTCCAAAATCAAGGATCATAAAATCGTATGACCCGTCTTCTTTTGAAAAAAAATCGGAAGGGGAAACAATTTCGGTAAAAATTGAAGAGATACATGTGGATGACCGGAAGATAACACTTGATGTTGCTGATTCAGTCGAATCTTCTGAATGGAAAACATTTTCTGATGATAAAGAGAAACCGGTTGGTACACTGGGTGAAAAGTTGCAGCAGGCACTTAATGCAAAGGAAGAGCCGGGATAGTTTCCACAAATCTTCAATAATTGCTGATCCTGAAGCTGAGTATATTTACACCAAAAATATAATGATTTCCGTTAATACGCTGAGTACAACAATTTCCGGTCAATGAGGTTTACAAATGATTCAAAAAGAGATTTTATTTGTTGATGACGAAGAATTTCAACGGGATGTAATAGAAAGGGTACTGGAAAAACTGGGATACCAGGTAGAAGTCGCTGATAGCTGTAATAAAGCGTTTGAGAAGATTATACGGTCTGCCGCACCGGTAGGTTAGCTTAAAATATATATCTGATACCCTGTTCACACCAGCCGCCGAAGTCTGAAATATCTTTCTCTTTCCACTCATCACTGTAATGCGTGAGGTACATTTTCTTTTTAATGTGTTCCGGAAGGGATTTTAAATCTTCAAGTGACGCATGAACACCTCCGGAAAAGAACTGAACGTCATGAAACATCACTTCAGACCTGTCATAATATAAATTTATCAAATCAAGATCAAGTTGTGTATCACCGGATATAAATACCCTGTTATCAATAAACAGGCCGTATGAAAAAAATGAGGCCCCCCAGTTTCTGGCTTGTTCGGGAATATGATTTGTCCGGAATAGTTCCAGGTGAATTCCGTGATAGTCAAGTTCAAAAATTTCCCTGGGGTGGCTGTTTTTTAACTCGGGGTGAACCACATTGAAATAGTCTGTAAACTTGAGCTTATCCGGGATATTTTCACCAACTTCATTTAACTCAAGCCCTCCCTGTAGTGTATGATTCCACAAAATCTTTCGGTAGTCATCATTTATAATCATGGTAATTTTTGGTTTATTTAGAAAACGTGTGCCAATATATCTGTTCATTAATACAAGAGCTTCAATACCGCCAACATGGTCAGAATGAGAATGTGTTGGAAGAATTGTATTGATATCAGTCGTATCGAGTCCGGTCGTCTGGTTTAAAGCTCTGGGACCGGTCATCCCGAAATCAACCATGATATGAGTGTCACCTTTA
Organism: Desulfobacteraceae bacterium; assembly: GCA_030618465.1. Taxonomy (GTDB): domain Bacteria; phylum Desulfobacterota; class Desulfobacteria; order Desulfobacterales; family SURF-7; genus JAUXDD01. The sequence continues at coordinate 4,796 of JAUXDD010000044.1, forward strand.
ATTATTATAAAATTGGTTTGATTCAACGTTTTAGCAAATGCCGAACCTGTTCCGATAAAAAATAATTCGAGATCACCGTTATTAACCAAAGACAGCTCTTGATTGTTTTTTTTCGTTTTCATTAAAAAATCCTGGCAGGTAAAATCAATGTATTTTTAAAAATGGGATAACTATATAAATATAGTATACTTTTAAAATAATTACAAGACCTTATTGTGTTATTACGAATTACTGAAATATTTTTGCGTCTTCAGCAATAGCCTGTACCAGATCACTGAAAATCACAGAGTGAATCGGATACAGGCAATACCAGTATAATGCGCCTCCTGCACCTGTTGGGGCAAACATGGCTGTTTGTACAAGCCGTGTACCGGATTTTTCAGGGATGGCCTCCCACTGGATCCATGCCCGTCCAGGCACTTTCATTTCTGCACGGAGGCGGAGCAATCGGGGCGATTCAATTTCTTCCACCCTCCAGAAATCAAGTGCTTCCCCGGGGAGAAGTTCGACAGGATGCCTTCGACCTCTACGCAGACCCGGACCACCCGCTATTTTATCAAGTATTCCCCGGATTTCCCATGCCCATTTCCACACAAGCCATCCGCGTTTCCCTCCAATGCTGGAAAAACTATTAAAAACGATTTCCGGTTTACAATCAGTGTGTAATGTCCGAACTTCACGAATCAGGCCTTCGCGATCAACCAGTTCGTATGTTGGCTGATCACCCATTGCACCACTCCAGCGAGTTACAACCATCTCCTGATGTATTCGTTCCAGTGCGAGTTCAACTGCAAGGCGATAGGGAATGGGTTTTATTGCAGGGAACAAATAATTTGCCTGTTGGGTATTTGCTACTACAGGTGCCGCCATGCCCTCAAGAAGTGCAGTTGCCAGTGCATTTGGAATGGGTGTAAACAGCCCGAACCATTTGGCAACCGTTTTGGGCGGTAGAAAGGGCGGTACAGTGAAAATCAATCGTTTGATCAATCCACGTACTTCTGCAAATACTTCCATCATTTGTTTGAACGTGAGCCGGTCCGAGCCGACTTCAACGATACCCATGGGATGGCGCTCAGCACACATCAATAAGTACGATAGAATATCGCGGATAGCGATTGGCTGAACTTTGTTCAATATCCAGTTCGGGGCAATCACAACCGGTATACGGTGGGTGAGATATCGTATCATCTCAAATGATGCTGATCCAGATCCGATAATGGGTCCGGCCCGAAATTCTGTTGATGGAAGAGATGAAAGCAACAGGTGTCCTACTTCAGCACGGCTTTTAAAATGTCTTGAAATATTGCCCTTTTCCGGAAGTAATCCGCCTAAATAAATAACGTGTTTAAGATGTTTTCCAGCCTTAATGAAATTATTAATAGCCTGCCGGTCATGTTGAACAAAGTCAATTCCTGCATACATCGAATGTACCAGATAGTATGCGATATCAATCTGGTTAAGAGCAGATTTCAGTGAATCCGGATCTGTCAGATCTCCGACAGCTACTTCAACTTTTTTTTCCCAGCCACGGCCGACAATTCGTTTTGGATCACGAACAAGGACCCTTACATTGTATTTAAGGTCGAGTAAAAGTGGAACAAGTCTGCCCCCAATATATCCTGTTGCTCCTGTGACCAGAATTTTCATAAATCAGCCTTAGTAATAAAATATCATCAGCTATAGCGCTTAATTCCTGAAATACAGGGGTCTTAATTGCCCGGAAGATGGAAAGAGAATGCGTTGATAAAATTTGTTCGTTTTAAGGAGAGATTGTCCATGATATTGTAATAATATCTATTTTTCCCAGAAAAAAGCACCGATGATTAAGAATATGATGCCAATAATAAGTAAGAGGAGATATAACGGCATTGTGGTTAGATAGTCTAAACCACTTTGCAGCGGGAACCATGGTATACTGTCAATCCAGTCAAAATTTGAATTAAAGGCGTTGACAAGCGTCGTATCTTTCCAGCCGGTATTCTTGTCCATGGCAGCGGTTATAGCCTGAAAAAGATAAACAATGAAACTGCCCGCACAGGATATGATGCCAATAAAAGATAATTTATTCATAAATATTACCTGGTCTGTTTTTTAATCCGTCGGTAGGCATTTCTGTTTAATTGTACGTCATTGTAAGTATCTTCTCCTGCTAAAAACTGCTCAAAGTTTTCAAGCGTTGACTTGACTTCTCTTGAATTCATAAAGTCATTTGCCGAGAAATCAAACAGAATTCCATATCGACAGGTGCCTTTGTAGCTGTTCTTATTGCATATAAAACCCACAAGATCAGAAATACGTTTTTTGCAATGCGTGCATTTGAGAATTATTTCATCGTGGACATCCAGTGAAAGCCTGGATTCTATGGCAATGCCGAATCGATTAAAATCAATTGTATTCGCCCGGTCAGATCTTTGATGAGCCATACCGGTGTCCTGGTGTTTTATATCCACTGACAAAGTATCTGCATCGAACCTGTCACCCCTGCGCCGCTCCACTCCATTATACATTTATTTTCCTCCTTAATGAATGTATAAAATTCAAAGGTCTCAATCTATGCACTGAAGCCAGAAAATTATGTGTAAATCAGGATCAAATTCTAAAAATACGTTCGATATACAATGGTGAGCTTTTTTATTCGTGTGTCCACATATCATAAAAATTTTTATATTGGAAGAATAAAATTTAAAAAATATTATTGAACAAACTATCTCATTTCAGGATGGACACTAATTTATATATTTTTAGAAATTATTAAAAAGTCAAATCCGGTTTTCTTCAGTGATAAATAGCGTTTTCTATTTATTTTCGTATAGTTACCATAAGTCCTTCAGGGGTTTCCTTAAAATCCGGTTTTTTTGAAATTTTATATTTTAAATCCATAACTATTCTCAGTTTGTCAGGATGTCCCCATATTCTGATAAGTTTTGTTAAGTCGTCTTCCGTTTTAATAGATGAGGGTGTGGATTTCTTCCATTTACCAGGGAGATCAATAACAAGTCTTGATGGATTTTCAAGGAAAAAGGTTTTGTAAGCGGATATGGAATCATCGGCCTGAAAAATTATTTTTAATTCTTTTTCTGTACTGTGAAAATGAATATTTTGAAATGTTTTAAATACATTTTTTTCTTCCTTCTGCTGCTCATCGGCGACTCCTGAATCTTCTTCATGCGATATGGTTACAGTCGAAGGCTCCGGTGTTTTTATTTCGGCATCCCTGGATTCAACATGAGACTGTGGGGCAGATTTTATTCCTGCAGCTTCTTTTTTACTTTCAGGTTCATCCGGTTTTTGAATTTGAATATCGGCTTTTGTGGTTTCAGTGGCTTCTTCACTTTCGTCAGGAATTTGTTTGGTTACAGTTGAGTCTCCGTCCGGTGAACGGTTCATTTTTTTATCTTCAGCTTTTTCCGGTTCATCTGATTTGGAAATATCTGTTCCGGCTGTTTCAGGGGTATTGGCTGCCGGTTTAATTTTCTTTTTAGGAATAGACATTTTTATGTGCTTTTTAACAATTTTTCTGGAAACCGGTTCTGGCAGCGGCGGCGGTACCAGAGTAAAAAGAAATACAGCAACCATCAGTACAATTAAACAATATGTGACAATAGAAACCGATAATTGTAAAGGCGGTTTAAAAACTTTGAAGTCACTTTTGCAGTCATTGCACTGGTAAGACGTGCGTAAGGTAAATATTGAAAATTTTTTTCCTAAACCTTTTGTCGTTGACCGCGTTGTGTTTTCCTTTTGGCAATTAGAACATTTAATCATTATAGCTCCACTTTTTTCAGCTTTTATTTTTTTGATGGCTTTTTTTCCATTCGAACAGCCGGGTAAATTTTTTGTTTAAATTTTTTCTATGAGTATGAAATTTCAGATTATTATCTATTGCCTGGTTTTGTAAAAACTCTTCAGAAATTTTTACGGCCGCCCAGGGGTTACCGTTAAAAATTTTTAAAAAGTAGTTGTCATGTTTGAAACCAAATTCGGTTATGGCCGGAAGAGGTTCCTTGTATTTATTACTCAGTCCAAACTCTTCAAAAGGAAATCCCCGAGACAGGTCCAGGTGATACCCGATAAGCAAATGCTTTGGGTTCACAGATGCCAGGCAGTGGGGGGCGCAGTTGTATTGTGCTATCCTGTATTTATACCGGAGCCAGTCAGTGAGTTCTTTTCCTGATCTCAGCTGCACCTCAGTGATGGATGAGTTGCCCATTGGCTTGATTTTGGGAAGCCTTTTGTCGGATGTTTTCTCTTTATTTGACGGTGTTGTTTTAACAAAGTCTCTACCCTCAAAACAGATACCGATAAAGGAGTGGTTCAAATTGAGATAAATCAGATCATCATCGGCCCAGATGGAATTGCCGGCATGGAAAGCAGCCTGGTCATCATAAATAAGTCGATATACGCGGCCAAAGCGATCAATAAAATAGTGGTATGATTTTTTTTTGCAAAGATATTTAATCAGCAACCTGCTGAATTTAACTATGGATTGATTCATTTCCGGCTTAAAATCTAAAATATCACTTTCAGAGGCGTGGAACAAAAGTCCTCTGATCTGGCTTGACGTTTTATCCTCCATGGGCAGCCCGGAATAATTTCTGAAGAACTCATAGTACTCCCGTGGGATATTTTTTACGGTATGGGTGGTGATAATTTGAAGCCTGTTGCTGTATATTTCACGCTCTTTTGTTTTTTCAACCAGCCAGATCGGGTTTTTAATAAATATTGGAAAATGTTTTTGAGGAATAATTTCTTTTTTTTGCACTGTATCGGACGCGGGTAAAGATTGTGACGCAATATTATTATTCTGTTTTTCAGGTTTTTTATCTTTAACGTTCGCCTGAATAGTGGCAGGTTCATTGACAGATTCCTTATTACCAGTTGATTCCCCAGCTATAAACTCAGCCGGCAATTGAACACCATCATCTGGTATATATGCGGAATATACATTAAACCGTTGATACCTGCCATGGGGCATGTCGTGTACATAAGCAAAGTACATGCCTGCTATCGGTTCAGGTAGAGTGACAATTTTATTATGGTCAGGTGTTTTCTCTGTAGCATATGCATGGAGTTGTTCAGGATTGTTTTGATGATCAGAGTGGTTAGCAATACCGGTGCCTTCTGTTTTGCCCTGGGGAATACCTGATGGATAAATTATCGAATGAAAAACTCCTTTTTCAGTATATGCCGTTTTCATATCGCTGCTATAGTCTGAATGCAATATGGCGGCAAATGAAGTCACCAGTAATCCAATACACCATATAAATAACAGCAGTCCGGAGGATTTGAAAATATTATATTGCCTCAGGCTGCTCCATACGTGGGAGAGGCGGGGCTCTGCTCCATACTTTTGGATGAACTCATGATTGTCCGCGAGGCATTCAGGGCAGTATTGTTTTGCTTTCTCAATAATTATCTTCCTTGCAGCTGCTTCTGCCACAGGAGGACACAACTTACTATAAAACGGCATTTTCTGATAACTGCCCATGACCTGGTTCAGAAACTTAAGTTTCTTCACCGGGTCAGGAATCATGGCAGCTAAATCTTCAATGAAACGCCGGTAATCCTTCGCCGGCAGTTTCCATGGTGCAGAATAAGCATAATTGGATGCTTCAGTTTTCATACATTGCAGCAATTAAGGCGCCTTTGGCCGTTGCGTTAAGCGGATCATCAGCGATCTTTATGTTACTGATTTCCATAGGAAACTCTTCTTCTTTTAGAAACTTCTCAAACCTGTCTTTGAACCCTTTTGGCTTTACTGTACCGCCGCTTAAGACAATAGGTATGGGTGCATCAACCCTGGGTGCTTTTGACTTGCCTGTGATGTTTTCCTTCATGGCTTTAACAAGGGATATGATAAGATTGTCATAGTAAATATGAAGGGCATCTTCAATTTCGTTATTCGGTTTTTGAAGCAGATTGAGGTTGTTTTCCTTTATCTCACGAACCCTGGTACTGACTTCACCGGTGACAGAAGCCACTGCTTCGTCGATAAAATCACCGCCTTTGTTTATGCTGAATGAAATAAGCGGTACGGACAGATAGGCAAGGCACACATTGCACATACCGCCGCCGGCGCTGATGCCGATGCCTGTAAAATTTTCTTGCTCAAGTTCGGCAAAGACAACGGCAAGCCCTTCATTTATGCCCGCCGAATTGTATCCCTTAGTATCCAGGTGGCGTTTTAAAATGGCTTCATGATAGATGATATCGGTTTCGTTGTCCGTCTGGGCACCCGGTATGGAGAAGCTGAGCTGGGTGCCTTTATTGTTTGAATTCGGGACAAGGTCATCTATAATTCCTTTTATGATATCAATGGCATTTGGTTCTTTGGGATTTAGAAGGCCATGTCTCATGGGACGACGGGTTTCCGAGTTGAGCATGTTTGCAAGGATTGCCGCTCCATTGCCATATACAAGCAAGGAGTTATCTCTTTTGTGGTGGCTGATATTATTCTGTTTAAGGATGTTTTCCGTAAACTTGGAATAGTCAACAGAAATGAACGCATTTAACTGGGACGTGTAGTCTTCTTTACCGTCTTCTTTTGTCGCAATAACAATTTTTGATGTGCCAATGTCCACGCCAACCGCATGGGTGTCCGAATTTTTAGTTTCAGGCGGATTTACAACCTGTTCCAGGGCGTCACTGATTTTTACTTTGTTTTTTTTTCTGGTTTTTTCTGACATCTTTTTTCATGCCTCCTCTTGTAAAACAATACATAATAAGAAAAACTTCAATCAATATTCAATCAGGTACTATTTACCAGTTCCGGTATTTCAGAAAACCACAGATATATGTAGAAACCTATAATTATCTATAATTAGCGTCGTCTGGAAATAGTTGTTTTTATCACTCATTTTTCGGGTTCAGATGACTCCTTGAGTTAAATTTTTTCCTTCCACAAATTAGATAAAAATATCATATTTTTTGAACGGACACAATTTTTTGAGTTATTTCTACTTTAAGGAAAGCAGTTTAAAAAATTTGAATTTTTTAAATATTGATCTCAACAAGTATCTAAAATTATAACAATCATCACCATATATTGTCAATCTGTTTCAGATATTTTGTCTGACACCCCATGCATTTTATGAAAAGATAACTCCGGGAAAGAAATCTTCAGGTTGTTATTATAGTTTAACATTCCGAAAACAAAGTGAAAAATAGGATTTGCAATGTGAGCTGCAATGGCCACCGGAAGTGTGTCAAAATTAATCCTCGACAGGTTTAAGGACAATGGCAGTACGAGTAGGAAGGTAAAGACTGATGGAACTCTGCTTTTTGTCCCTTTTTTTATGATGCAGTGTCATATGGATCTGATTTATCCGCAACCGGTTGTGCCCGCCATATTTTTTTGCGTCACTGTCAAAAATCATACGGTATTTTCCCGGTGGGGCATTAATAGCGTAGTCAACATAGGAGCGCGTGGGATGGAAATTGAATACAAATAACAGGTTGCCTCTTATAAAAGCAATTATTTTATCATCATGATGTTCATGTACCAGATTTGCTGCCGGTGAACGGAGAAGACCGCACCTTCCGGTCAGGGCAACCATGTCCATGTCAAAACGTGCGAGCAGATGATATTTCAAGTTCGGATCATCCACCAGGTGCCACTGACGCCGGGCATTATGATAGGACCATCCGTTTTCCTGCCGGGGGAAATCAATCCATTCAGGATGTCCGAATTCATTTCCCATAAAGTTTAAATAACCGTTGCCCGCAGTGGCAATGGTAACCAGCCGTATCATTTTGTGCAGGGCAATCCCCCTGTCAACCGACAGATTCCGGTCAGAAATTCCCATGAACGTATACATATCCGAATCAATAAGTCGGAAGATAAGTGTCTTATCACCTACAAGCGCCTGGTCATGGGATTCTGCATAGCTGATCGTTTTTTCATCACTTCTCCTGTTATTAAGTTCATGCCACAGGTGATTTATGGGCCAGTCTTCGTCCCTGAATTCTTTTATCAGTTTGATCCAGTTATCAGGGATACCCATGGCAAATTTGTAGTCAAAACCAAAGCCTCCCGCCGAATTAGAGACAGCCAGGCCCGGCATACCGCTGATATCTTCAGCAATTGTCACTGCATTCGGGCGAACCTCATGGATGACCTTGTTTGCCAGGGCAAGATACGTCAGTGCATCCTCATCAACATTGTCATTAAAATAGTCATCATATGATGTGAATGCCTTTTCAAGTCCGTGGTCAAGATAAAGCATGCTGGTTATTCCGTCAAAACGAAAGCCGTCAAACCTGTATTCATCAAGCCAGAAACGGCAGTTGGATAAAAGAAAATGCAGTACCTGGTATTTACTGTAATTAAAACAGCGGGAGTCCCATGCGTGGTGATAACCCCTGGGGCCTTCATGAAAATACTGATACGGGGTGCCGTCAAAACGGCTCAGTCCTTCCACCTCATTGCAAATGGCATGGGAATGAATAATATCCATAGTTACCCTGAGGCCGGATACATGGGCTGTATCTATGAGTTCTTTCAGGTCTTCAGGTGTTCCGAACCGGGAGGATGCGGCAAAAAAATTTGTGACATGATATCCAAATGATCCATAATAGGGGTGTTCCTGGATCGCCATAAGCTGGATCGTGTTATATCCGGATTTGATAATCCGTGGAAGTACGTACTCGACAAATCCCATGTATGAACCGATTTTGCCCTCTTCCTGGGCCATTCCCACATGAACTTCATATATAAGCAATGGCTCATCCGGGGGGGTAAAATTTGTACACTGCCACTGGTATGGTGACGGTGGATTCCATACCTGGGCATTAAAGATGAGTGTTTTCGGGTCCTGGACAACACGCCTGGCATATACGGGAATCCTGTCACCTTCACCCCCGGGCCATTTTAAATAGAGCCGATAGTAATCCTTATGGTTGAGCACATCAGCCGGCAGCCGGATTTCCCATATACCTTCTTCATTAAGTTTTTCAAATCTATATTTTATATTTTGACGCCAGTCGGATATGTCGCCGATCATATACATTTCGGTTGCATTCGGTGCCCATTCTCTTAAAATCCATTCATTATTATTAAAATGCAGGCCAAAGTATTCATGACCGGCAGAAAAATCAGCAAGACTGATTTTTCTGCCGGAGAGAAGTTTTTTTTCAGTATTTGAAATTCTGGATATTCGGTGTCTGATAAATTTTTCATATGGATGCAGGTATGGATCACTTTCAAGAAAGCTGATCCCCGGGCGTGAAGGGGAAGATTTGCTTGATTTAAAGGGCGTAAAATTTTGTAGAGATTTCATTACATAATGAGTCGTATTGTTTGAATTTACGATTCCATCAGGAACTGATAAACGGCCGTTTCAACATTTTTTCGTACAAATCAATATAGTGACGTGCAGTAACGGAATAGTTAAACTTTTTCGCACTTTCATTCATTATCCGCGTAATTTCTTTCTGTTTTATTCCCGGGGAAAGGCTGTAAAATTCCATGGCCTGATTCATTGCCCATAATAACCCGTTGGAATTAAATGTTTTAAATAAAAATCCATTGCCTTTACCGGTCTCAATTTCAAGCGGATCCACAGTATCATGTATACCGCCTGTATCGTGTGCAACAGGGATTGTACCGTAAATCGGTCCGATCATCTGGGGCAAGCCACATGGCTCAAAACTTGAAGGCATGAATACAAAGTCGGATGCGCCATAAGCAATGCGGGAGAGACGTTCGTTAAAGTTGCAAAGTACAACCCTGTCATGAAGGTTGAGACGGTATATGATGTCATTAAAATACGGATGGAATTCACCATTTGCAACAAAAATTATCTGCAGGCATTTTTCCCAGTAACGTGAGACAACCTTATATAGAATTTCAGCCAGAAGGCCGCATCCTTTCTGGACAGGGTCAAGACGGGAAGGCCAGAAAAAGATCGGCGCATGTTCATCTTCAATAAGGCCAAGGGTTTTCTGGATAAACGCTTTGTTTTTTTTTTTACCGGTCAAATGGTTTTTCGCACTGTATCTACAGGGAAGGCTTTTGTCGGTTTCAGGAGAAAACGAAGGATCCGGTGCGTTTAAAATTCCTACAGCACAACCTGCACGCATTTTATTCTCAAGTTCTCTCTGGCAGGGCTCTTTTACAAAATGATGTTTTCCTTCAATCATCTCGTTTAAAAAAGTGGGGCTGACGGTATTTACAAAATGGGCTGCAAAAATTCCGCTGACAAAAAAGTTTACCGGGTTGTATTCCCTGGATTCTTCGTAATTGTACGGTGGATGATCAAAGAAAAGAAACTGCCAGAATGATGCCGCGTCAATTCCCCTGTCTTCAATATATGAAAGCGGACATTTAACCGTATGAATATTATGGATGGTAAAAAGACACGGAATACCCAGTTTTCTTGCCATGGCCGGTATCAGACCGGTCATCCAGTCGTTACAGTGGATAAGGTCGGGACGTACGCGAGGGACAATGTTGTTGATGACCTCCCTTTGAAAGGCGAGAGCGATTTTGGCGTTTTCACCTTCATAGCAGGAGTATACCTTGTTCATATAAAAGAAAGCTCTGTCTTCAGCAAGGTGGATTCGTTCTTCAGGGACGCCGCTTTTAATTTTATTTATTTTTTTTTCAAGCCGGGGTTCACGATTGCTGTTGAAAAGGGAACGGTAATCCGGAAGTGTCACATGAACATCCCCGCCCTGCTCATACAGTGATTTAATGAGGGCTGCCGAGACATCGGCAAGCCCCCCGGCTTTTGCCGTAAGGCTGTCGGCAATGTCACTCATCGTGTCCGGGAGATAGGTCACTTCCGGTGTGACAATTAGAATACGCGGGTTTTTCCGTGCACGTGCCATTTTTTGAAATATACTCTTTTTTGGGTATGCCTGAGTATGAAAATTTATTTCGCCCACGTAATAAATCCAGGCGAAAATTTAATCATCGTATCTCCACTGGGAACAACACGTGCGGTAAATCCATACCGTCCTGAAGTACTGCATGTGATTGTGCATCCATACAGGAATTTTCCGTTTCCCAGGTCCTCTGAAACAGTCATCTGGTTTACATTGCTGGTTGTAAGAGTCTCTATGGATTTCATCTTTCCATAATAGAGCTCAACCTCGACTTCATCAGGATTAAGATTACCAAGAGATACATGTGAGGTGACCTTGAATGTTTCTCCAACCCTGAATGGACCGTCCGCATCCCTGACCGGGTGATCAATACGAATCGTATCCCACTGGTTTCGGAGTCGTCTATGAAGATCTCTGAGCTTTTTGGCTTCAGCAGAATCGTTGTCGCGCAGTTCCTTGAGTCTTTTTACAGCCGGGAGGTAAAATAAGGTCTCATATTTATCTATCATTCCATGGGCACAGAAATCCTCCATGGCCATCTTCATGGATTCTTTCATCATTTTAAGCCATCGCACCGGGATATCTCCGTCTTTTCTTTCATAAAAACAGGGGATGATATCGTTTTCAAGAATGTTGTACATCGCCTGGCTTTCTACGGAGTCCTGATATGCATGGTCTTTGTATTCTTCTCCATTACCGATTCGCCAGCCTCTATCATCTGAAAAACCTTCGCACCACCATCCGTCAAGGACGCTGAAATTCAGCACACCGTTTACAGCTGCTTTGATACCGGATGTGCCGCATGCTTCGAAGGGTCTCCTGGGAGTATTAAGCCATATATCAGCCCCCTGTACAAGGTGTCTGGCTATGTTTATGTCGTAATCTTCAAGAAAAATAATCTTATGAGTCAGGCCTGTGTTTTTTACAAAATGAATCAGGTTTTTAATCAGATCTTTTCCCTGTTCATCTCTTGGGTGGGCTTTACCTGCAATGATTATCTGCACCGGATGTTTTTCCGATTTGAGGATTTTTTCAAACCGCCGGGGATCATGAAGAATAAGATTGGCCCGCTTGTAGGTTGCAAAGCGACGGGCAAAAGCTATCGTCAGGACCCCCTGGTCCAGAACGGATTCCACATCTTCCATCAGTGATTTTGGCGCGTTACGTCTGCCAAACTGCTTGATCATCAGCTCTCTGCATGTCCTGATCAGCCGGGAGCGGCTCATTTCATGGGCTCTCCAGAGTTCCTCATCATATATATCGTCTATTTGTTTATAAATTTCTGAATCTCTATACCGTACATGCCACTGGGGTCCGAGATATCGATCAAACAGGAGTGAATTTTCAATGGAAATCCATGAGGGGATATGGATACCATTTGTCACATGAGTTATCGGTATTTCATCTTCAGGTCTCTCAGGCCATACATGGGACCACATCCCCCTGGCTACCCTGCCGTGCAGTTCGCTTACTCCATTACAGTGCTGGGC
>JAUXDD010000056.1 GCA_030618465.1 Desulfobacteraceae bacterium
ACTTTACTAGCTTCAGCAAGCTGAAGCGTTCTCGTGCGACTTGCATGTGTTAAGCACGCCGCCAGCGTTCATTCTGAGCCAGGATCAAACTCTCCAATTAAACCTTATAACCACACCAATATGTAATCAGTGCAGAGAATTAACAAACAAACCTAACTCACAAGCTTCACTATTTAGTTTTCAAAGATCAAAATTGCCAGCAAAATCGTAATAAAACCCTGAATACTTTTGCCGTGTTGTAAAGTCAATAAACTTATATCAGCCATCTTTTTTTGTCAATCATTTTCTTATTATTTTTTATCTTTTTTCTAAAAAATATTTTTTGCCTTGCCAGTATATACAAAGCTTGAAAATGATCGAAAGAACACCACCCTCAATTATTCAGTTAGTTCCGGATAATTATAATGGTTGCTCCTGCCTGCGGGTTATTTGTACTGCTTCGGTTTGAAGGATTAGATGAAGATACTCCAGAAAAGCGTTGTACTTATTTTAATTCTGCCATTTATATGCAGATTGTAATTCAGAATATAACCCTCTTTCTCAAAAAGATTGCTGGTAATAACCCTTTCCAGGATTGCTTGTCAAGGAGAATTATTATTTTTTTATCACAATTTTATGATATCGTTTTTTGCCGGCCCGCAGCAATATTGCCATATCTTCAATATCATTCATGTTTATCATACAATCGAACACTTCCACCCGGCGGCCGTTAATATAAGCACCCCCCTGTTCAATAAGCCGCCTGGCCGCGCCACCTGATTTTGACAGGCCCACCCTGTTAAACAGTTTAAATGCCGGTATCCCTTCTTTTAATTGAGCTACAGTAAAATCTGAGCAAGGGATATCACCTGTTGATTTATCAGAAGTATCTGTTTCTAATTCACGAGGTATTGTACTTGACGGAAATATTTCCTTTGAAACCATACGAGTGCCAAACATACTTTTTGCACCCTGATAAGCCTTAACAGCCGCATCATTTCCATGCGCAAGCTTTGTCGCTTCAAACGCAAGGACGCCTTTGGCACTGTTCAAATCAGCACCGGTTAACTTCTCGACCTCATTCACCTCCTCCATTGGAAGAAATGTAAAGAGAGCAATAAATCGAGCGATATCCCTGTCATCCGTGTTTATCCAGTACTGGTAATATTCATAGGGAGAGGTTCTCTCAGGGTCTAACCATACAGCACCCTTAGCTGTTTTTCCCATCTTTACCCCGGAGCTTGTCGTGATCAATGGAAAAGTAATCCCATAAGCCGTTTGTTGGCGGACTCTTCGGATAAGATCAATACCGGCAACAATATTGCCCCACTGATCACTCCCCCCCATCTGAATTCTGCAATTATTCTGTTTACAGAGCTCAAGGAAATCATATGCCTGCAGAAGCATGTAATTGAATTCAATAAAGTTCAATCCCTCTTCAGACTCAAGCCGTACTTTATAACTTTCTGCTTTTACCATGCGGTTAACACTGAAATGTCTTCCGATATCACGCAGGAATGGAATATATTCAATTTTTGTCAACCAGTCAGCATTATTCAGCAAAAGAGCCTTGTCGCCACTAAAATTGATAAACCGGGATAACTGTTTTTTTAAACCAAGTACATTTTTATTGACTTCTTCCTCTGTGAGGAGTTGCCGCATTTCGGTTTTACCGCTTGGGTCACCAACAAGCCCTGTCCCTCCCCCGACCAAAGCAATCGGTTGATGACCATGTCTCTGCATATGAGCCAGTGACATAATCGGAACAAGGCTTCCAATATGCAGGCTTGAAGCTGTTGGGTCAAATCCAATATAACAGGGTGCGCTGCCTTTGCTTAAAAAACGCCGCAAATCCTCATCGTGAGTCGTTTTTTCAATAAATCCCCGCTCGAAAAGTGTATCTAAAACATTCATTATCAGCTTTCCTGTTTAGTGTCTGTCCAATGTAAAATATTCTTTTCAATATCAAGAACAGCATTCGACACAGAAACCGCAAAAAATTGCTGTGCCACAAGAATCATTATTTATTGGCATACTCAACAGCCCTGGTTTCACGGATAACAACCACTTTTATCTGGCCCGGAAACGTTAATGTCTCTTCAATTTTTTTCACAATATCCCTGCCTAATAATATGGATTGGTCATCAGAAATAGCTTCGCTTTCCACTATAACCCTGAGCTCTCTTCCGGCCTGTATGGCAAATGAATTTGCGACACCGTTAAATGCGTTTGCAATTTTTTCAAGGTCTTCAAGCCTTTTTACATAATTTTCAAGAAGTTCTTTCCTGGCGCCGGGCCTGGCACCGGAAAGGCCGTCAGCAGCCTGAACCAGAAAATCATAAATGGAACCCGGGGGCACATCTTCATGGTGAGCAGCCACAGCCTGAACCACTTTTGCGGATTCCCCATATTTTTTTAAAAGTTTTGAACCAATTACTGCATGGGGGCCTTCTACTTCATGATCAATCGCCTTGCCGATATCATGCAGGAATCCCATGCGTTTGGCCAGTTTGGCATTAAGCCCCAGCTCAGATGCCATAATTCCGCTTAAAAATCCCACCTCAACCGAGTGCTGTAAAACATTCTGCGCATAGCTTGTTCGAAATTTCAAGCGCCCCAAAATTTTAATCAGTTCCGGATTAATACCGTGAACTCCCAATTCAAACGCAGCCTGTTCCCCGGCTTCTTTTATTGTCAAATCCACTTCCTGCCCGACAGTTTTTACAACATCCTCTATACGTGCAGGGTGAATTCGGCCGTCTGCAATCAGTCTCAGAAGAGACAGACGAGCCACTTCACGCCTGACCGGATTAAAACCGGACAGGACTACAGCCTCAGGTGTATCATCAATAATAAGATCGATACCTGTTGCTGCCTCAAGAGCTCGAATATTTCGACCTTCCCGACCAATAATCCGGCCTTTCATTTCATCATTTGGTATCGGGACAACTGAAACTGTTCGCTCGGCCACGAAATCACCGGAATACCTCTGGATAGCTGTGGCAAGAATCTTTTTAGCATTTTTATCCGCCTCTTCTTTAGCTTCGTTGACAATCCTTTTTATATATTTTGCACTATCATGGTGGGCTTCATTTTCCATTGCCCTCAGCAACAGCTCTTTTGCCTGTTCGGCTGTAAGTCCGGAAATCTTTTCGAGCTGAATTTTTTGTTCTTCAATCATATCATTATATTTCTGCTCATTTCGCTTTACTGCTTCTTCCTGTTTTTTCAGATTTCTTTCTCTGCTTTCAAGCTGGTCGTTCTTTTTTTCAAGATTCTCATCTTTCTGAATGATACGACGTTCCAGCTTTTTTAATTCATCCCGGGTCTCTTTTGTTTCAACGTCAAACTGATTTTTCATCTTAAAGAGTCGGTCTTTTGCCTCAAGCCGTGCCTCCTTTAAAAGTGTCTTTGAGTTCCGTTTTGCATCATCAAGTACTCTCTTTACTTCTTTCCCGTCCTCTTTAAATTTTTTCGTTACAATTTTTCCCTTCAGCCAGAAAGCAACACCAAATCCAACACCAAGTCCAACGACCAGAAAAATTGCACATTGTATTAATACATCAATTTCAAACATTGCATGCTCCCCACTTAAGTAAATTCATATCAATTGAAATAGCGCGATTGTATTACATGTGTCACATGGGTAAATATACGTTTCTGAATAATGATATTGAGCTAAATAAACACCCTGCCGGACACAAAACATGTTTAAAAAGACTAAAAACAGATTATTTTTTGAGGTAAACAGGGGATGAGATCAACTATAACTTTTGGAGGTAATATAATTCTGAATTTTTTGAAAAGAATGAATTTAAATTATTAATTCGAGCAAAAATATTTTAAAACCACATTACATAATTAATGCCCGCTTCAGCCGTTTTTTACAAATTAAATGATACCCCCGCCATTGTGCCGTGTTGCAAGGCCTTTGAGCCAAATATGTAAGGTGGGTGCCTTATAGTTTTTTCAGGCTTTTCTGTACGGGCAGAACATGCTCACCAAAACCAGAGAAAGCTCCCATGCTCATGGTGTTGGGACAAAGTACATCTTTCAATCACGAACACGACAGGGGTAATCTCATTCTCGACAACGGCTTATTTAATAAAATCCATCCTTCCCTAAAATTTGAAGACAATAACTGCGATGTAAATAAATTATGGATAGTCAATTTCAGACAAATTTAATACAATGGCATTTAATTGTTAAAAAAATCACATTAAATGAACATCAACAGATTTTATTAATGTTGCTGTTCGTTGAGAAATATTTTCCAGCAAATCTGTGTGACTTTGCTGTAACTCAATATATTCATTTGCTATATTTAATGCCGCCAGAGTCAAAATAGTAAATTTTGTCATATTTGGTGATTTGCCTGATATTTGCTTTTCGACAGTATCAACTTCTTTTGCCAGTAACTCAGCAACCAGCTTAGCGTTCAACACCTCACCACCGGCTTTAAAAGAGTATTGCTGTCCAAAAAGTTTGATTGTTACAATTTCATCCAATGATAGTTTATTTACTTTCCAGAATTCATCCTTGAAAATTACAATTATTCTGATTCAGCAAAATCGTTAAGTTTTGATAATAAACTGTCAATTTTTGACCGAACCAGCGCCTTCTGCTCTTTTAGCGTGTTTTCGCCTTCAATCTTTTTTTGAAGCTCCTGTTCTAGCCCCTCATTTTTTTTTCTGAGATCAGAAACGGTCATTTCTTGATTTTTACAGAACTTAATTAACTTTTCAACTTTTTCTTCAATCTCATCAAATTGATGCGAAATTAAATCATTTTCCACTTTTTTACCCTATTTTACCCTTATTAGCTATATAGGCCATATTCTCAATTAAAGTCAAGAAGTTTTGGCCTTATTATTTCATTATCATTTCTGCCGCAGAAAGATCCTCACAGCTGTTTATACCAATAACCTCATCTGCATCACTACCCACCAGCAATCCGACTTTTTTCCTGTCCAAATTCCCAATTTCAATAATATCAGTTAAATACAATTCATTTTGAACATTATTGAATTTAATTTTATTCAATGCCTCTTTTAAGTATTCCTTTTCTACGCAATATATACCTGAATTGACAATCTTAATCTTCTTTTCACGGGATGTGGCATCTGCCTCTTCAACAATTTTTAAAACAGTCCCATCATCATTGACAATAATTCTACCGTAACCTGTCGGGGCATCGACTTCAACAGCCAGTAATGTTACATCATTTTTCTCACTTTCATGTGTATTAACAAGCTGTTCAACCGTCTTCGATTTAAGCAGGGGAACATCGCCACAAAGAATTACTACTTTTTCAACGTATTCGTGCAGGTAAGGCAGGCCGCACATTACCGCATGCCCGGTCCCGAGTTGCTTTTCCTGGTATGCAAACTGAATATCATATTTTTCCGAAACAATTTTTCGAACTTTATCAGCCTGATGTCCTGTAACGGCAATTACATTATTTCCTGCAATACATGTTGCAGTTTCGGTTACATATAAAATCATCGGCTTTCCTAAAAGTTCATGAAGCACTTTGGCTTTGTCTGATTTCATACGTGTACCCAGACCGGCTGCAAGGATTATCACAGCTATGTTTTTTCTTCTCTTCACTTTGCCTCACCTGATTTTATATAGATCAGCAGTTTGCTCTATAAAAAAAAAGGACAAGCCTTCTGGTTTGTCCTTTTTTAAATTTATTTGATTTAGCAGACACTTCATGGGCTATGCCAGCTTATACTCATTTAAATACGATTTTTGTAATCAGCCTATACTTTGGCAAGGCTCATTCTATGCATCGCCCGTGCAAGAGCTACTTGTGCCCGTATGATATCAACATCCTTATCAGCACTGGCAAGCCTCTTTTCTGCACGTTCCAGAGCAGTCTTTGCACGCTCAATATCAATATCACGTCTTCTTTCAGCTGATTCAGCAAGCACAGTTACCTTGTCCGGAAGTGCTTCTGCAAAGCCGCCACTGACAAAAACATAACGTTCTATACCCTTTTCATCCTTATAATGAAGCGTTCCGATCTTCAGGGTTGTTAAAAAAGGCGTATGTCCGCTCAATACACCAAATTCACCTTCTGTTCCAGGCGCCATAACGATCTGGGCATCTTCTCTGACAACTGCCTTTTCCGGGGTAACTATTTCAAGTTTTATATTTTCAGCCATTTTTTCCTCTTTTAACTACCAGGAATTATTCTTTTGCGTTCTCAATGGCCTCTTCAATGCTACCGACCATATAGAATGCCCGCTCAGGAATATCATCATGTTTTCCTTCGCAAATTTCCTTGAAGCTTCTTACTGTATCTTCGATCTTTACATATTTACCCGGTTTCCCTGTAAATACTTCAGCTACGTGGAAAGGCTGAGACAGGAATCGCTGGACCTTTCTTGCACGCTCAACAGTAATCTTATCTTCATCAGAAAGTTCGTCCATACCCAGAATCGCAATAATATCCTGAAGTTCTTTGTATTTCTGCAGAATCTGCTGAACCTGGCGGGCGACATTGTTATGTTCCTCACCAATATAAGCAGCATCAAGAATTCGTGAAGTTGAGTCAAGCGGGTCAACCGAAGGATAAATACCAAGTTCTGCAATCTGACGTGAAAGAACAACAGTACCGTCAAGATGGGCAAATGTGGTTGCAGGAGCAGGATCGGTGAGGTCGTCAGCAGGAACATAAACGCACTGAACTGCTGTAATAGACCCCTTGTCTGTTGAAGTAATACGCTCCTGAAGTCCACCAAGGTCAACCGCCAATGTCGGCTGATACCCGACAGCAGAAGGCATACGACCGAGAAGCGCGGATACTTCGGCACCGGCCTGAGTAAAACGGAAAATATTATCGATAAAGATAAGAACGTCCTGACCTTCTTCATCACGGAAATACTCCGCACATGTCAATGCTGAAAGTGCAACACGAGCCCTTGCCCCTGGAGGTTCAGTCATCTGACCGTAAATAAGAGCCGCTTTGGGAAGAACACCGGAATCCTTCATTTCATGGTACAGGTCATTTCCTTCACGCGTACGTTCACCAACGCCGGCAAATACGGAAATTCCACCATGCTGCATGGCAATATTGTTAACCATTTCCATCATGATAACGGTCTTACCCACACCGGCACCACCGAAAAGCCCCATTTTTCCACCACGGGGGAATGGTACCAGAAGGTCAATAACCTTGATCCCGGTTTCAAGAACGGTAACACTTGTGTCCTGCTCGGTAAATTCGGGGGCTGCCCGGTGAATGGGAAGTGTTTTTTCCATACTCACAGGCCCAAGACCGTCAACAGGCCTCCCAACCACATTAAGAACACGGCCAAGAGAAGCTTTACCAACAGGCATTGTGATGGGTGTTCCGGTGTCTTTTGCTTCCATTCCACGAACAAGACCATCTGAAACATCCATGGCGATTGTTCTTACAACATTATCCCCAAGATGCTGAGCCACCTCCACAACAAGATTGTCAGGTTCATCATTGATTGTAGGGTTTGAAATCAATAGTGCCGAGAGTATTGCAGGCAGCTTACCAGGTTCAAACTCAATGTCCACGACAGGCCCCATTACCTGCACAATTTTTCCAATATTTTCACTCATCTATAGACCTCCTATAAATCTATACGAAGCATTATTCTTTATATTTAAAAAGTCCGTTAACCCTTCAGTGCTTCAGCACCTCCGACAATATCCATCAAATCGGCTGTAATTCCAGCCTGCCTTGCCTTGTTGTATAAGAGTGTCAATTCATCAACCATGTCATCACATGCCTTGGTTGCATTATCCATGGCCGCCATGCGGGCAGCATGCTCACTGGTTGATGTTTCAAGCAATGCGCTGAATATCTGGATATTTATATTACGCGGAAGCATATCCCCAAGCAGTTCGTCAGGTGATGGCTCGCAGATATGTTCAGCCAGAAACGGAGTATCAGCATCCACTTCCTGTTCCTCAGATTCAATAGGAGGAATTGGAAGAATCTGTTTCATTGCCGGCACCTGTTTTCCCATACCATGAAACTCGCCGTACACTACGTATACTTCATCATACGAATCATCAAGGAAACCATCAATCAGCTTCCGGCCGGCTGTTGAAGCAACATTGAACCCGAAAGTTCCACCAATAACTCCAAGGTATTCATCAGCAATGGAAAATTCTGATTTTCTGGCCCAATCGCGACCCTTTTTCCCAAAATTGGTCAATGTGATTTCCAGATTCCGGTCAGCAGTTTCTTCAATGAATTCTCTCACTCTGGCAATCAAGTTCGCATTAAATCCACCACACAGCCCCCTGTCAGATGTGCAGAGTATAATGTTTACTTTTTTAACCTCTTCTTTTGGCACCAGCAGCGGACTGGCGTCTTCACCGGCCTTTTCAGCAAGACTTCCGAGGACCTCTGCAAACTTGCCGGCATAGGGGCGAAATGCCTCCATGCTTGACTGGGCACCGCGAAGCTTTGAAGCCGCAACCATGTTCATGGCCTTGGTAATCTTTTTAGTCTGCTTAACGCTGTGAATTTTTAATTGTACTTCCTTTAACGATGACATACAAAATTACCTTTTATCACGCCCGAAGGCATACGTTTAAGGGGGATCCCACAAGAGCATACCCTTAATTATTGTTATTTTATAGTATCTTTGAATTCCTCGCCATACTCTGTCAGGGCTTTATTCAGGCTCTGCTTAATATCATCCGTCAATTCCTTCTTCTCGGCAATACCTGAAAAAATATCCGGGTATTTACTCTCGATAAACGAATAAAGTCCTGCCTCATATTTAGCAACAACATCAGTTGGAAATTCATCAAGGTAGCCCTCGGTACCGGCATAAAGGATAGACACCTGTTTTTCAAGGGGAAGCGGCTGGTATTGGGGCTGTTTCAGGATCTCAACCAGTCTCGAACCACGGGTCAGTTGTTTCTGTGTTGCCTCATCAAGGTCGCTGCCGAATGCAGCAAACGCTTCGAGTTCACGGAACTGGGCCATATCAAGACGCAGTGTTCCGGCTACCTGTTTCATTGCTTTTTCCTGAGCAGCACCACCAACACGGGAAACAGAAAGCCCAACGTTAATTGCAGGCCGTACACCGGCAAAAAACAGGCTTGGTTCAAGATAAATCTGTCCGTCCGTAATTGAAATAACATTTGTGGGAATAAATGCCGAAACGTCACCGGCCTGCGTTTCAATGATCGGAAGTGCTGTAAGAGAACCGGCACCCAGCTCATCATTGAGTTTTGCCGAACGTTCAAGAAGTCTTGAATGGTTGTAGAAAATGTCTCCGGGATAAGCTTCACGTCCGGGAGGACGCCTGAGAAGCAGTGAAACCTGACGGTAAGAAGCCGCCTGTTTGGAAAGGTCATCATAAATAATCAGTGCATGTTTTCCATTATCACGGAAATATTCTCCCATGGAGCAACCGGCATACGGTGCAAGATACTGCAGAGACGCCGGTTCACTGGCGCTTGCACATACGATTGTTGTATATTCCATTGCCCCGTGTTTCTCAAGTACAGCGGCAACCTGGGCGACAGAAGATTTTTTCTGACCGCAGGCGACATAGATGCAATAGATGTCAGTATTTTTCTGGGCAATTATTGCATCAACAGCACAGGCGGTTTTGCCGATCTGGCGGTCACCGATGATAAGCTCGCGCTGCCCCCGGCCAACCGGCGTCATCGCGTCAACCGCCTTCAACCCGGTGTAGCAAGGTTCATGCACACCTTTTCTGGCAATAACACCCGGTGCAACGACCTCAACTCTCCTGAACTCTTTTGCATCAATAGGCCCCTTGCCGTCTATGGGGGCACCGGTTGTGTCCACAACACGCCCTAAAACTGCCTCACCAACAGGAACCTCTGCAATTTTTCCGGTACGCTTAACCGTATCACCCTCTTTTATGTTAGCATCATCACCCATAACAGCGATACCAACGTTGTCCTCTTCAAGGTTCAGTACAAGTCCTAAAATGCCACCTGGAAATTCAACCAGCTCCATTGTCATGGCTTTTTCGAGACCATAAACCCTGGCGATACCATCACCAACAGACAAAACAACTCCTGTCTCACTCAGTTCGACTTTTTTGTCGAAATCCTTAATCTGTTCTTTGATAATCTGACTTATTTCTTCAGCTTTTATTTCCATTAGACACTCTCACCCTTTTTTAATGATTCACTCATGTTGAGTAATTGAGTTTTGATACTTCCGTCTAAAACAAGATCCCCGATTTTTGTGACAATGCCCCCAATCAGGCTTGAATCCTGTTTTGTATCCAGAATTATTTCATTACCGGTCATTTTTGACAGTGCTTCCTTAATTTTATCAACTGCCTCGGAGGAAAGTTCTGTAGCAGAAACAAGGCTTGCCCGTGCAATGCCCTTTAACTCATCCGCCAGCTTTTGATAAAATTCATTGATCGTGCCTAAAAAACCGATTCGTCCTTTGTCAAATAATAAAAGGAGGAAAGATGACATGACTTTTGACAGATTCAGTTTTTCAATTACTTTCTGCAATACGATTCTGCGATCCTGCGCATCATGGAGCGGATTACAGATTGCCTGTTCAAGCATATCTTCTCTTCCTATCAGACCGGCAAGTGCCCCCAGTTCTTCTCTGTACTGTTCAGCCTGACCATCCTCTTTGCCAATAAGCATAAGCGCCTTGGCATAACGCCTAGCAACAGCCAAATTTTTCACTATGCCACCACCTTGTCTAAGTATTCATCCACCAATCTATCCTGATCGTCAGACGTGATTTTGCTTTTTACCAGTTCTTCAGCCTTTTCCAGCGCCTTTTCAAGTATTTCCGCCTGCAATTTATTTTTTGCATTTTTAAATTCATTTTCTATGGTTCGCCGGGCCTGTTCTTCAAGTTTTTCAGCAGCAGCCTCAGCTTCCTTTAAAATTCGCTCCTTTGCGTCCTCGCCCTGTTTCACATACTGCGTAACGATTTTCTCTGCCTCCTGGTCCAGCCTGGCAATCTTTTCATTATATTCAGCGAGTTTTTTTTCGGCTTCTTTCTTTTTTGATTCCAGATCATCAAGCTGATCCTGAATATCTTTTATTCTACCGTTCAGTGCCTGGGCTACAGGTTTACGCAATACAATAAACAGCGCTGCTGCCAAAACCGCAAAATTCATAACACGAAAGGTATCTGTCTCAACCCAGCCCTTTGACTTTGCTCCTTCAGAGGAACCGAAAGCCATACCAGCGTAAAAAAGCATAAAAACCGCAATTAATATTGTAACTGCAAGATAACGCTTTCCCCGGCAATCAGGCTTTTTTTTAAACAACTGGTTCATTAAACCTCCCTCCCCAATATTTTTTGACCGATTGCCTCTGCAAATGTATCAACTTCCTGCTGAAGCGCTGTCCTGACTTCTTCGGTCTCTTTTCTAATTTTCTCCCGGATCTCCTTTAAATTTTCCTGCGCCTTCTCATTTATTTTCCCAATGATCTCCTGCTCTTCAGCAGCCGCAGCGTTCAAAAGAGATTCCTTTTCTTTCAAACCATTTGACCGGGCGTCCTTTAAGCCGGCACCATATGCCTTATCTTTTTCAATTGCGCTGTTTTCTTTGGTTTCAATACTTTTTTCAAGACCGTCTATTTTTTCTTTTCGTCTGATCAATATTCCCCTGATAGGTTTATAAACAATTACATTTAATACCCATATTAATAAAACAAAATTCACAATCTGAATAACTGTCGATTGATCCGGGATAACAGCGATCCCTTCGGCTGCTGCGGTGGCTGCACAGGAAATTAAAAAAATAACCTGGATAGTGACAGATTTAAATATAGAAAAGTAGTTCAGGGTAAAACCGGAACCTCTCATGATGCCCCCCATAATTATTATATTCGTTGGGTTTAAATATATTATAGACAAACTTCATCTATTTTTAAAAAAGGTACTCTTATCATCAGCATCAATCAAATGTCAAAGGTTTTCTGGATTTTTTTCAATTTTTTCTTGACCGTTTTCAGGGATTTGCTTGAGTGGCTGTGATTCCTTGCCTGACTGGATTATTCGATTTTTCATGGCACAGCTTCCGGTAAATTTTACTCCCGGATCTATTGAAATAACCGGCGCCTTGATATCGCCCACCACACTGCCCGGAGGATACACTTCGATTCGATCCTTTGCATCTATCAACCCGTGAACCTGCCCCATGATAATTGCCGTATCAACTATTATATCAGCTTTTATTACCGCCTTTTCTCCGACAATAACGGTCCCGCTGTTGCTTTTGATTATCCCTTTTACGTTACCATCGAGCCTTATTGTACCCGTAAAATCTATTGTTCCTTCAATACTGGCATCACTCCCGAGAAACGTGGTAATTGAATCAACCTTTTTCGGTGTTTTCAAGTTTCCACCGGTACCTTTTTTCTCTTCCCGACGTGTGCGCATTTGAAAGTTTATCATAATCTACCTCATTTCCATATCATTCCACAATAAAACTTCTCATACTCACATTCATTAAAATCCCAATACCTATAAGTGTTGTTACAACTGATGACCCGCCATAACTGATCAACGGTAATGGCACACCAACCACCGGCATCAGACCCATCACCATCCCCACATTTATAAAGACCTGCCAGAAAATCATTGACGTAATACCGACGGACATAATTGTTCCAAAAGAATCCCGGCATCCATAGGCAATTTTCACTCCCCAGCCGATCAGCAGCAGATAGAGTAAAAGCACAGTGACGGATCCCACAAAACCCCACTCTTCGGCAAGTACAGACAATATAAAATCTGTGTGTTGTTCTGGTAAAAAGGAAAGGGCATTCTGTGTCCCTTTTAAAAACCCTTTACCCGTAAACATACCTGACCCGATGGCTATTTTTGACTGAATAATATGATACCCGGCGCCAAGAGGATCGCGATCCGGATTTAAAAATGTCAGAATCCGCTGTTTCTGATATCCTTTCAGAAAAAACATCCAGATAAGGGGAACGGTTACCCCACAGGCGACAATCATAGACAAAAATAACCGTTTTTCAATTTTGACAAAAACAGTCATGGATGCTGCGATCAGGACAACCACCAGAGCTGTTCCCAGATCCGGCTGCATCACAATCAACATGAACGGCATGGCGATCAAAATAAGAGGGACAACCAGATCACGTAAAGTAAATCCGGATATGATGGCCCGTTTTGAATAATACTTTGCCAGAATGATGACAATTGTAATCTTGGCAATTTCAGACGGCTGTACAGTCATCGGTCCGATCACAAGCCACCGTCTTGATCCCGCGACATGCCTGCCGAAAAATAAAACACAAATTAATGCAATAATACTGAACATATATATGGATACGCCCCATCGGTCGAGCATTTTATAGCTGAAGAGAAAGGAAAAAACCATTATGCTTAACCCGCCGCTGAACCAGATAATCTGCTTTGTACACATATGGGGAAACACCCCCCCTGTTGAAAGAGCACTGTATAAAATAACAAGCCCCACAGCACCAAGCGTCATAGTGATCCCTAATAATACCCAGTCGAAATATTCAGCAAGCCGTCTATCAAACATCAATTTCAGTCACCTGTAACCCGGATGTCTTTCCGCCATAAGATTTTCTGCAGGCGGCGTTTCTTTTAACAGATAGGTCTTTATCATTTCTCTGGCAATCGGACCGGCAGAACTGGAGCCGTGTCCACCATGCTCCACAATCACGGCAATTGCTATTTCCGGTTTTTCTGAAGGGGCGTAAGCCACAAACCACGCATGGGGTTTTAAATGTTCAGCTCTTTTGCTTTCGTCTTCTTCATATGCCGTATCACCTCTTTTTCGGCTGACGACCTGAGCTGTCCCTGTTTTACCGCTGATATCCAGATCGTTAATATGCACATGCCAGTATGCAGTCCCTTCCTTCTCATTTGCCACTTTCCAGAGACTTTTTTTAACGATTTCCATCGTTTCTATAGAAAAAGGAAGTTTACCCGTATTCCTGCTCTGGTTCTTGTAGACAACCGTTCCTTCTACTGTCTCGATTGATTTCAGAAGGAATGGTTTTTTTATGATTCCACCATTGGCTACCGCGGATGTCAAAACCAGCATCTGCATTGGAGTAACAAGATTGAATCCCTGCCCAATGGCTACAGGTAATGTTTCTCCTCTCTGCCAGGGTACGCCAAAATGTTTTTTTTTCCAGGCAGCTGTGGGTATCAGCCCCTTTCCTTCGTGATCCAGGTCGATGCCGGTAGGAGCACCCAGGCCGCAGGCAACAGCATACCATGCAAGCCGGTCAACACCCAGCATCTCACCTGCCCGATAAAAAAACACATCACACGATTCAGTAAGGGCTTTTACAATATCGACATCGCCATGGCCGCCTCTTTTCCAGCATCGAAAAACACGGTTCCCCAATCTGTAATGTCCGGGGCAAAAAAAGGTTGTCGTTTCATCAATCACACCTTCCTCCAGGCATGCCATGGCTGTTACGATTTTATATGTTGAGGCAGGGGGATATTCACCCTGGACCACTTTATTGGACATGGGTTTTGCCGGATTATCCCGAAGATCCCGCCATTGCTTATGGGACAAACCGGTTACAAATGCATTCTGGTCAAAAGACGGACTGCTGACCAGTGCCAGGACCTGGCCGGTGGAAGGATTCATTGCGGCAGCTGCTCCGGTTAAGCCTTTTAATAATTCTTCCGTTTTTTGCTGCAATTCCTGATCAATTGTCAGTAGAATATTGTGTCCGGGTCTTGTTTCGACCGTTTTCAATACTCTCACCATCTGCCCGGTCACATCAACCTCAACCTGCCGCCCGCCGCGCTCTCCCCTCAGATATCGTTCATACACTTTTTCAACACCAAACTTGCCAATAAAATCGCCGGGTTTGCACCCTTTGTAGACACCACGTTTAAGCTCTTTCGCATTTATTTCACCCAGGTATCCCAGCAGATGGGCAGCACTCTGCTTTTTAATATAGTGTCTGATAGGTTTAACATTTACAATAACTCCCGGAAGGTCAAATTTGTGGACCTCAATGGCAGCCAGAACATCACGCCCGATATCCCGCTTCAAAAGAACAGGCTTGTAAGACAGGCAACTATTTCCCCCGGAAATTCTGGACATAAGTTCCCTGACAGGGACATTCATATATTCCGCCAGTTTTTCAATTGTCTCTTCAACCGGTTTGGCATCTTTAAGAATAATGCTTAAATCAAAAGAAGGGCGGTTTTCTACAAGCAATTTTCCTGTGCGATCAAATATCAGCCCTCTTGAAGCATCCAGACTCTGAAGACGGATACAGTTGTTTTCGGACAGACGTCTGTACTCTCCGCCCTCAATGACCTGAAGATAAAAAAGACGGGCCACAAGGACAACAAAAACAGCCATGACCCACAGCATAACACCGTTTAATCGCTGTTTATACCAGTCACTATCTGCTGTCCTGTAATAACTGCTCATACTATAAATTGCTCATCAATGTATAAAAAATTATTTTTCATTCAGCCGAACTCACTTCTCCCGGAAATAAATTTTGAAATCCATTTGTCCCATTTTTTATGGAAAAAATTCATGAACATCATATAAAACGGCCCGGTGCATACAACCAGAAAAACTTGCACAACAACATTGTTCACATCGGTTGCAGACACTTTCCAATCCGGTTCTGCCATGGCAACAGCACCC
>JAUXDD010000144.1 GCA_030618465.1 Desulfobacteraceae bacterium
TATAGATACTACTCTATATTCATAAGTTATTGTACCGTAACATATTCCTTGTATAGCCATAGCTAATGCAAAAGGAAGGCTTATTGACGGAAACATGTTTACTTTAGATTTTTTCTCAAAATATAACATTAAAAGTATAATAACAAATGCGCATATTACTTGAATCCCTTTTGCCAAAATTTTAGGCATAAAATGTGTAAATGTTACACCTGTTGATTTTGTTGCATTAAATTCATAAAGAATAAGACTTGGTAAATATTCCTGCATTTGATGCATAAACATTAGAATACTTGACAAAATAGTACATAATACAAAAATAAATTGAAGGCGCTTTAATGATTTAGTTCCCATAAAACCAAAAACACTAAACGTGCCTAAAAAGGGAAATGAAGTCCATTTAAGAGATCCCAAAAATCCTGAAATTAATGCATATATGAAACCTGATTTTTTTTGGTAAAAAATACATGCAAAAATAAGTAAAAATGAAGAAGCAGAATATAATTCAAATTGGCCTCTTTCAAAATGGGTAAATCCTATAGGAGTATAAAAATAAAGAAGTATATATAGTATATAAATCTTCAATATATAATTTAATAGTCCAAATTGTTTCATTATGTAAGCTGTTATGAAAAAAAATAAAAATAATGTTCCAAAATTATGAATTTCAACTGCATTATGATATGGTAATTTGGAAAGAGCTATATACAACCAGTTTGTTAAAGGGGGATAATTTGGTTTTCTATTAAGACGATCTTTAAATTCAGAATTTTTTGGATTATAGGCTGAATCACCATGATTTAGAGCTTTTGCTGAATAATATACCTGACTAAAATCAGCACCCAATGATCCTTGCGATCCTTTAATTGGAGAAGTTTCTGGAACATGTAAGATACCATAGTATGGTAAAGAGTGAGGAATGATTACGCCAGTTTTTACTAAATAATTACGCCATGTTATATCACAAAATAGAAAAGATGATATAACTGAAATACATATTGTTATAAAAAATATTTTAAATATTTTTAAGTTATTCATAAATTCAAATACTGCCCTACCTGTTTAATTCATTTATATAAACTTGAGCTTTCTGCAGACAAACAGCAACATCTTCAGTAAAATCCAACCGTGTCGGAACCGGCTTATGTTTGTGTCTCCATATGTTCTGGCCTGATACCTTACAGGAACTTCAATTATTTTCAGGCAGAGGCGGTCGGCTCCGAATATCATATCAAAGTCGCCGAACGGATCAAAGTCACCAAAAAATGTCTGATTGGCCTTAATCCTTTTAAACGTATTACGTGTAAACACTTTTGTCCCGCATAGTGTGTCTTTTAGATTTTGTCCCAGAACATATGAAAAGGCAATGGCAAACAGTTTATTGCCGATCATATTTAAAAATCGCATGGCTTCATCTTCAAGGGAATAAACAAGGCGGCAACCGTTGATGAATTCACCTTTTTTACTGGTCAGCGCATAGTAAAACTTGGGCAGATCTTCGGGCGGAACCGTAAGGTCGCCGTCTAATATCATCAGAATTGGATTCGCTGCCATGGAGAAACCTTTATATACGGCATCCTTCTTACCTTTTCCCTCCTGTTGAGCTATTTTGATTGTACGCGGGTCTGTTTGTGCGTATGTGTCGCGGCATTCTTGGAGTTCTTCCCAGGTATTATCTGTGGAATTGCCCTCAACAAATATCAACTCGTCATTCGGCCCCATTACCGGTATACGCTCAAATGCAGTCTTAATATTGCCGGACTCATTTCTCACGGGGATAATGATAGAAACCGAATGATCCTCAGATACGTCGGTGGCTGCCGGCACTGGACGCAGAATTTCAATATTAAGAAAGGAAAATAAATTAAAAAATGGCAAAGGGGCAAGCCATCTGTTAATAAAGTCACTGAGAAATGGAATATGCAGAGGTATCAATAATCGCGTCTGACGTTTTATTCTTTCAAAATCAGTCAGGCGGGTAAAATTTAAAATGTCTTCCGGGGTGATCCAGTTTTCACCGGGGAATTTTTCCCGCAACCCCAGAACGGTTGCAATTTTTACCAGCGGTTTCCATAACATGCTGTAGTAGGTAAGAATAACACGGGTGGATGAGGTGCAGACAGCGTTGATTATTTCCAGATACGCGATAACATCCGTCTCTCTTTGAAGGTTGCCGTCAAGAATGATATAATCGGGTTCCCATTGCCGGGCGTTCCGGACATTTTCCACGGTACTATAACCGGCGAACCGTTCCGGGTCAGTGGTTACCACAAGAACATCGTCTGTGGAGAATCTGGTTAATAATGTGCTGTTTCCTGGTTCAATAAACAGCACCTTGTCACCGGATCGCGCGTAAACTGAAATGTATGTGGACAG
The DNA here is from genome assembly GCA_030618465.1 of Desulfobacteraceae bacterium. Taxonomy (GTDB): domain Bacteria; phylum Desulfobacterota; class Desulfobacteria; order Desulfobacterales; family SURF-7; genus JAUXDD01. The sequence continues at coordinate 2,374 of JAUXDD010000144.1, forward strand.
AAGTCGGTAATAATAATTTTTGATCATTTTTTTATCCGTTACCAGGGTCTCATTATATTAAAAGTTATAGGTGACATCAAGTGCTTTATTCCTGTCCCAGGGTAAATTTGTTCTAAAACACAAGGGGCTTATTTGATAACTAAAATTTTTTTCTTTACCATGAAGTTCATGAAGAGCATGAAGAGTAGAGAACGGACTTCTTCATGTCCTTCAAGGTCTTCATGGTATATATTTGCAATAATAAAAATACCCTGCCGTCCACATAGTCAGCTTCTCATTTTGACTTCAACGTTGTAAACACAAGGGTCGCTTCTGCAAATGACACATTTTTACCATGTTTATCTTTTCTTTCTTTCCTGATGAGCCCGCGTGTCATGCCGACAGATTCATACGGATTATTTCCAATTTTGTAAAGTTCTGTTTTATAATCAAAATTATTCTTCGGAACCTTATTGATCAGATCTTCCGAAGAAGCGATAATCTGAAGGGTTTCAACACCAAACGGCGGAACAACATCGAACTCACCCAGTTCGATCCATTTGTTGGCCTCATCCGCACTCACATGATAAATAAACCGCCGATCATCCTTACCCTCATAATAATCAATAAGATACGAATATTTTTCATTTTTCTTGAGATTATGTACCACCACATAAAAATAGCCGGGCCGGTTCATTTTAACAAGCATCTTTAATCTTTCACCTTTGTAAAATACAAGGTCTCTTTTCCCCTTTGATGTGGCCACATCAACCCTTAAATCCCCTGAAATCACAACACCGGTTTTCAGCAATTTGTCAAAATCCGTTGTTTTGGGTTCAATATCATATCCTTTATATGCAGCGGGCAGAAATGTTGCCATCACCGTGTGTACGGTGTTCCGGCCGGTGTCTAAAAGATGGTAGGTCAGCTCAATACCGTTTTTTAAAATCTGGTACTCACCGGAAAGATAATAATGGGCGTTTTCAGGAGACGCTACTGTATTTACAAGAGCTGAAAGCCGGGCTTTTACAGCACTTGCGAATTCGGTTATTTCACTGGAATTTCGCGTTGTCGGGGGATAGATATAAATCTTTTTCTTCTTAATCCCCCTGGCTATTTTTTCTAATCCCCTGTCCAGTGTATCTGCTTTTTGAAGCACCCGGTTTAATTGATTCTTAATCTCTTCCTCAGTAATCTCAACATCCGGGATATTCTTGCTCTGCATAAACTGGGCAACGATCCGGAACCTGTCATACTGCGCAAGATTTGTAAGAATCCCTTTTAAAAGTGCCTCTTTTTCAGCATTTGGTATCTTTTTTTTCAGGTTTTGCAGATTTCGGTCAATTTGTTTTTTAACATTTTTCAGTTCCGCTTCATAAAGCACGACACTATTATAGCTAAGGCCGGCTTCAACAAAAAACTCCTCCCTTAGCGTCATAACCTCATATGTTGCGCCCAGAACAGGCAAGTCCGATTTCAGATTGATTACCTTGTTTTTCAATTCTTCAAAAGCATCATTGACCACCGTTTCAATGCTTGAAAATTCACTGTTTACTTCCACATAAATATTCTGGGACAGATCGGCAAGCGCTTCCTTTTTGGCGTTATCTTCCGTTTTACCATATCCTTTGCCGGTTATCTCATTTGCCAGACAAACATTGCCACATAAAAAAAGTACAATAAAAACAAAAATTAATTTCTTCATGCGCAACCTCTTTTCTGGGATTTTATCAGGGGAATCAGATGTTAATATTGAATTCTTTTAACCTGAAGTTAGTACGGCCAACACGTTGTCTGCCTGGATTGATTTTTTTCAGTAAACAATATTAAACAGCTAATGTCAAATGTAAGTAGTTTCTTTCTATACTTTTTTTTGAAACTGCGAGTTATTGCCAATTCGTAGTTAATTCAAAAAGCTAATGCCTGTTCCCCATAAGTAACCGGGTTCATATCCTAAAAATCCCCATGCTTTTTATTGACAAGCCGTTGTGTTTCCTTTACAAGACTTTTCCTTTGGACTACTGAAATAGCTGTTTCAGGACAGATGAGCATCAGGTGTACCCGGCAGCATAAGCACGAAAATAAAAACCAGGCCGGTGAAAACAGAGGATTCATATAGACCGTCCATTGCTTAAAACAGCTTACCACATAAATTTTATTAAAGGAGTTCAGGAAGTATGGATAAGGAATACCCGGATATTAATAAGGCCATAGAAGATGTGTTTGATGGCGCGTCTATTGCTTTAGGCGGTTTTTTCAGTTGCGGAAATCCTGTGTATCTAACCACAGCCCTGTCAAAACTCGATGTTAAAAATCTTATTATTATAGCCATGACAATGGGAATCGGCAACTGGGAATTAAATGAGTTGTTAAGAAACAGGCAGATAAAAAAGGCCATATGCAACTACCCTTTTTTCCGATCCGTCAGCCGGCGGTCCATATTTGAGGAACAGTTAAGGGCCGGAGAAATTGAATGCGAATTAACGCCCATGGGAACCTTTATTGAAAGGCTGAGAGCGGGCGGAGCCGGTATCCCGGCTTTTTATACACCGACAGGGGTTGGCACCCTGATTGCCCAAAACAAGGAAGTACGGCTTTGTGACGGGAAAGAGTATCTCCTTGAAAAAGCCATAAAACCTGACTTTGCATTTATACACGCATACAAGGCCGACAGAACCGGAAATATCGTTTTCCGTAAAACCGCCCGAAATTATAACCCGGAAATGGCAAAAGCGGCAAAAGTTACTATTGCTGAAGTGGAAAATATTGTGGAACCTGGCGAACTGAATCAGGAAATGATTCATCTGCCCGGCATTTATGTACAGAGACTTGTTAAAGTGGACAGGCCGCAGATTGAAGCAACAATTGAAAAACCGCCGGAAAAATAAACTTTTTTAGTTTTGGAGGATACAGTGGGAAAGAAATTTGAAGGCATCTCCAGAGAATTAATGGCATTAAGAATAGCAAATGAAATTCCGGACGGCAGTTATGCAAACCTGGGAATTGGTATTCCAACTCTGGTTTCAAACTGGACAGAAGGAAGAGATATTGTATTTGAAACCGAGATCGGTATGCTCAATACAGGGCCGCTTGCCATGGGCGGCGAAGTGGATCAGGACCTGATTAATGCAAGCTGCCAGCCCATAACCGAGTTGCCGGGCGCATGCTATTTTTCCGAGGCAGAGTCATTTGCCATGATCCGGGGTGGATATATGGATGTGGCTGTACTGGGCGCTTTCCAGGTATCGGCAAAAGGAGATTTCTGCGGCTGGAACATTCCGGGTCAACGCCCCGGTCATACAGGTAATATAGGCGGATCAATGGATCTGGCAGTGGGTGCAAAGAAACTTATCATCGCCATTGAACATACAATGAAAACAGGGGAGCTTAAAATCCTGGATGAGTGTACCTATCCGTTGACTGCCAAAGGCGCTGTGGATCTGATTGTAACAAATCTGGCCGTTATCGAAGTGGCAAAAGAAGGCCTTCTGCTTAAAGAAGTTGCATCCGGGCTTACACCTGAAGATATTCAGTCCGTCACCGAACCCAAACTTATCATAAGCCCGGATGTGAAGGAAATTGAATTCTAATTTTTGAATATTTCTGTTATAATGTCCCGGCCAGACACATTTTATCTTCCAAAAAAAAGTAAAATAAAAAATTATCAGGAAAATAATGATGGTAAATATTGACCCGATGAACGGTCATTTTAAAAACAAACTTGTCAGCGGTAAGGAAGCTGTATCAAAGATAAAAAAAGGAAGCCGCGTTTTTATCGGGACCGGATGCGGTGAACCCCAGCACCTGATCAAAGCCATGGTGGAAGATAAAAACCTTCAGGACATCATGATCTACCAGATGCTTTCTTTAACACTTGCGCAGTTTGTCGATGATAAAGATTTTTTAAGACGCTTTTCATTGAAGCTGTTTTTTATCAGCCAGTCCATGCGAAAAGCCGCTTTTGAAGGCAAGATTGACTATATCCCGGCCTATCTTTCACAGATCCCGCGGCTTTTTGAAAGTCATCAGATCGGGCTTGATGTGGCCCTGATCCAGGTAAGCCCGCCGGATAAGTTTGGGTACTGCAGCCTTGGAGTTTCTGTTGATATTACACGGTCAGGGGTAGATAATGCCGGAATGGTCATTGCCCAGGTAAATCCAAGAATGCCCAGAACCCACGGTGACAGTGTGGTTCATATTGATGAAATTGATCACCTTGTTTTACATAAAGAGCCCCTGGTAGAGGCCCTGCCGAGTAAAAAGAATGAATCAATTACCGCCCGAATCGGATATTATATTTCCCAGCTTGTTGAAGACGGGTCAACCCTTCAAATCGGATTCGGGCATTTGCCTGACGGCATTCTAAAATATCTTTCCAATAAAAAAGATCTGGGGATTCATACCCAGGTCATTACCGACGGTTTCCTGCCGCTTTTTGAGAAAAAAGTAATCACAAACAGGAAAAAAACACTGCTTCCGGATCGAACGGTGGCATCCCTTTGCATGGGCTCTGAAAAGCTGTATGATTACCTGGATAAAAATCCAAGCTTTTATTTTCGTTCATCTGAGTTTGTGAATGATCCAACGGTTATCGCACGCAATGACAACCTGATCTCCATCAGTTCGGCCCTTGAAGTTGATCTGACCGGTCAGGTATGCACTGACTCCATGGGTTACCTGTTTTACAGCGGAATCGGTGACCAGGTTGATTTTATCCGCGGCAGCGCCATGTCAAACGGTGGCTTCTCCATCATTGCCATCCCATCTACAGCACAGGGCGGCAATATTTCGCGTATTGTACCTCATCTCAGTGAGGGTGCGGGGGTGGCCACCACCAGGGGGGATGTAAATTTTGTTGTCACAGAATACGGTGTTGCCGAACTCCAGGGAAAAAGCATTTACCAGCGGGTGATGGAACTTGCCCAGATTGCCCACCCGAAATTCCGTGACGAAATTATCGAAGTGGCCAAAAAACGGCATTATATATTTTCGGATCAGCTTCCGCCCCTGGAAGAAGACCTTATCTTTCTCGAGGGTTACAAGCGAACCCATGAACTGAAAAACGGCAAAACAGTTGAGTTCAGGCCAATCCTGCCTTCTGATGAATTTTCCTATCGGAACTTTTTTTATTCACTCCAGGAGGAGACCATTTACTACCGGTATTTTTCCAAGATGCAGATTTTTTCCCACAAGGTGGTTCAGAAGCAGATTATGGAAAATGTAGACTACCGAAAAAAAATGTCCATCCTCGGTCAGATTCAAAAAGGCGGAAGAAAGGAAATCATCGCCATTGGGTCATATGCAGATGCAGGTGACAGCCGGGCTGAAATAGCTTTTGTTGTTAGTGAAGATTATCAGAGTATGGGGATAGCATCCTCATTGCTTGATATACTGGAAAATATTGCCAGAGAAAATGAATTCAAAGGATTTACGGCAACGGTTCTGCGGGAAAATATCGCAATGATCCAGGTCTTTAAAAAAAGATACCCCAATTTAAAGCGAACCATGGGAGAAGCCGGTGAAGTGAACATTGTCATGGATTTTGACGAATGAATACAATTTCTGACTTCATTAAGACGCATACAAGAATCAATGGCGCATTATGCGGGAACG
>JAUXDD010000239.1 GCA_030618465.1 Desulfobacteraceae bacterium
CCCCCTTTTCAAAGGGGGGAGCAATACTTCCCCCTTTGAAAAGGGGGATCGAGGGGGATTTTAAAAATTGACAGAATTCCTTATGTCAACAACATTGACCCCAGCCCTCTCCCGTCAAGGGAGAGGGAGATTTTCGGTTTTTTACGAAACCATCAGGTTTTGCTCCTCCCCTTACAAAAAGAGGAAAGTTTTACTCCCCCCTTTCGTAAAGGGGGGCCGGGGGGGATTTAGCGGCCTTCAAAAAAATAAATAAACTAAAAAGTTCATATCATTTCTGGAAAAAAGGGCCTGAGTTAATGACATTGACTTATACCTGAAACTCAGGCAGTTATTGCCCCGCCTCATGTAAATCCTGCCCCTGCAGTGCAGGTATAGCAATGGTCATCAACAGCTATGGGGCTTCCGGGCTTCGGCAAGTCGCTTATTTCGGATATATGGATTTTCCTGCTGTCCATGGATAATCCTGCTGCCTGATTAAAGTCGCAGTCATAAAGATAGCCGGCCCATGAAACGGAAAGAAGGGTTCTGCACATCAGGCCATTTATTGCCGATGGATTGAATGAAGAAACCAGTTTTTTCATGTATGTTTCATAATTCCCTGATTTGACGAGCCATTTACGGAATCTGCCTAAAGGTACATTGGCAAAAGAAAAAAGCCTGTTAAACCGAATACCCCATTTCTGCTCAAGGTTTTTTTTGAACCGTTTTTCAAGGCTTTCCTGTGAAGGGGGGAGAAAGGCACCGGTGGGATTCACAACAAGGTCGAGGTCAGGATAGGTTCCATACCCGAACGAATTGAGCATCCTTAATGTTTTTACACTGATATCGAATACTCCTTTTCCCCTTAGGGATTCTGCCTGGGATGTATTCAAAGAGGGAAAGGACGCAATAATATTCACATTGTGCTCACTTAATGATTCCATTAGGGGCCTGCCTTTTTCACTCAGTGCGGAAAGATTTGATCGGAGGATAAGGCGGGTATCATTTCCTGATAATTTTGTAATAAAATATACAAGGTCCTGATGGAGTTCAGGGGCTCCGCCGGTAATATCAATCGTAGCAAAATGATTGTTTGCGGCAAAGACTGCAATCTGATCCATTGTCTGTCGGGACATCATCTCTTTTCGCCACGGACCTGCCTCCAGGTGGCAGTGAGTACAGGTCTGATTGCATGCCAGTCCGATGTTTACCTGTAATATGGTTGTTTCAGCCCTTTCAAGTGCCAGGTTGTGATTTGAAAGGGTCTGATGAAAGGGTATGATACTGTTCCCGCTTAAAGAAGGGGTTTGTGGGCGGTATGAGGTCTTGGAAGGCATTTGAAAACTCCTTCTCCTTTATCAAGCATTGGTGACCAGAAACAAGCAACTATCAAATAATTACATGGAAACTTTTTTGGTAATATTCTGCATTTGTATGCCGTGAACAAGGGATGCTCCCCCCCGTATGGCAACAGCCACGTGGACGGCTTCGGTCATTTCCGCTGCGTTTGAGCCTTTTTCGAGACATGTATGTGTATATGCATCAATACAATAGGGGCACTGGACAGCATGGGCAACGGCAAGGGCAATAAGTGATTTTTCCCGCTCAGTCAGTTCACCTTCTGCAAAAACCGAATTGTAGTAATCAAAAAATTTGTTTGCCAGTTCAGGTGCTTCTTCGCCGATATTTTCGAACCTCGAAAGATCCGCAGGATTATAGTAGGTTTCCATAGATGTTCTCCTTATTCCCCATTTAATGACCAATCATACTTAAGGTATTTGATTTTTATTTTATCTTTTTCCCGTGCCAGTTCTTTTTTAAAATTCCCCTGTGCATGTGTGATAAAAAATCCAACAATATCATTTTTAAAGTCATTGGAAAACCATTTAAAAATTCTGCTGGCATACAGCTTTTTTCCATCAAGGAAGTTCTGTTCCGGATTATTTATAAAACTCTGTGCTGCATCATCAAGCTGCTGTTCCAGGATTGTACCGGTATAGGGTTCGGGTCTGAGCGGCGGGCAACTTATGGATGCACAGTTTATGGCAAAATGAACACGGGGGTCTTCAAATGCAGGCCTTAAAATTTTATGCTCGATATCGTCAAGTGAAATGACCTCACCGTTAATCCGGCATATTTTTTTCTTCCATGGCGTATTGGGCCATCGCGCAAGTTCTTTAATGGATGTAATACCCGGATATCCTGTTAAAATCAACTTTATGGTCCAGGCGTTATAGGCATTGATATAAAAAGCAAACCGGTCGTTCCGGGATAGTTTATTGACATTCGTATGTTCAAGTATTTCCAGATACTGATCCAGTTTGTTTTCATCATTTTTAAATCCTTTATAATCGACACGTCCGGATTTTACATGACTTTTCAGCAATGCATCAAAAAGGCTGTTGTCCACCCCCCGTTCTTTCGACCAGCCATTGGAAACCAGTCCAAAAGAACTGCTGAATGAAGCAAGTGATATAACCAGAGCAAAAATTATTATATGCCTCTTCATACTCCACCCCCCCTTGTCCATGAATGAAAACGCTCCAGCCAATTCAGCACCTTTTCCGGTTTATGCGCTTTCTTCCATTCACCTGCCGCATACTTGTTGGCCTCAGCCAGGGTCGGATATATATGGATGGTGCCCAGGATTTTATTCAAGCCAAGACCGTGTTTCATGGCCAGTACATACTCTGAAATAATATCACTGGCGTGGGGCCCTACGATGGTTACACCGATAATTTTATCGGTCCCAGGTTTGGTCAGTACTTTTACAAGACCGTGATCCTCTGAATCGGTAATGGCACGATCCAGGTCTTCAATCCCATATGTGGTTACTTCATACTCGATGTTTGATCTCCTGGCATCGGATTCGTTCAGGCCAACCCGTGCCACTTCGGGATCTGTATAAGTTGCCCAGGGAATTACACGATAGTCTACCCTGAATGATTTGAATTTTCCAAAAAGTGCGTTTACTGAAGCATACCATGCCTGGTGGGCAGCCGTGTGGGTAAACTGATAGGGGCCTGCCACATCTCCTGCACAGTATATATTGGGGAAATTGGTCTGAAGCAGATCGTTTGTTTCTATAGTACCATTTTTTGCAATCTGCACGTCCAGTTCTTCAAGGCCAAATCCCCTGGTGTTTGCCACTCTGCCGACGGCAACCAGGATCGCATCAAACTCAATATTTACATCTTCACCATTGTGTTCACAGACCAGGATATTTGTATCCCCGTTTGTAATGACCTCTTTTGCTTTATGGCCGGTAAGCACCCGGATGCCTTCCTGTTCAAACCCGGTTTTTACCATTTCAGATATTTCATCATCTTCCCGGCCAAGAATCTTTGGAAACATCTCCACCTGGGTGACGGAAGAACCCAGCCTTGAAAACGCCTGGGTCAGTTCGGAGCCGATGGGGCCTCCGCCAAGCACTACCAGCTTCTCCGGCAGTTTCCTGATTTCCCAGATTGTATCGGATGTATAGTAATTTATGTTTTCTATGCCTTTAATCGGCGGGATAAAGGGTCTTGCGCCGGTTGCAACAACAATTGCCCGGGTCGTAACAACCCTGTCGTTTACTTCAACTGTGTAAGGCGATGTTATTTTCGCTTCCCCTTCTATACAGTCCACACCCAGTTCTGTATAGCGTTCCACTGAATCATGGGGCGCGACTTTTTTAATGATTTTTTGAACACGTTCCATCACATTGGAAAAAGTATAATCAATGTCTGTGTTATTAAATCCGAAATCACCCGCCCGTTTGGCATAAGACAGCATTTTTGCACTTCGGATAAGGGCTTTGCTCGGGACACATCCGGTATTCAGACAATCGCCGCCCATTTTATATTTTTCAATCAAGGCCACTTTTGCACGAACAGCAGCGGCAATATAGGATGTCACCAGTCCGGCAGCTCCTGCCCCGATGACGACCAGGTTGTAGTCAAACTTTTTGGGACGTTTGTATGTGCCCAGTACTTTACGTGATTTAATGAATGACAAGATTTTCTTGGCTATTAATGGAAAAATACCCAGCAGGACAAATGACAGCACCAGTCCCGGTGATAAAATTCCTTTAAGGGAATCAATCCGGGCAAGCTGGGTACCGGCGTTAATATACACCAGGGTTCCGGCAAGCATGCCCACCTGGCTGACGATATAAAATGTCAGTGTTCTTATTGGTGTCAAACCCATAACAAGGTTAATGACAAAAAAGGGAAATATGGGAACCAGGCGTAATGTAAACAGGTAAAATGCCCCGTCTCTTTTTATACCCTCGTTGATGGATATAAGCCTGGCCCCGAATTTTTTCTGGATATAGTCACGCAGTAGAAAGCGAGCCACAAGAAAGGCAAGGGTTGCACCGATGGTGCTGGCAAAAGAGACGACCACGGTGCCCGTAAAAAGTCCGAAGAGGGCTCCCCCGGCAAGTGTCATGACCGCAGCACCCGGGAGGGACAATGCTGTAACAAGAATATATATCCCCGTATAAATAAACAGGGTAAAACCCGTGTGAGACGAATAATAGTTTTCAAACGCAAGTTGTTTGGATTTAAAATATTCCAGTGTTAAATATTGCCCCAGGTCATAAGCAAAAAATGCATATGCCAGGC
>JAUXDD010000228.1 GCA_030618465.1 Desulfobacteraceae bacterium
CGATGAAGAACGTTTTCTCAAAGAAGCGCCGCCCGATCTGAAAAAGATGAATCCATTGGAAATGTGGTCATTTGAATACCGCGAGGTTGATCCGGTAAGCCTGTTTCATCCTCAAAAAAAATCGCCGCATTCTGCAGTCTGGTTTAAATCCAAAAACAGGTTTGACGATGATCCGGTGGTACATCAGGCCATGCTGGCGTTTGCATCGGATTTCCCCATCCTTGCCGTGGCCATGCGCCCCCATGGACTTATATACTGGGCCGGAAATGTTCAACCAGCCACCTTGAGTCATTATTTATGGTATCACAGACCCTGCCGGGCCGATGAGTGGCTTCTTTTTACCATGGAAAGCCCTGCTGCTGCCGGTGGTCGTGGTATTGCTTACGGCAACATTTTTGACTTGAACGGAAACCTGGTGGCAACGTCTATGCAGGAAGGTCTGATTCGACCCATTCAATGATTTGATATTAAATTAAAAATGATATAAAGAAAACAGTTCTGATTACCAAGAATAAACAATAAAAGGAGACGTAAAATGAGTGTAAAACCTGACAAATGGGACCTTGAAGTGGATCTTGTTGCTGTGGGATCCGGGCTGGGAGCAATGTCTTCAGCAATTATTACACATGACCTGGGCGGCTCAACAGTTGTCCTGGAAAAAGCGCCAAAACTGGGTGGTATTTCCGCGTATTCAGGCGGTCAGTGTTTTTTACATAACAATCATAAAATGAAGGAAGCCGGGATGCCGGATTCAGATGAATTAGGCAGGCAGTATATGGACTTCCTCAAGGGTGGTGAAGGGTTTTGCGTCCCGGAAATGCATGAAAAACTTTTAAATACCGCACCGGATGTGTTTGTGTATTTTGAAGAAAAAGCCGGTGTAAAATGGACATGTCTTAAGGATTTCCCGGATTACTATTATCCCCATGTACCCGGAACCGTTAAAGAAGGCCGTTATCTTGAAACAGAACTTTTTACGGGCAGTGAACTGGGCGAATGGCAGGACAAAACCTATCTGTCACCGATCATGCTTTCCGGATCGACCTGTGAAGATTTTCTCAACTGGGGCGGCACCTGCGGTATTTTAAACTGGGATTTTCAGAAGATTGCCGAAAATACGGGCAAAGACCTGCGCGGATTCGGCCCCGGCATGATGGCCTATTTTGTGAAAGCAGCCGTTGTGGATCGCAAAATACCGGCATATGTGAACACACCTGTTCGCGAACTGGTTGTTGAAGATGGCGCGGTCATCGGTGTCCGTGCTGAAAAAGACGGCAAGGATTTTTTCGTTAAAGCCAATAAAGGGGTTATGCTTGCCATCGGCGGCTATGACCATAATGAAGAAATGGGCCGATACTTTGAAGACCTTCCGGAATTAAAATCCATGTGCCAGCCTTTTGTTCATGGGGACAATATCGTCATGGGAGGAGAAATCGGGGCCGCACTTGCCAGTGTACCGCCCGGCAACCTGGGGCTTTTCTTTGGATTTAATATCCCGGGTGAAGAACATGACGGCGCTCCCCTGTTCCGGGCTTCCAACATGGGCGGATGCCCCCATGCGATCTGGGTAAACAGGGAAGGAAAACGTTTTTGTGATGAGGCTTTTTACAAGGATTACCAGCCGCGGGCACGCTCCTGGGACGGTGTAAAAAATGAAATGGTTAATTATCCGCCGATACATATCTTTGACCAGAATTATAAAGACAAGTACTCAGTAGGGTCATACACACCCGGCGATGATATCCCGGATACGGTTGTCTGCAAAGCGGACACGTTAGAGGAACTGGCGGAAATGCTGGGAATAAACGGCAAAAATCTTGTTGCCACGGTTGAACGGTTCAACAAGTTTGCGGAAGAAGGAGTTGATCATGATTTTGGTCGCGGAGAATATCCCTGGGGCCATAAAATGTCCGGTGATATAAATTTTAAAAACCCCAATATGGGACCGTTAAATAAGGCCCCCTATTACGGGATGAAGCTTGTACCGGTCAACTGCGGCATTAACGCCACCGGATTGAAAACCAATGAATTTGCCCAGGTCATACATTTGCGCGGCAATCCCATAAAAGGTCTTTACGCGGCCGGAAACTCTGCCGCCCAGCTTGATATCGGTTCCGGCTACCAGAGTGGCATTGCAAATACACGCGGGCTTGTCTGGGGATATATCGCCGCACACCACGCCATAAAAGGTGAATAAAAAAAATAACCACGGATACACACGGATATTCACAGATCATTAAAAACAAAATTCTGTGTCTTTCCGTATAAACTCCGTGGTAAATTAAACATCAGATCGGGTTAAGCCACCTTTGATTGTTGGAATTTGCTTATTCATCGTATCCGGTTATTAAGACTGTTATTTTTGTTTTTGCGAACCCAACAACAGCCCAAATATTAAAGGAGAAAGCATGTCGCAGGATCAACCTGAAATAAGTACAAATACGGCTTCCCGCAAACAGGCCAATTATGTATTGGCAATTCTTTGCCTTGTATTTGTTTTTAACTTTATCGACCGACAGATTCTGTCAATTTTACTTGACCCTATTAAAAAAGACCTGGGGTTTTCAGATACGGCCATGGGCTTTCTGACAGGATTTGCCTTTGCCCTGTTTTATACCTTTTGCGGTTTGCCGTTAGCTCGCTGGGCAGATCACGGTAATAGAGGCACTGTTATATCACTCGGTCTTTTTTTGTGGAGTTTGATGACAGCACTTACAGGTATGACGACAAGTTTTTTGCAGATTGCTGCCGCGCGTGTTGGTGTCGGCGTTGGTGAAGCAGCCGCAACACCGGCATCACACTCTTTGATCTCTGATTATTTTCCGCCTGAACGTCGTGCGACTGCTCTTGCCATTTTTAACATGGGCGCAAGCATAGGTATCCTTCTTGGTTTTGTAATTGGTGGATGGATCGGTCAGTATTACGGCTGGCGAATTGCTTTTTATGTTGTTGGATTGCCTGGTATACTATTAGCTTTAATTGTAAAATTTACAATTCCCGAACCGCCAAGAGGCCTGTCAGAAAACCAGGTAGATGATACCCTGTATAGTATAAAAGATGTTTTTAAATATCTTTGGTCTTTACCCTCCTTCAGGCATGTTACAATTGCCTCGTCTTTATTTGCTTTCTCATCCTATGGCCTGTTTATATGGACAGCGCCTTTCCTTGGGCGTGTTCATCATATGGGACAGCTTCAGATAGGCACAACTGTCGGGCTTATTTTAGGTATTTTCAGTGGATCGGGTATGGTTATCGGCGGTATGCTCTGCGACAGACTTGGGAAAAAAGATATCAGGTGGCAGCTATGGCTTTGTTCTATTTCTGGTATAATAATGATTCCGTTTCTTTTTCTGTATTTATTCTTACCTGATTGCAAATTTGCATTAATATGTTTTATTCCGGTGATTTTTTTCGGGGCATTTTATGTGGGCCCGTCATATGCTCTTGCCCAGGGGCTGGCAAAACTTCGCATGCGGGCACTGGCTTCCGCGATATTGATGTTTTTTATTAATTTTGTAGGTCTGGGATTAGGTCCGCTGATTATTGGAATGCTGAATGACTACCTGGAACCTGCATTCGGAGCCGAGGCAGTTCGTTATTCCATGACAATTATTAGCATAACAACTTTGTGGGCAGCAGGTCACTACATGATGGCAGCCCGGTATATGAAAGCAGATCTTGATCATTCACCTTAAGCATTCAACACCATGGGCATTAAAAACAATCAAGTTACTGTAGATCCAGCCAATCAAACGTTTTTTTACGGCTGGATTGTCCTTATTGCCGCCATGTTTATCTATGCGGTGGCGGTCGGCCAGAGTGTCACTTACGGCATTTTCATAAAACCCATGTGTAAAGACCTGGGATGGGACAGGGCTTCGTTGAACAGCGCTTTTGGACTGTATACGATTGTGCTGGCTGTTTTTTCAGCAATTTTCGGCATCCTGGCTGACCGGATTGGTCCCAGGATTTTAAGTATTGCGGGCGGTATTATCATGGCTGCCGGATTGTTTCTCTGCTCCCGGGTCAATGAGTTGTGGCAGTTTTATTTTTCTTACAGTTTCCTCCGGGGCATTGCCTTTGCCTGCATGTTCGTTCCGCTTTCTTCGCTCATTCCCCGCTGGTTTGCCGGAAAGAAGGGCCTGGCCCTGGGACTCTTTTTCGCCAGCGCCGGTATCGGCGGTCTGATCATGTCTCCCCTGCTGGAATACCTGGTCTCAACATTTGGATGGCGCACGTCATTTGTTGCCCTTACAGTCATGGTCGGCGGCATCATTATCCCGTCAGCCTTTTTCCTGAAGAAAGATCCGGCGGATATGGGATTAAAACCGCTGACGGCAAATAATAACGATAATAAGAACAGCTCTGATAATGGCCAGACCATGCCTGTCCGGGATTATACGATTTCAGAAGCGCTCAGGACAGAAACGTTCTGGACATTTTCAATCGCCATCACCCTGATTTATACCGGTATATTCATGGCCCAGATCAATATGGTGCCCCATGCAACAGACAGGGGAATCACTCCTCATGTTGCCGCCATTGCACTGGGGATAGCGTCTGCGGTGAATTCCGTGGGCAGGTTGCTCATGGGAGTCATTTCAGATAAAATCGGAACAAAACAGGCAATCAGTATCTGCATCATTTTAGGGGCAATTTCCCTGCTCTGGCTCATATATGTCAACAAACCGTGGATGATGGTCTTATTTGCGATCATATTCGGATTTGCCTATGGCGGAATCATGCCCCAGATTCCCAGAATTATTTCCGAACTGTTCGGTGTCAGGTCAATGGGATCTATTCTGGGTGTTTTTACAACAAGTGTATCCATTGGACCAGCCATTGGGCCGTATATGGGGGGAGTGATTTTCGATCATACGGGCAGTTATGATTATGCTTTCATGATCGGTGGTGTGGCGTTTATTATTGGTTTTTTTCTTGTCTTGCGGGTTAAATTTCCCAAACCTTCAGAATAAAGAAAAGCAGTACCTGAACCGTGTGCAGTTCATTGAAAAGTTCAACACGCGGTTATTGCCCATGTCAGCTATTTATGGCGGAAATGCGTCCAGAACAGGGAACTCTATT
>JAUXDD010000213.1 GCA_030618465.1 Desulfobacteraceae bacterium
ATAGTAACTGCCGGAAAACCCGGAAGAAAAGATGGGTGGATAAAAGTCCCGATAATATTTTATGTTTGGATTTTATCAATACGCTTTTTCCTGAATGTAAAGTTATCCATATTATTCGGGATGGCAGGGATGTCGCAGCATCTTATCTTCAAAAATGGGGCTTTGCCAGTTTTTTCTGTTCGTTGTATGAATGGCCCCGGAATGTCCGGTTGGGTAGAAAAGTTGGAACATTGCTGGGAGAAAAGCGGTATATTGAAATATTTTATGAGGATCTGGTTACAGACCCAAGAGCTGTTCTTCTTCGTTTAGCATCTTTCCTGGATATCGAATTTCATGAAAGTCTTATGAATCATGCGCAAAATGATCACTCAATTTTAATTCATAAAAAAACAGATACCCGCCCGCTTCGTCCGATTGACCAGTCCCGGGTCGGTTCGTGGCCGCGCCGGCTTTCGTGGTATCAAAGAGTTTTGGTAAGGTCTGGCTTTCATTATAGCCTGAAAAAATATGGATACATTAAGAAGGATTTTTTTACAAAATTTTGGAGGAAAATGGAAAATACAATTTCTCATATTGGTTTTATAATGGGAAGGATTTTACCTCAATTCAAAAATATCGGTTTCAATTTTAATATTGAAAAAAGTATACGTCCTGAATTCAAAAAATAAAATATTTCTTATCATAGCCATTCCGGATTTGCGGGAATGATAAACATGACCGCAAAACAGTTTCTGCAGATATAAAATCGTATATTGCAATGCCTGCATCTAATTACAACAGAACTTCCCTGTTTATTTCATCCCAGATATCAAACGGTTCCGGCATTTCTCTGCCGTCTATGGACAGCACCGGTACAGCACCGATCAGTGAATTGGTAATGACTACCTGGTCTGCTGAAAAAAGATCATCAGGCTGAACTTTTTTCTTTTCCATGCCAAATTCTCTGTTTTCAAGAATTTTGCACACCTGTCGTTCCATTATTCCTGGCAGAACGGACAGTGAGTCCGGCAGAATAACAGTTTTCCCTTTCATCAAAAGAATATTGGCGGTGTTGGTTTCAGATACGGTGCCATCAGGATTTAA
This sequence comes from Desulfobacteraceae bacterium, assembly GCA_030618465.1. GTDB lineage: Bacteria > Desulfobacterota > Desulfobacteria > Desulfobacterales > SURF-7 > JAUXDD01. Next base: position 1,084 of record JAUXDD010000213.1, read on the forward strand.
TATTACCGCTTCATCCGCGCTATTTGATTTTGCCCATTTTCCGGCCAGGAGATAGTATAAATAGTTCAGTGTTTTGTGATCGGCAAGCGGTGTCTGGCGCGGTTCCGGATATATGGCAAGATTCAGTCCGTTGTTATCCGGTTTCTTTTTTTCAGCAAGGCGATGAGTATATGGCCTGGCTGTAACAAGCAGGGTGTTGTTATATGGGGGGACGTCCCTTTCCCCCTTTGCGGCCAGTATTTTTACTGCAGCGGTTTTGTCCTGAAGACGGTTCTCAAAAATGACCTGACTGATGATGTCATCCCAGGTCAGGTCGGGTGGTTCGTGGTTAAAAAGTTTTTCCCAGGTGGTGTTAAACCGTGCCATATGTTCTGTGAAATACTTTGGCCGTCCTTTTTCCACCCGGATCGTTTCAAAAAAACCATACCCGTACTGAAATCCGGGATCAGAAACAGGGACGGATGCATCTTCAATCGGCAGTATGGACCCGTTCATCCAGACCATATTTTTATTCTCCCCTGATTTTTCTCCGTCCTTAAAAATATCCATGAGTGTCCGCCCCTTATGCAGTGTTTCCTGAAATTCATCTGCAGGATCAGAGTCATAAACAATACCTCCGCCCACAGAAAAAAATATTTTCTCGTTATAAACAGTTGCCGTACGTATGGCGATGGATAGATTCATGGTATCATGAAAACTGATGCAACCGATGGAACCGGTATATATGTGACGTCTTACAGGTTCCAGTTCATCAATTATCTCCATGGCCCTTATTTTCGGGCACCCTGTGATTGATCCGCCTGGAAAGGTCGCTGCAAGCAGATCGACTGAGTCCCGATTCCTGGCCAGTGTCCCTTCTACAGTGGATACAAGATGATATACATTCTCATAGGCTTCCAGCCGTTTGTGCTCTGCCACCCGGACGGTACCGCTTTCACACACTTTTCCCAGATCGTTTCGCAGAAGATCAACGATCATTGAAAGCTCGGCGTCGTCTTTTTTACTTTCCTGCAGCTCACGCCTTAATCGCTGATCGTCTGCTTCTGTTTTGCCCCGTGGTCGGGTGCCTTTGATTGGCCGTGTTTCAACATATCGGCCATCCTGCTTTAAAAACCGCTCCGGGGAAGTGGATATAATCTGATGATCGCCTGCATTGATATAAGCAAAAAAAGGGGCTGGATTTTTATTGTAAAGTGTTTTGAAAAGCGAAAAGGCATCCCCCTCAAATACTGTCTCAAATCGCTGGGACATATTCACCTGGTAGACATGCCCGGATGCAATGTATTCGATGATTCTGTCAACAGTGTCCATATAGTGGTTCTTTGTGAAGCCTGATTTGAGATTATTTTTATTTCCAGAGAACCGCTCCTGTTCGGGGGGAGTTGATCGAATGGTTTCACAAAAAAAGTTTCGATCATCCTCGATGCTTTTTTCCCCGGTCCCTTCCCTTTCCGGTATACAGAGCCAGGTATGCTCTTTTTGTTTATCATGTACAAGGATTAGTGAAGGTGCAAAAAAGCATATATCCGGCAGATTTAAATCATCTATAGAGGTGTGGGGAAGTTTTTCCAGCCGGTCTTTCAGGTCATAGGAGAGGTATCCGAAAAGTCCCGCTTTTACAGGAAGTACCGGACCACCTGACATGTTCGGGTTATCAAAATTGAACGTATCCCGTATCCTTCGCAGTGTATCAAACGGATCAGCGTAAAAACAGCGGTCGTGACTGTCTGTTTGAATCCGCATTTTCTGTTTCCGTCCGGTAAATGTGAGCCAGGGTTTTGCAGCCAGAATATGGTATCGGGCACAGTCCAGATCACCGCCGCTCATCAGACAGACGGTGCCGGGCATCCCGGAGAAACGATAAGCCAGATCGATAAACGGTTCATCCAGATTGATTTTTTCCATATGAACGGTTGAAATTTTTCCGGCAGTTTTAAATATTTTATCCATTATATCATCAATCTTCAATCAAACAATGGCCCCAGTTTCAAGAAATTTTTCACAATCAGAAAACCATGCTCGGTCAAAAAACTTTCCGGATGAAACTGAACACCGTGAAGCGGCATATCCGGATGGGACAGCCCCATAATGACTCCTTCTTCACTGTTCGCTGTTACCAAAAGTGCATCGCTATTGGTTTCAACCATTAACGAATGATATCGTGCCCCCTGAAACGGTGAGGGGATGCCGTTAAAAACACTCTGTCCTGTATGATGGATCGTACATTTTTTGCCATGAACCGGCATGACAGACCGAACCGTCTTTCCACCAAAGGCTTCATTTATACACTGCATACCGAGGCATACGCCAAGCACCGGCACTTTTTCGCAAAACCGGTTTATCAGCGGTACTGAAATACCGGCATGTTCCGGGTCTTTGGGGCCGGGGCTGATCAGTATGTAATCCGGATTCATTTCCTCAGCCTGGTCAAGGGTGACTTGATCGTTTCGAAATACCTTTATATCAAGCGGGTAGTGCATAAACATCTGCACGAGGTTGTAGGTAAATGAATCGTAATTGTCGATAACTATCAGCTTTGCCAAATGTGCACACTCATAAAAATTGAATTTCTTTATATTGCCAATTAAAAAATGAAGATTAAATCGATTCCATAAATTTTCAATCGACATTCTTCAATAATAAAAAAGCCACCCGGACTGAGTCTGGGTGGCTTTGCCTGTTTCATAACTCGTTTTATTAAATCGATTTCTTTGTCGAAGATATTTTGATAATCCTGAGAAACCAACAATTTTATAGATTCTTTATATGAAATATACGGTTGAGTCAATATGTTTACAATGATCAGTCAGGGTAGCCGCATTTATAATTATTCTGATAAGACCTTAAGCAGATATTAATTGAAATTATGAGCATTAAAACAAAGCTCCCGTCAATTCCCTGGGGATGTCATACCGGTCAATCATTTTAAAAATTTCAAGCAGGGGCGTGGCATCCCCGTTATGGAAAACAACCGGCATCATGCTTGCCAGGTGAAAATCGTACATCATGGGCGGTGGTGCCTGTTTGTCTGCCATCTGATTCAAAACTGAACTTAACGGTGCGTTGACCTCAAGGTTCGGGACCATTCGCGGGGAGACAAGACCCATGGACAGGTAAAGTATCTTAAGGAGCTTAGTGGTTTCAGGTAGTCCGAAACAGGATGTTCCCCATTTTTTAAATGCAAAGTTGGCCGCATCCAGTCTCAGCATGTTCATGTCCATTTTAAGGTACCAGGAAAAATCATCGCATAAAAGTTTTAATCCTTCAAATGTTGTCAGGTTTAGATCCACCTGCACATGGCTGAACGTGGTCAACGCGCGTATGGGCTCCCCAAACAGTTCTGTGTCCGCGGCTTTGAAAATGCCGGCATATATTTCTGCCTTTTCCGGGGAAATCCCGGTGCACGGCAGGAGGATAGTCAATAGATTTTCCGGGGTATGTATGTGATCTGTGAAAATGTAAGGTTTATTCCGGGTTTCCTGTGTTTTGGAAACTGTAAACAGGTTATCGGGAATTTGTCCCCTGTTTTCAAGATAAGTAAGCAGGTGGGTGATGTGTTGATAATCGTCATCCAGCAACATCTGGTCATTTTTTATTTTGCTGAAGACAAACAGGATATTAATATATTCTTCAGGCAGGGCGTCAAGGTTTTTCCCCTCAAATCGCCTGTTCAGTTCAGATACGCTTTTTTCATGTGATTTCCCGGCAAATTTGCCTGAAGGTTTTCTTCGGAATATGGTGAAAAGGGGAAACGGGCGGGGCCGAAAGATCTGGGCAAAATCCCCATTTGCCAGCCGTTTTCCCCAGGCGTCTTCTGAAAATACAAAAAAACAGTCGCCTGCCAGGTTATCCCCGTCAAGGTATGCCCGGAACCTGGGGTTATCAATATCAACATGATTTAAAACAAAATCGGTCATGGAATAGTATTTTTCCATCAGCGTTTCAAATTGTTCATTGGTTCCATATAATGCATGGATACGATCCCTTCTCACCTGGGAAAATCCGCCGTCATTAAAACGCTCTTCAGAAATTTCACAGGCAGGTAAAATGTGCAGACCCCTGATTGCCGGGAAATGTGTCGTTAAAAACTTATCAAGGGTTGATAAGGTTGCTTCTCCTTTTTCAAAAACACTGTCCGCATATGCGATGAGTACGGTTTTTTGTTCTACACGGGAAAGGGGAACCAGGGGGTTGTATGTCAATGTTTATAGATGCATGTATGATCCGGATATATCCCCGGTACGGTAGGGGCAATCCCTTGTGGTTGCCCTGGTGGTTTTGCGTTAACGTTTGTTTCTACGGAATAATTATCTCATCATGATAGCCACCAGGGCGGACACACGGGTTCGCCCCTACACCATTATGACCGTCTGTTGATTACACAAATTCCATGATCACATCAACCGTTTGGATGCATGTATGATCCGGATATATCCCCGGTACGGTAGGGGCATCCCTTGTGGTTAATGCTGTTGACTTAAGGAATTCTGTCAATTTTTAAAATCCCCCTCGATCCCCC
>JAUXDD010000257.1 GCA_030618465.1 Desulfobacteraceae bacterium
TCTTTAATTCAATATTTCATTTTTCTTTTATACAACAAACTAATTTAATACTCATTTAAAAGGTAAAACATGGCAATTAATAGGATTTTAATCGTAGATGATTCCCCGGTGGCACGTAAGATGTTAAAAACCTGTATCCCTAAAGATAAAGGATACGAAATTTTTGAAGCCGGAAATGGCCAGGAGGGAATTCAAAAATACCAGGAATTAAATCCGGATATGGTCTTTATGGACCTGACAATGCCAGTACTTGATGGCTATAAAGCCACTGAAGAAATCATGAAACTTGATAAAGATGCCGTAATTGTTGTCACAACGGCTGACGTACAGCCAAAATCAATCTCCAGTGTGATGGGATTAGGTGCATTTACATTGATAAAAAAACCTGCGAAAGCGGAGACCATCCAGGAAACAATAGAAAAGATAGAAATAAAACTGTCAAAATAATTTCAGGAGAAACTTAAATGACTTCCGATAAAAGCAATTTATTTTCAGGGGATGAAAAAGAGATATTACAGGAAATAATGAACATCGCCTTTGGTAATGCCACTGCTGATCTTGCAGAGGTTGTTGACATATATGTCCAGCTCAGTGTGCCTGAAATTGATATTATTAGTATTGGAAAATTACCGGATTATCTTCAAAATACAATTGGAACGGGTTCCAAAGTAAGCACAGTGGATCAAAAATTCTGGGGAGATTTTAACGGATCAGGCTTGCTGGTATTCCCTTCAGAAACAGGAACCGATCTGCTGACACTCTTTAAAAATCACAAGCCGTCCAAATCAGAGCCATCTTCTACTGAATCGCTTAATAAAGGCGTTCTGCTGGAAATCGGCAATCTACTGATTGGCGCATGTGTCGGAAAAATATCCGAACTGCTTGATACATTTGTCACCTATTCTCCGCCCCAGGTACTAAGCGGCTCTGAAGAAGGCTATACCTTTCTGAACGACTATTTTAATTCCGACCAGGCAGCAATCATCATGAAAACCATATTCAAGTTTAAAAAAGAAGACCTTAACGGATTATTATTAATCCTTACAAATCAAGAATCCATAGGCTGGCTCAGAAAATCCCTTGCCGATTTCATGGAATCATACGAATAATTTTTGCCCCAATCTTTGATATGGTTCCTGCAGGAATCGTTATCCATAATAAGAATTACATTATTTTTAAGGGTATACGCACCATCTCGTCAACGTTCTGCAAATTGGTGAAAATTTAAACTGATTCCGGGCTCAGATTATTTTCAATATAATATTTCCAGAACCCATCCCCTGCCACACATTGTTGTTTACACAAGCATTCATGATTTTCATACGACTTCACATTTATTAATTGATTTTTTTATTAAGCACATGCATAATAATTTATTTTATTTCATCAGAATATTATAAATTTTGTACAAATAATAAATATAGTTTTTTAAATCCGGAGGTTAAATCATGTTTAAAATTATAGCACGGGAAGAAATGGCTGAGGGCACAGTTATACTTAATGAAATCGATGCGCCTCTGATTGCCCGAAAGGCAAAGCCCGGCCAGTTTGTTATCCTGAAAGCAAATGAAACCGGCGAACGAATCCCACTCACCATGGCAGACACGAATCCTGAGAAAGGGACACTAACAGTAATATATATGGTTGTGGGCAAATCCACAGCTCTTTTCAGGGATTTAAAGGTAGGTGAAGGATATCAGGATATTATCGGTCCGCTTGGAGCGGCCACACATCTTGAAAAAGTCGGCAAAGTGGTATGTGTCGGCGGTGGAACAGGAGTCGCTGTATTACATCCCATCACCCGGGGACTCAAGGAAGTAGGAAACGACATCACCTGTATTATTGGCTCCAGAACAAAAGATCTTCTCATTATGGAAGATCTAATGAAAGCGGCGTCGCATGATCTTCGTGTATGCACAGACGACGGGTCATACGGCCATCATGGTTTTGTAACAGATGTAATGAAAGAGGTCCTGGAAGAAGGTGGTGTCAATCTTGTTGTCGGCATCGGACCCGTACCGATGATGAAGGCAGTTTGCAAAATAACAAAGGAGTTTAATGTCAAAACTGTTGTAAGCCTCAATCCCATAATGGTTGACGGCACAGGTATGTGCGGCGGCTGCAGGGTTACCGTAGGCGGCAAGACCCGGTTTGCATGCGTTGACGGACCTGAATTTGATGGTCATGAGGTTGATTTTGATGAACTGATGCTTCGTCTTCAGGCGTATACAGAAGAAGAAAAGAAAAGTTATAACGAACATTGCAATCTGGTAAAACAATAAATTTTTATCAAAAAAATATAATATACTTATAATAATAATCATAGTTAAGTGTGGTATATAGCGCTTTATTCAATTTTCGGAGGATATTATGGCAAAAAAAGAATTAATTCCCAGGCAACCCATGCCTGAACAGGCACCGGAGGTAAGGTCAAAAAATTTCGAGGAGGTTCCAACTGGTCAGAGCCCTGAAACAGCAATAAGAGAAGCCGAACGGTGTCTGCAATGCAAAAAACCTGTATGTGTGGATGGGTGCCCTGTGGGCGTAGATATCCCTGGTTTTATAAGCCTTGTTAAAGAAGGAAAATTCACGGCTGCAATTAGCAAAGTATGGGAGAAAAACGGTCTTCCCGCTGTCTGCGGAAGAGTCTGCCCACAGGAATTGCAGTGTGAAGGCAAATGTATTGTCGGAAAGAAAAATGAACCGGTCGCCATCGGCAACCTGGAAAGGTTTGTTGCCGACTATGAACGAATGAACAAAAAAGCTTCGCTTCCTGAAAAAGCAGCGCCAACAGGCAAAAAAATTGCTGTTGTGGGTTCGGGCCCTTCAGGCCTTACTGTAGCAGGCGACCTGATACTTAAGGGTCATGAAGTCACGCTTTTTGAGGCATTCCATAAACCCGGAGGTGTCCTTGTCTACGGAATTCCGGAATTCAGGCTTCCAAAAGAAATCGTTTTTTCCGAGGTCGCAGGACTTGAAAAGCTTGGTGTAAAACTTGAGTGTAATGCCGTTGTTGGAAGAACGATTTCCCTGGATGAACTCTTTGAAGAAGGATATGATGCCATTTATATAGGTGTTGGCGCAGGCCTGCCCCGGTTTTTAAATATTCCGGGCGAAAATCTTATCGGTATTTTATCGGCAAATGAATACCTTACCCGATCAAACCTCATGAAGGCATATCGTTATCCTGAGTATGACACCCCCGTCATCAAAGGTAAAAATGTTATTACATTAGGGGCCGGCAATGTCGCCATGGATTCTGCACGAACAGCCCTCCGGCTGGGTGCGGAAACATCCCGTATCGTGTATCGCCGATCAAGGGATGAAGTTCCGGCAAGAGCTGCAGAAGTCCATCATGCTGAAGAAGAAGGGGTTGAATTCTTTTTCCTGACAAACCCAACAAAATTTCTCGGAAATGAAAAAGGAAGACTCACAGGTATGGAAGGACTGAAAATGGAACTGGGTGAACCGGATGATTCCGGCAGAAGACGCCCTATTCCTATAGAAGGATCAGAATTTGAACTGGAATGCGATCTTGCCATTATTGCTGTCGGCGCCGGGGCCAATCCGTTGTTGACCCAGTCTACAGAAGGTTTGAAATTAAACAAATGGGAATACATTGAAGCTGATGAGAAAACCGGCAAGACCAGCAAAAAAGGCGTATGGGCCGGCGGAGATATTGTAACCGGTTCTGCAACCGTTATTCTTGCAATGGGTGCGGGAAGACAGGCAGCCGATTCCATACATGATTACCTGACGATAGGATGGTAGTCTTTTGTAACCATATTTTTTTATAAATACAGACAAATGAAAGCCGAATCAAATGAAAGCCGGTCAGGCCCATCACATGCCTGATCGGTTTTTTTTAACATTGATGGCTAAGTAGTGTCCATCAATTAGAACGCACCCAGTTGACAGGGAGATACCTTTATCCCCATTGATTCACAGGAAGAAGAAACATCCAGCCGTGTACAGTCAAACTGTTCGGCAAGCTTCCAGCATGCGGCACAGGAAATCCGGTTATCCGTAAGTGATTCTCTCACAG
>JAUXDD010000043.1 GCA_030618465.1 Desulfobacteraceae bacterium
CTGGCTGGAAAACAGGAGTTTCCTGAATTTTACCAGGTCATCATGAAACACGCGCTTATTATCATATACCTCAAAATCTTTTTGCAGGATCGTATAGATATTCTGTGTCCCGTATCCGAGTTTGTCGGCATTTCTGAATGAAAGGGCCTGCAGGTCCGCCAGTATTTCAAGGGTTAAAATATGTTTTGAGTTGCTTACCAGCTTGAACGCTTTGCGAGCGGCCACGGTCCCCATGCTGACCACATCCTGATTGGAAGCATTGCAGGATATGGAGTGTATGCTCATCGGGTTGGCAAGGTGCCTGTTTTCGGCTGTTGATGATGTGGCAAGGTATTGCGCCCCCATGAACCCCATGGTTAACCCCACAGTTCCGGGAATCAGGTGTTCGGGCAGTCCTTCATTCAGATACTTGCTAAGCAGTTTGTTTATTCGTCGCTCTGACAGATTGCACAATGTGGAAATGGCGATACTGAGTGAATCCATGGCAAAACTGATACTTTGACCGTGAAAATTGCCGCCGTGTATAATTTTATTTTTTTCCGGAATGATGATGGGGTTGTCATTTGACGAGTTGGCTTCAATTTCAATGGTTTTCACCACATTGTCAATGGTTTCCATCACAGGCGCAAGGATCTGGGGGGTGCATCGGATGGAATACACATCCTGCACATTGATATCTGTTTCAAATACCGAACCAGTGGGTTGCTGCTGGTCCCGGATCTGTTCATGCATATTTTCCCGGAGCGTTATGTTTTTTGAGCCCCTGTAGAGATTTTTTATAATCTGAGCAATTTTTAACTGCCCCGGGTGCTGTTTCACGTGGTGCAGGTCACTGTCAAAGGCATCATCAATACCGCCAAAAATTTCAATCGCAAAAGCCGCATTCACACAGGCAATGCGCAGTGCTTTTTTCGCGCCGAATATGGTAAAGGCAGCCAGGGCAGTCATGGCTGCTGTGCCGTTCATCAGGGCAAGGCCTTCCTTGTAACTGAGAGTAATGGGTGTCAGGTTGAATTTGGAAAACGCCTCCGAAGCATCGTAAAGCTGTTTATCCACATAGACCGGACCTTCCCCGATTATTGCCAGGGCCATATGCGCCAGATGGACCAGGTCGCCGGATGCCCCCACACTCCCGCATTCCGGTATATAGGGAGCTATGCCGGCATTTATCATATCTCTGATCAACTCCAGGAGTTCAATTCTCACACCCGAATACCCCTTGACCAGGGAATTCAGCCGGACAGCCAGAATTCCCAGTGATATATACGGCAGAATCGGGGTGCCCAGACCAGCCGCATGGCTCATGATAAGATTTTTCTGTAAGGCCTCAATTTCACTGTCATCAATGATTTTATTGCACATGGGCCCAAAGGATGTATTCACACCGTAAATGATGCGTTTTGCCCGGATGGATGTTTCAAGAAATTCCCGGGAGGCCCGGCACCGTTCCAGGGCGGATGGGTCCAGTTCAACCCGTTTGTCGCCAATGCCGACGGCAACGATATCTTTATAGGTCAGATCATTGCCGGTGAGTATGACAGTCTGTCTGTTATCCACTATGATTCCTCGTTGGTTAAATTGTTATATAATATTGCCACGAAGACACCAAGATTAATTATCTGTTTAAACCCTTTGTGTCTTTGTGCCTTTGTGGCATAAAGGTTATCTTAAATCAAAGAATGTAATCCGTTTCCTCTTCTTTTCAAACCGGTACACTTTTTTATCCACTGCTTTTTTTCCAGCAAGGATGATTTCCGGCACCACCCTTATTTTAGCGCGCAGCTCATTTTGCAGCCATTCCATGGTCGCATCCGATGTATTCATGGCAGCATGCAGGATAATCCTGTCGGTTCCATCGTCATTTTTTTTTGCTTCCACATAGCCACCATAGAATTTGCTGTTTCCTTCCAGCGCAGCGATTATGGCATTGGGGAAAATGGTCGTGCCTTTATATTTCAGCATCTGGTTTTTTCTCCCCAGGATCGGCGCGAGCCTTGACGTCTTCCTGCCGCAGGCACAGGGGGTTTCAATGATATACGAAATATCACCGGTTTTAAACCGGATAAGGGGCATCCCGGTTATACCCAGGGGAGTGACCACCACTTCTCCTGTTTTACCGGTCGGTACCGGCCTGCCATCATCGTCAACAATTTCAAGCACAATCAGTTCCGGCCTGAGATGACCTCCTCTGCGTTCCTGGCATTCACAGAATGTGGTGGCCAGTTCGGATGATGCATAGGTTGAAAATATTTTCGCATTCCATTGTTTCTCGAGTGTTTGCGCCGCCGGGATCAGGTTCAACTGCTCGTCCCTGACCGGTTCGCCGATCGCCACCAGTTTTTTGACACCCATTTCTGATGGATCATCCCCGTTTTCCATGGCGTATCGGGCAATTTTTGCCATTAATGAAGGAACCCCCACTATGGCTGTGGTGTTCACGGTTTTCATCAAATGCCAGTGCTGGGCAGCACTGCCGGCCCCGCCTCGCAGCACCCGCGCATTCAGCCTTACGCCCCCCAGAAAATATGCCAGGCCCGCCATAAAACAGCGGTCCAGTGCCGCACAGACCAGTAGCGTGTCATCGTCTGTAATACCGGCCATGGCAAAGGCCACCTCTTCATTGTATGCCAGACGCGCCAGATCTGACTGGGTCTGGGAAATAATCGTGGGATCACTGCCGGTTGTGGCAGACGTGAGGCAGACATCCACAATATCTTTTTCCGATACGGCAAGAAAGTCATTGCTTTTATCGGTCATGTCCGATTTCCGGGTGAACGGAACCGACGAAAGGTCGGCCATGGTTTTTATATCCCGGTAATCAATCGCATGGTCCCTGAATAAAATTTTATAAAACGGACTGTGGGTTGCCGCATATTCAATGTGATTGAGCAGGAGCTGTGTCTGAATCTCCTGAATCTCTTGAGGGGGGCTGTATTGAATGTCCGCATATGTGCTTGCGTGAAAGTCGGTGATGGCGTTATGTATTGTTTTTATTTTTCGTTTGGTCGTTGGTAATTCGTTCATAAATATCATTTTCGTTTATGTTCCACCGAATGTTGGGTTGCTTCGCTTAACCCAACCTACTGTACTAAGAATTATTTATTCTATTATAAAATTTTGACAAACAGATAAAAATTCGAATATCGAAGCACGAAACAAATCCGAATAAAAAATATCCAAATGTTCAAAACAATCACAGAGTCCACCGCAGTAATATAAAAACAGCAATTATCCTTAATATTTCGGATTTCGAGCTTCGAATTTGATGTTCATTTTTTAATCCTTTCCAAGAACAATCAATGAATACTCACCCCGGTCACTTATTTTTAAACAGCCGATTTTTCTATCACTCCTGCTTTGTTCAGTTTTGATAATATTCAAATTGCTGTCACTATTGGACGTTTCGGGAGACGCAAACATCCTGCCCGTTTTCATGGAAATACCGGCAACAGCCATGTCCAGGGCGGTTGCTGTCGGAAAACTCCCGTAAACAGGCGCATAGGATGCAACCGGCATAGTTTTGTCCAAATACTGCTTATATGCATTTCCGCATTTTTTATGACCGTCCGCACCCGTAAACAAACAGGCATTGTCAGGTACAGCTTCACGTGCAATATTACCCATCCGTACATCTTCAATATATCCGTAACCGGAACCATTCACCGTATCCAGGGAAAGCAGGAAAAACGCCGCGCCTTCACCGGCAATGGCTGTCTGTTTGTCAAATTCAAAGGGCTCAATTGCCGGACAACGGCTGTTGCCAAAAAACCGTTGACGGCAATACCCCAGCACATCGCAGTATTCATCTACACCGCCGACCAGTACCGCATCTACACGTTTTTCAGCGAGCCACTGGCAGGCAGTGACAAGTGCTGAAGGAAACGACATCTCGAACTGGCTTACCGTAAGGGCCGGCCCCCGGGCATTCAGCAGTATGGATATATGGGCGGCCGCGGCATTATGCACCGAGTTTGAAAACCGGATCGGCGATGCATGCTGGTCTTCCCCGGTTTCCATCACCGAATCAAGAAATAAAAACGTCGTGCGCATGGCACCGTACCCGGTGGCAATAACAATACCCAGCCGTTTCCGATCCAGTTCAGGATCACCTGCATCTTTGAGCGCAAGAAAAGAGCCATACAGCGCCATCCGGGAATAATGGTCCACCCTGCGTAATAACCGCGGGGATACAAACGATTTCAACCCGGCCGTATCTGCCGTAAAGACCGGCATTTCACCCGGCATTCCACCCGATATTCCAATAGAACCGTTGTCAGCATTCACAGGAACCGTATCCGGCATGCATTCTCCGGTGATCAGAGCATCTTTTAATCCAGCCACACCGTTTCCGAATCCGCCGGTCACACCTATCCCCTGGATGGCAATTCTCATGTCCGCAGGGCTCCTTTGCCAATAACCAGGACTGAATTGTTTCCGCCGAATGCCAGGGATTCGGAGATTGCAAAGTCTCCTTTTATCGATTCCATGTGCTGCTGTGGGGAAGAAGGCAGTTCCGGATCAGGATCGGTAAAACCAATATTTGCCGGTGTTTTTTCCGCTTCCAGGCAGACAACTGTGAACGCAGCCTCAATTGCCCCGGACGCGCCCAGGGTGTGCCCGGTATACCCCTTGGTGGAATGAAAAGGAACATCCGGCAACATGTCATGCAGAACACCACTTTCCACCCGGTCATTGTCCGGCGTACCGGTCCCGTGTGCATTCACAAACGCAATATCCGAAGCAGTTCTTCCACTGATCGCCAGCGCGTCTGCGAGGGCCCGCCGGAGTCCGTCCCCATCGGGTTTTGGCGCGGTAAGATGATAGGCATCGCAGGCGGTTCCATACCCGCAGACATATGCCCGTGCTTTTTTATTTCGCGCCCGTTTGGATTTTTCCGATTCCAGGATAAGGACGGCCGCACCTTCACCCAGGTTCAATCCGGCACGATTCACATCAAACGGCCGACATGGGGAACTGTCCACTATCATAAGGGATATAAACCCGTTGTAGGTGACACGGCATAATTCATCCGCTCCCCCGGTAATGACCACGTCACAGAGACCCGACTGAATCCAGGAAGCACCCACGCCGATGGCGTCCGTGCCGGATGAACAGGCATTGACCACTGTCTGGCAGGGGCCGGACAACTGAAAATCATTCGAGATACACGCGGCCGGATTGCTGTTTAAAAACTGTTTGATGGGCATCATATCCGGATGGTTACCCTCCCGGTAGTGGCTGTAAAACGCTTCATTGTTCATGGCGCTTCCAACGGTCGTCCCCATGCAGACACCCACTCTTTTCCCCTTGAGATTGTCCCTGTCCAGGCCAGCATTTTCAAGTGCCTGGCGGGCCGCTGCCAGCGCCAGCCGGCTTGTGCGTAAGATATTGTGTTCCCTGGCATTAACCCGATCATTAATCAGGTCATTAATATTGGTACCGGCAATGGCGTCCCTGATTTCAAATACAGGGTAGGGCCGGGGATGGGTGCTGGAAAAAAGACAGGGGGACGAACAGTTTCGCCTGCCGCTGAAAAGAGAATCCATACAGTCTGAAAGATTCAGACCGGCAGCACAAAGGCAATCAACGCCTGTTATGGCAACAGGGCGAATGGGTATCATCCTATTGACGTTCCTCAATAAAAGCGGCAAGTGTGTTTATGGACCCAAACGCCACCCGGCCTTCATCCATATTTTTTATCTCAACACCAAAATGTTTCTGAACCTGCACCACCAGTTCAACCGCATCCAGTGAATCCAGGCCCAGACCATCGTCACCAAAAAGCGCTTCCTCATCATCAATTTCTTCGGGTTCAATGTCTTCAAGAAACAGATCTTCCACAATAATTTTTTTTAATCGCTCATTCATCGTCATATTCAACATATTTCCTTTAAGTTTTCGTTCCCCACATATCATAAAAATTTAAAAATTGATAGGGATGTTCATCTGTATAGGATTCCAGGGCGTGGACATACTGTTCCACATAGGGACTGAAAACCTTTCCGGACCGTCCGAGATTTTTTGGCACGCGGATGATCCGGGCTACTTTCAGTTCATAGCTGTCCGGACTGGTTTTGTATGAAAAAAGAACCACAATCGGAGATCCGGATGCAGAGGCGATTTTAAACGGGCTGTAATGAAACGGCACTTCTTTGCCCAGGAAAGGGACGTGTATAATATTACTGCTGCCCTGGATCACCCGGTCCCCCATGACACTGAGAACCTCATTGTTTTTCAGGGCCGCAAGCATGTCCAGGGTGCCTCCCAGATAGCTGTTCGGGTCAATAATTTTAAACATGGATGACAGGCCGTGCTGTTCGAAATAGTGCCTGTCCACATCCCCTTCCTCCTGGTGCATCAGCAGGTTTACCGGAACATTTAAAAAATTCAGGGCGGAAAGCGCCACCTGCCAGCATCCCACATGGGACATCATCAGGATGACGCCCTTTTTTTCATCCAGCAGGTTGAGCAACGCTTCCCTGCCGTGGAGCGTCACATGCATGCCGGCCATTCCCATTGTCCCGGTGACGGCCCTGTCGATGAGAATTTTTGCCAGATTTAAAATCATGCGAAAGCTGTCGGTAAATCTGCCAAAACTGTTTTTCCCGGGAAATTTTTTGTCAAGATAGTATTTTGTTTTTGCCCGCTGGGACGGGGTGAACAGGGTATAATAAAATACCACGCCATATGCGATCAGGTACGCCAGCCTGCGGCCGCCGATTCGAATCATACAATAAAAAAAATTATACTGCCAGCCGGCGCCCACCGCGCGGCCGGACCACTGGCGTGTGGTTTTGCTGCTGGTTTCATCCGGTTGCTGCATTTTTCCCCGCTGTAATAATAGTGGCTGTCAGATAAACAATACTCCCCATGGCAACGGCAAGCACCGGTGCAAGAACAACAGAGCCGATCAGGTATTCATAAAATCTGTCCAGAACCTGGTACCCCAGCGTTTTCATGGAGATCTCCGTTAAAAACGTTCCGTGGCGTATAAAATAACCGGCCTCAATACAAAGGGCCGGAACAAAAGGCGGCATGCACAACTGGCTGGCACTCAATGCCACGACTTTATTTAATCGGAGGTAACCGGCTGCAAAGATAATCGCGATGGTATGGCATGCAATCAGGGGTAATGTGCCCAGCAGCACCCCGAGGGCGGCAGCGGCAGCCAGTTGCAAAGGGGTAGCGTTTTCCGTCAACAGTGTTTTGATTGACCGGATCGGGTGAAGTGCCGTGATTTTTTCCCCGGTGATTTCATGGGATACAATTTTTTTATGGGGCCAGGGCAAGACGGACCGCAGGGTAAACTTTGTATTCAGTCCGCTGAGCCGGAAATTATCCTTGAGTTTGTGAAAGTGGGAAATCCGTTTGCCGGCCGGCGGGTAGTGGACAGACACAGGCACATCCTTCAATTCGATGCCGGCCCAGGCTGCTTTTACGAGCACTTCAATTTCAAATGCATAACGTTTTTCTCTCAATTTCAGGTTTTCAAGCACAAACAGCGGATATGCCCGAAATCCGCTCTGGGTATCACCAATGGATTGACCGGTCTGAAGGCGCAGCCAGAAGTTGGAAAATTTCCTCCCAAAACGGGTACTGCCGGGGACATGGGGACCCTGAAAATCACGTTTGCCTACAATTACAGACGAAGAATATTTTTTAATAACCGGCATAAACAGTTTAACGTCATCCGGATCATGCTGGCCGTCCGCATCCATGGTCACCATATGGGTCATATTCAGCCTGCGCGCCAGGGGCACGGCTGACAAAATGGCTGCACCTTTACCCAAATTCTTTTCATGCCGGATAATATGTACACGGTCGATTCCCTTCAGTATGTCTTCCGCCCTGTGAGCACTCCCATCATCAACCACCAGCACTGTATCATGGACATCAAGTGCGTGAAGGACAACATCTTTCAGGGTGTCCGGATGATTGTAAACCGGTATGACAATAATTACTCTCATTTTTCTTTATTACCCAGCCGATTATTACTTTTTGCAAACCTTAAAAAATCACCCATATTCCGAATAAACCGAAACCAGCTGTCCGGTGACCGCCACACCATAGCTGCATACCCCAGCAGGACTTTCGGACGCATGAAATGGGTCCGGTAAAAACCGATAAAAAGCGCTTCCATCCGGTCTTTTGTCAGCCCCCGGGGAATAAACAGAAAATTCATGCAGTCCATCTTTTCCCAGTCCTCGTCAAATACTCCTTTTTCATGAATGTTTTCATACACCGGGGAACCCGGAAACGGGGTGAATTTTGACAGGTTAAAATCATCAACGGGAAGTGAAAAAACATAATCCCTGCTCTTCTGGATACTTGCTTCGGTTTCTCCGGGCAGTCCCATCATTAAAAGTCCTTTGGTACGGATGCCTGCTTTTTTTATCATCCTGATTTTATCCGCAAGCATGGCAAGATCAGCATTCTGCCGGTGCTGTGCAAGCAGGATCTCATCACCGGTTTCGATTCCCAGGCTGATCATCCAGCACCCTGCGGCCTTCATCTGTTTTAAGAGGTCCGCGTCAACATGTTCGGCCCTGACCGCACAGTTGAATGTCATCCCCAAAGGCCGGTTAATCATCAATTTTGTAAAGCCCTCTACCCGTTTGCGCTTGAATGTAAACTGATCATCATAGAAATTGATATGCCGGATGCCAAACCGGTCTTTCAGGTAACTAAGGTGCGCGTACACATATTCTGCGGAATTAAAACGAAAACTGCGCCTGAACACAGACCGGTCACAATAGCTGCACGCATACGGGCAGCCGCGGCTTGATATGCAGCTCGAATTCGGCGTTTTTGGATAGTTGAAAATGGGCAGTTTGTAAACGTCCGGATAGCCTTCCAGTTTTTCATATGCAGGAAACGGGAGGCTATCAAGGTCCAGGCCATTTTTCCTGTAACCGGTGAAGCCGATTGCACCGGATGTGTCCCGATATACAAGCCCGGGAATGTGCGAAACAGACTGCCCGTCATTTTCAATCAGCTCGGCAAGGGTTTCTTCACCTTCCCCAACAACCACATAATCAATTTCCCGTGCCCCCTCCAGTACCTTTTCTTTCAATGCTGAAACATGGGGACCGCCAAACACGGTTTTTATTCCCGGCAAAATATATTTTGCATTTTTTGCTATGCGAACACCATCATTAAAACTCGAGGTTGTACAGGAAATTCCGATAAATGAAGGATTTTCATCCTTCAGCCGTTCCCGGATCAGACGATCGGAATTCGGTCTGGCAAAGCAGTCGATAATCTCGCTTTCTATGTGGCGGTTCTCAAGATATGCGGAGATACTTGCCAGCCCAATGGGCGGCATGATGTTTGCCAGCCTGGATATGTCTTTTCCGGCTGCATCCGATTGATATCCCAGGGGGTGTATAAGCAGGATTTTACCTGTATTTATAACTGTCATGCGTTTTGTCTTTTTCGCCTATGTTTTCGTTTCTTTTCGGAAAGCAGCATGTCCCATAAAAGGCCGTGGACCCCGAAAAGATTTAACGCCTTTATGCGCATCTGGCCTTCAGACGGAGGGAATATGCGATCCCTTCGCTTATTAAAATCGGTTTCTATGGTTTGATTCATTTTTTCCGGATCAATTTCAGGAGAAAAATAATAAACCGGTTTAAGCAGGGAATCGTCTGTTGCAAGCAGGCCGTCTGTCACTGCTTTTTTGTAGATCCCGGTTCCCGGCAGGATACGGATACCGGAAAAGGCAAATACAACACATTTTTCCAGTTTTTTTATATTTTCAAGGCCTTCTGTAATTGTTTCCTCTGTTTCACCCGGACCGC
Source organism: Desulfobacteraceae bacterium (assembly GCA_030618465.1). Lineage (GTDB taxonomy): Bacteria > Desulfobacterota > Desulfobacteria > Desulfobacterales > SURF-7 > JAUXDD01. The sequence continues at coordinate 9,801 of JAUXDD010000043.1, forward strand.
CAAAAATAATAAAATGCGCCACAGGAATATTTTCTTCCACACAATTTTTATTAAACGCCATTACGTCGGCAAAGCAAAATCCCTTGTTGAGCCCTGCCAGTGTTGCATCGCTTGATGCGTCAGTCCCAACTTCCATAGCATACATGCCGGATCGTTTCAGCACTCTTACGTCACTGCGGTTCATGGCCTGCGGTCGAAAAAACCCGGCCCATCGGATGGCCGCTTCCTGCCGGATTAATTCCTCCGCAAATTCAAGATAATGGCCCCCGGCATCATTAAATACCGAATCTGTAAAAAAGAAACAGTCTGCCTGATAGTCTTTTTTTATTTTCAGGATGTCATGTACGATCGTTTCAGGATCACGATTCCTGAAACAATTTCCTTCCAGAAGCGGATAGGTACAATAAGCACATGAGTAGGGGCAACCCCTTTTTGTCTGGAGATTTATCATTCCGCTGGTGTCTTTGTAAAAACGGACCATATCATTCGTAAAAAGGGGAGAACACATCTGGTTTCCGGTAAGCAGTGTATCCCCTTTTATTATTGCAGGCATGGTCTCACCGTTATTCAGTGTATGGATGAGTTCACATATCTTATGCTCGCCTTCTCCCACAATCCCGTAATCCGCGCCAATATACGCCAGGATCTCTTCCGGCATGATGGAAAACGCCGGCCCTCCGATAATAACGGGTGCTGTTGTTTTTTCCCGGATTAAATTGACCTGGTCCCTGATGTGCTCAAGATACCAGTCACTTTCAGGGGTCAGGGAATCCACATTATCAATATTGCGTATGGAGATGCCCACATAATCAGGGGTAAATTCGGACAGGGCGTTTTGTAACTTCAAATCGGACTGCTCTGATGCCAGAAAGTCAAACTGGCATACCACATGGCCGTCCGCCTCAAGGGCCGAAGCAATCACAGCCATACCCAGCGGATACACCGGGTAGGGTTCGGTGGTAATATTTGAGGCCAGCAGGAATATTTTGCTCATTTTATATTTTTTCTCTTAAAAGACCGTTTTCTCCTCGGGTTATACCGCCGGTACGTACCGTCCTCGATTTCCCGTTTTACCACTTTCATAAAGAGGTCGCCCATCATCAGCTGGTAGCCGCCCCCTTCATAAAACGTGTCCCAGGCATAATAATAGAGTTCCTGGAGTTTTTCAGGTGTCATGTGCCGGGGCTGAAATACCACTTTGTCACATGTATATTTTTTCCAGTCATTGCTCAGAATTCTTTTTTCTTTTTCAAGGTGTGCCCTTAACGGTGTATGGGGAAACGGGGTGGCAACGGTAAACTCGGCAATATCAAGATCAATCACCATTAAATAGTCCACCAGCATTTTGATGAAATCTTCATCCTGGTTGTCCGTTCCCAGCAAAATGGTCCCTTCAACGCCAATACCGTTTTCCTTAAACCGTTTTATACGATCACGGATAACGTCCTTTGTGTCAAATATTGCCTGGTATACATACCAGCAACCGGCATCGGCTGCGAGTTTTATCACCTTTTCATCATCTAAAATCGGATGGGACACCCATTTTCTTTTCAGGGGTGCCAGTGCGGTGAAGAATTCAATGAGCCAGTCCCTGTCCTGGGCAAGGGAATTATCCACAATAAACAGTCGGTTATTGGGTATGGATTCAATCTCTTCAATCACTTTTTTTACAGGCCGCGGACGAAATGTCCGGCCCCCCAGAAAATTATTACAGCAGGGAAAGCAGTTGAATTTACACCCGCGGGATGCATGGATCAGGTCAAGCATCTGGACCCCGCGATAATTGTAGCGGTCCCGGTTGAGAAGATCCCTGCGGGCTGTTCCCACCTGATTGATATCCGGATGGTCCTGCAAATAATCATACTTCTTTTTCATCTGTCCGGATTTCAAATCATCCATCACCCGGGCAAAACGCCCCTCCACTTCACCCAGGAATACAGAATCTGCATGCACCGCCACCTCTTCCGAGTGTAGCATGGTCGCAATTCCGCCGAAAATGACAGGAACTCCCATCTCCCTGTATTGGTCGGCAATCTCAAACGCGCGCGGGATCTGGCAGGTGAGCATGACAGAGAGGGCGACCACATCAGCGGTGCTGTCAAATTCCATTTCCCGGACATTTTCATCAATAAAATCTATCTCCACGTCCCCTGGAACGTCTGCGGCAAAGACCACCGGGCCATGGGGGGGAAGATGGAATTCCGTCTGTCGTTCAAGTTTCGGCCAGGTGGGGTATATGAGTTTCATTTTCATAATTTCAGAACTCCTGATACGCGTATGTGTTTTCAGCATCCTGCATCATGCTTTAAAAGCATCATTTTTTTTAAAACATGTATCGGCAAGCATGCACCAGTTATCTATGGCTGTTTCATTTAAAAAAATACGGCTGTTTTCCTCCATGCGAAGCGTCCCGTAAGTCTTACAACTTTTTCCCGGGATCTTTTCAATGACAAAAAAAAGTGCCCCGGAAACAGTGTCGTCTGTTCCGGTTTCATTATCAAGCGGTATGGGATTCCCCAAATCACAGAATCCGCACACCATGATATCGTTCTCACCACTTACCAGGATGCGCAAGGCTGTCTGCAGGCTGTACATCCCCCCTGGCAACATTTCGTTTATTATATATCCTGCTCCGGTCAGTCCAAAATAGATGGCAGCCTCGCCTAAAAAACAGTTGGACAGAGTATATGCAAACAAACCAGGACTGGCAAGGAGCCCCTGCTCGGGGATCACTGTGTCAAAATAACGGATATCCGTATCCAGGCACCCGTATGTGGTTGACGCTATGATTCCGATATCCCTTTTTTTATCCCATGTTTCAAGACAGGCGTCTTTTAATGCAAATGAAATGGCCGCAAGTCCCGTTTTTGAAAATCTGTCCATCCTGCCAAAGGCTTTGGCGGGTTTGGCCAGCACCATCTTTCGCTTAATGTCCGGCAGAGGACCCTTTTTCATGGAAACATGATCATGATCGGTTCCGCATCCCATGCTTGTGGATGATACCCAGCCAATACCGGTGATAACAGCAGTCATGGCGTCTTCCCTCTTTTCAGAACAATTGCCGCATTCACCCCGCCAAACCCGGAATTTGTGGTCAGCAGATAATCCCCTGATATATTCACCGGTTGTGATGAAACCAGATCCATGGCCGTCTCTTCGGGAATGTTTAATCCCACGGTGGGGGGTAGAATCTGCCCGGACAGTGCTTTCAGTCCCAGGACAACCTCAATCCCCCCCGCTGCGCCGAGCGTATGACCGATGGCTCCTTTTACAGAATTGACCGGGATACGGCAATTGTGGAAAATACTTCTGAAAGCGGTTATCTCCATCATATCATTGTAAATCGTTCCGGTCCCGTGGGCATTAACAGCGGCAATGGCTTCTTTGCCGACTGCCGCCATTTTAAGAGCTTTTTGAGCGGCCTGGATCAGGCCGCACCCATCCCTTGCCGGTGCAGTGATATGGGCGGCATCATTTGCCGCACCCCATCCCGCAATTGTCCCCAGATGCGGCTTTCCATGTTTTCCCGCAGCTTTGCTGCTCATCATTAATATGGCAGCCGCGCCTTCACCCAGGGTCAGCCCGTTTCGGTCTTTATCAAAGGGCCGCGCACCTGTGTCTGACATGGCATTAAGCGATGAAAAGCCGGAAAAAACAAATTCCGTTACCGTATCCATGCAGCAGACCAAAACCGATTCGGCATTTCCCGAAGCGATGAGTGACGCACCATGGGCCACGGCAATAGTTGATGATGCACAGGCCGCACTGATATTTATTCCCTTATCCGCCAGTTTCAGTTTCCGGGAAATTGATGCAGGTAAAGAGGAGAGCAGAATGTCAGGCAAACCAATCGGTTGATGCCGACGTATCTTCTCCAGGCTGTCGATACCGGCTTTAGTTGTGGCTGTAATTAAAAGGGAGGTTTCAGGTACGTTATGGAGCTGACAGAGAATCCGCTCTGTGAGCTGCTGAATCAGGGATTGGTTGTCGCCGGGCGTAAGATTGTCGATACAGGCAGCCATGGATGAATTATAATTAAATGTGGGGAAACGACTCACCGCCTGGATGGCGGTCCGGCCCGCCATCAGTCCCTGCCAGGTTTTTTCGCAACTGTCTCCCAAGGCTGTTACTGCTGCTGCATCAGTGACCCATACCTGTCTCATTCAAATTCCCCGGCTTTCCATCGGTCACAGAAGTCCTTGTAAAAATGGGGTTTAAGCATGAACAGGTTCTGATCATAGTCCAGCATCAACTGGACCGTATAGCCGGATGACGCAATGTCCCCATTGTGAGTTATGACAAATTCCATATTGATGCGGGCAGCTTCGGACCAGTGCAACAATGCATCAATTTCAAACTCATCCTGGAATTTCAGGGGAAGATGATAATCAATATGCATCTTTTTGATAGGAGCCAGTATGCCGTTATTATACAGGGTTAGATAGCCGATACCGAATTTTTCGCACAGAGCGACTCTGGCATCTTCAAAATAACTGGGGTACCGTCCGTGCCAGACAATCTGCAGGGGGTCCACCTCTTCAAAACGGACCCGCCTTTTTACTTTATAGCGCAGGGGATCGGGTTGCCCGGCCTCAGTTCGAAAATAGGGTTTTCTCATTTTGCATACCCTTCAGGTTCCATATCCTTCAGGTTTTCAACCATTAATTCTTTTACATGTTTGCGCATCTCCGTATGCGGGTTCACATGATGGGTAAAGGCATCCGGGTACACACGGGGCAATACTCTCAATTTTATCCGGGCAGGCGCAAACCACCATCGTCCGGGCGGAAAAAGAACTTCGGTTCCTGTCATACAAAGCGGTACCACAGGAACACGGGTTTCAATTGACAGTTTAAACGCCCCTGAATAAAAACGTTTCAACCGGCCGTCACGGCTGCGATGACCCTCTGGAAAAAATAATACAAAGCTCCCCTTTGAAAGAATATCTCTTGCTGTTTCAACTGTTTTTTCCCATCCCAGGCTTTCCACGTCCAGATATCTGGCCAAATGCATAAACGGCCGGTAAAAAAAAATTTTAAACGGCCAGGAACGTACGGCAAAACAGATATCACTGACGGTTAACAGCGCCATGCAATAGGTGTCAAAAAAAGACCGGTGATTGACAACAAAAATACACGGTCCCTTTATGCTGTTCGCTTTAAACCCTTCCCTTTTAAAACGGGCAAACGGCCATAAAAGAAGGAACCAGCCCCTTCCGTACAACCATATTAACGTGCGCATGATACGGTAATTTTCCCTGAACGTGAATATTTTTAACACACCAAAAACAGCAGGGAACACCGCAATGGTACCTATCGTCCATAAAAAAAACAGGGGGGCAACAATGATATTCATCGTTACAATTGATAGAACATACGGAATAGTAAAGAATTTGTCTGTTTTCAGGGTATAAATTAGGAACACTCACATTCATCAAAAATTCAGTTGACAGCCACCACCTTGCCGTTGGCGTCAAAAGTAACAATTATTTTCTTAAACCGGTTTAACCAGTATGTCCATGTCTCATTTTTAAGGCTATAGGTATAATGTTCGGGCGGATAGCCGTAACTGGCCAGGACAGCGGCCTTGCTTATACCCTTTTGAATAAATCCGCTTTTTATGCAATGGATTTCCTCCTTATTAAATCCGGAGGTGAGTTCCTGGAAGTTTTTTTTGGGAAACAGGTTTTTCACATAATCTTCAACGGTTTTATTGGGATGAAATTTTTGATTCCAGAAAATAATAAATTCTTTATTATCTTTTGGTGTTTTAAATGAAATGGTCTGGTATTTTCTATAGGCGCCAAATTTTAATCCGGTGATTTCCGTGCCCATGGGAAGTACGGCACCAACTTTATAATTGATACACCAGATTTTTTCCGGCTTTTCATACCAGATATTGTATGCCGTATACAAAACCTCGGAAGCGTCCACAGATGACTGAGCCGTATTTTCTGCAAATCCATTGATAAAACCGCACAAAAGAAAGAGACATACGATCAGACAAATTTGAATGGATTTCATTTTTTTCTCCTGTAGTTTAGAGTTAATACCTCAAAATTTCAACGCATCCGATGAAAAATCAAACACAACAGACGCATTTGTCCCGCCAAATCCAAAGGAGTTGGATACGGCATAGTTAATTTCTGCAGGTGTCTGTTTCCGGATGATGTTTATTTTCGGGAAATCATCTTCAAACGTTGTGAAATTGATATTCGGCGCAATAAATCTGTTTTGTGCCATTAAAACCGTGTATACGGCCTCACTGGCCCCTGCCATCCAGCATTCATGCCCTGTCATTGATTTTGTTGAAGAAACAGGCGTGTTTAGCCCGAAAACAGTTTCAATGGTGGCGGCTTCCACAAGATCACCGGTGGGCGTTGATGTTGCATGTGCATTGATATAATCCACCCGGGACGGTTTGATCCCCGCATCGGCTAATGCATTTTGTATTGCTTTTGCCGCTCCTCGCCGGCTCGGGGCGGAAAGACTGGAGCCTGTGCGGGATGAAAATCCATAACCGGCAATTCTTCCATAAATTTTTGCATTGCGTTTGACTGCATGGTCAAGGTTTTCGAGAATAAGGCATGCCGCACCACCGCTGGGCACGAGCCCGTCCCGCAGGGCGTCAAAGGGGCGGGATGCTTCTTCAGGCTTATCCAGTTGTGTTGAAAATGCTCCGAGAGAATCAAAACCGGCCATTCCCATCCAGTTGGTTTCCTGTGCACCGCCAACGATCACAATATCCTGCATCCCGCTTCTTATCAGCATGCCTGCCTGCCCAATAGCATGGGCGCCGCTTGCACACGCAGCGCTGATGGTCCAGTTGGCGCCGCGGATACCGAAGTACGTGGCCAGGTTCATTGACACTGTTGAATTCATTGTACGAAATATACTGCCGGAGCCGATAAAGTGCGTTTCTCCATACTCCCGGGCAAGATCAATGGATTCAACTCCGGCTCTCACCGTGCTGTCGTTTCCGAAAATAATTCCGCAACGTTCATTTTTCAGGTGTTCTTCAAGAAGACCGGCATCGTTAACCGCATCGGTTGCAGCCGCACAGGCAAACCGGGCCGGTTCGCACATGGTGCGGAGTGTTTTCCTGCTGAACCCCCATTTTTTGGGATTAAAGCCGCTTATCCGTCCTGTGAGCGCAGACCTGAATCCTGATTCCCGCCGTTCTTCATCAAGAACAATACCTGAGCGGCCTGCTTTAAGCGAATGTGTAACTTCCTCCAGGCTGTTTCCAATACAGGATATAATCCCCATCCCCGTGATTGCTGCCTGTTTTTCGGTTCGCCTGTTTTTCGGTTCGCCTGTTAAATCTGTTTTATAGTGTTTTTTATGATCTTCCAAATTTTGCTATACCATTCTTCATCTAAATATTTCATCAGGATAACCACCAGGGTGAACACACGGGTTCGCCCCTACAAAACACCACCATTTATCCCAAGCACCTGCCCGGTTATATATGATGCTTCAGGGGAACAAAAGAAAACAACGGCAGCAGCCACATCTTCAGGTTTCCCGATTT
>JAUXDD010000112.1 GCA_030618465.1 Desulfobacteraceae bacterium
CCTGACGGAATTGTACGTGACGGAATACCCAGATATTTTGCATGGTGGTTGTATCTGCCTGCATTGTTATTTTCAGTTGCCTACTTTATTATTCGATTTAAACAGCTTGTTATTGTTCAAAGAAAATAGTGTTGATAATCAGGAAAACATCATCAAAGGAGCTGTAATGAAAAGGAAACAGAAACAGAAAAGGAAACGAATTTATTTTAAAAGAATTGCCTTATACAGGTCTATTTTCAGCTTTTTTATTACTGCAGGAGCTGGCTTTGCAGTTCTTACGGTATTGTATCTTGTATTTTCACTTAATATACTGTCTCTTGCCCTTGAAACCAATTCTGTCAGGACCGGTCAGGAAAATATCCCTTTTTTGAGCTATATGCTTGGAAATCATTGGATCTATATACTTGTCGGAAGCTTTTTTCTTATACTGATTTCAACATACTTTACACACAAATTTGCCGGACCATTATACCGGTTTGAAAAAACACTTGAAAGAATGATTGATGGCGATGTTGGATTCCGGATTCGGTTAAGAAAAGGTGACGAATGTCAACATATCGCTGATAATATAAATCAGCTTAACAGTAAGCTGTCGATGAATATAAAAACAATGAAAATTGCTTTAAATGAAATTGATAATCTGTATGATACGATTGAAGAAGATTCAGGTATGGATAAAGAATATCTCATGCAGGCCGTTTCGTATAACAACCGGCTTAAAAAAATAATTTCAGAGTTTACTGTCAGTTGACAACATTTGACAATACACATATGCCTCGTAAGAGCTCTGTTTTTAATAAAAACCTCCTTTTTGCATTGGCCTTTAATAGTATAATCCCGTGCAGCCTGGGGGTTCTTTTATGTCGGTGGAGAAATAGAAAAAATTCAGTGAAAGTTGTATGAAAAAAAGAATTATTGCATATTCACTCTGTATTCAATTTATCTTGAGTATGGTTGCGTATTGTGAAAGCGGAAAAAGTAAAATTATTTATCGATTTCCAAGTTTATACAATACGAATCCTGTTTCCGGACGACTTTACCTTCAACCCATTGGTATTCATGAAGATCAGGTGGTTTCAGGCACATTGATTGATTTCAGTTTTGATAGTTCTTCAGAGTACAACAGATATTTTAAACCTGATTCTGAAGTCGGGGGTGATGATTGCCTCACACTAAATACAAACACGTATTCGCTCAAAATATCGGAAGGTTTTATGGTTCATGGGTATGGTATGGAAATCGGTGGAATTTTCAGGGTACACCAGGATAAAAAAGAGACATTGCTTTCAAAGTTTTTAAGGAATTTTCATGACTGGTCTGCTGATAAGCTTGGCTTCAACGGCCACTCCCCGCCGAAAGGCCAATATTACGGGGCAATAGGAGACAATGATACAATCGTGATTGGTGAGAGTGGTGAAATTTATTTATCCACATTACAATTGTATTCAAAAATTCAGTTATTAAAAGACGGGGGTGTATCATCTTTTCGCCCAAATGTATCAATGAAATTTTCAGCACGGATCCCGATCAGCTATAGAGATTTTGATCAACCCGGCATTTCTGTTTCAGCAGGCATTTCAAAAAAAGTTTTATCATCGTTAAGTATTATTGGCGCTGCAGATATTATTTACCAGGATCTTGAATCAGAAGACTTTAATGCTTCTAATCTGGATGTGGAAAAGCTGGTAAGTGATTTATTTGCAGGTTTTATCTGGGACATGGGGGATGCGGGTGGTTGGTATAATTCAATTGGAATGCGTTATTCAACCGTACGCGTAAAATATAAAACCAATCCAAATTCAGCAGATGATGCATATGTACTTCACTACGGCCTTGTATACCAGAAAAAGCTTAAAAAGGGGAGAATAATGGATTTTTATATGAACATGAATGAAGATTTCCCCCAATTCGGTCGCGGCCTGGAACCTGATTTCAGAATTCAGGTTGGCGTCAGTCTGAATTTGTAATAATCTGTGAAATTTTATTTACTATTACTTATAAATAGAGATGCTTAAATTATTCAATCGGTTTGTTTATTCCGTATCAAAATATATTTTAAAAAACTCCAGGACTTATATTACACTATTCATGTTGTTTCTTGAGTTTTTTTATCCGTTTTATTCCTATTCACAGACAAAGACATATATTATTAACGATGACAGCCTGAATCATCCAGTCAATACGTTATTTAGTGATAACAAATTCAATATTCATGGTGAACAATCAGAAACAATAACTCAGAGGATACATTTAAAATTACTAGATACAAAAAAACCGCCAGATTTTTTACTTATAGAAAAAGATGAAGACCTGACATTTAATATGGAAGACAGGCTAACATATTTAACGGAAAAACCAGATGAAATTAATCTTTTTGGAAAATATTCTCCACTGGCTGAAGATACGGCAATAATTACCCTGCTGGTTATCGGGTCTATCGCTATTTTATATGCTGCCCCCAAGAGTGTCTCCAAATGGGAAGATGAGGATAAAGATCTGTCACTTGAATCATTGAAAGAGCGCTGGAAAGATAATGTTACTGATGGACCTGTGTGGGATGACGATGAGGACTGGATAAATTATATTGGCCATCCGTATTTTGGTGCCGGATATTATGTTCACTCCTATCATCTGGGATATAATCGATTGGAGTCATTTCTATATGCCGTGTTTATGTCAACCTTTTTATATGAATACGGATTTGAAGCTTTTTTTGAAATACCGTCCACTCAGGATCTGATTTTTACACCCATTGGAGGTGCTTTATTAGGTGAGCTTTTTTTGCTTGCTGAAAAAAATATTGTAGGTAACGGGAGCAGGGTTCTTGGATCGGAAATGTTGGGAACGTTTTGTCTGGGAGTAATTGATCCGCTTGGTGTTGCTGTGAGAGCTATTAAGCGATTAAACGGAAAATGGTTAAGAATCAATGTTGATGTGGAATATTATATGGAACATTATATGGACCGCCATGAAGATCCCTATAAATGGATGGATTATGATGACCGGGTTGATTTCAGATTGGGATTTTTAGCCCATTTTTACAGGAAATAGAGGATTATACAATTAATTCCATTCTCTTGACATACAAAATTTATTTCAATATAATTATCCCATATTAATTCCACTACTCAACTTTTTTCTGTGCATCCATAGTTAATCATGGGCGAAAAAACATATACAATAGAATATCAATTTCATTTTGATGATGAGCAGATATCCTGCTTTAATATTGAATTTGATCCCCACACCATGACACTGATACGTCCTGAAATCACACACAAACCAGACTGGACAAATCTTGATTATGAGCAGTGTGACTGTTGCACTTTAAATAAGGATGAACATCCCCATTGCCCGATTGCCCTTGATATTTCCGAGTTGCTGGAAGAATTCAAAGATTCATTGTCAACTGAAACCTGTACTGTTTATTGCATCACTCCGGAACGTACCTATTCCAAGAAGGCATCGTTACAGGAAGGACTTTTTTCCATATTAGGTGTAATCATGGCTACCGGGCAGTGTCCTGTCATGGAATTTTTTAAACCTATGGCTCGTTTCCATCTACCTTTTTCAACAATACAGGAAACGATCTTCAGATCAACATCCGTATATCTGCTTCGCCAATATTTTGAAGTAAAACGAGGGAAATCACCAGACCTGAGACTTGAAAAACTCGATAAGCTCTATGAACGTGTTCAGATGGTAAACCACGGCATCCTTGCACGCACAAAAGATGTGGCAAAAAAAGATGCGGAACAGAATGCAATTATAATCCTTAACGCTTTAGCACAAATGCTTTCCATGGAAATAAGCGACAGCCTCTATTCGATTGAGCATCTTTTTACTCAGTGAATACAAAATTTCGAATACCTCCGCTGGAATTTTTTATACTGTTTTCCGTGTTTGAATTTGCCGCCCATATATTTTTCCAGGCTTTGAATTCTTGTATTCATATGATACGGAATCCAGTGCTGTGAATCGTCAGGATCAAGACTCCTGGGGAGGCTTGCCTGTATTCGCTTTAAAAGTGAAACCATCCCTGAGATATTATAGCCGGCCCGTCTGGCATATATAATTCCGCGTGTATCTGCTTCCATTTCGTATTTATCTTTACGCCCTTTGATAGATCGTTCATACATTTCGTTCGCCATGGACTCCAGCTCCTGAGTATCAGCGTCTGTGCCAAGCTCCTGATCAATTTCGGAGAAACCGTCTTCGGCAGCAAATAATGGTTTCCGTATTTCTATCTCAGTTGAACCGTGTGCAAGTGTAACATGAGAAAGTTCATGCCCGATTAAACATGCCAGCTCATGCTCACTTTTTATCATTTTAATCATGCCTTTTGAAATTACAATAACGCCAATCGGTGTGGCATTGGCAAATATTTCGTTGGAATCTGCAATATGAACAGTAACAGGCAGATCAAAAAATTCAGTACTTTCAACTATCAGCTGTGCCACATTATTCACATAAATAAGTACCCGTTGATCTTCTATAATTCCCGGCGCGGTTAATTTTGCGACTATATAAGCGCTGACAGCAACCATGCCTTCATCGATATAAAAGTTGCCTTTTTGTTTGATTTTATTTTTTCGCTTAAATTTTTTCTGTTTCCAGCGCCCTTCAAATGTTTCATTTTTAAACCGCAGATAGGATTCCGGTGAATTGTATTGCTGATGCGGTTGCTCAAGTATTTTTCTGTTTAATAAAGGATTCTTGATCTGGTTTTCAAAAAAGCCTTTTACAGCAGCGGTAACCATGGATTTGGAAATGGTCCTTTTGGACAAATCCTGGGCGATGATTCCATAATCGATTGATGATGCAACTGCTTTAAATGCATTTGATGAAACCCAGCCCGTTACACCTGAATTTGTTTTAACTTTTTTCCAGGAATCATTATCTTTAATAATGTTTACTTCATCACCTTTATTCAAAACTGTTGTTACCGCGTAAAAAGCCCCCGCACCTTCGCGAACCGAAATGTTATTATTCATAACCGTTGCTGCAAAGGCCGTCGATTTTATAAGAATAAAAATGAATAGAAGTAATTGAATAAAATTTTTCATTTTTTTGCCTCATTTTGTTTTAAATGTAAAAACCCCATGCTCGTCAACCAGATCAGAGCTGACAGTTAATAGCCTGCATCGTTCAATATAAGCTTTTGCCGGTGAATCATCAGGTGACAATTCAAGAACAGATTGAAATTCTTTGATGGCATCCTTCCAGTTACGATTTCTGTATTCTTCCATTGCATTATTAAACCGGTCTTCAATTTTAATTCTGTCAGGACAAACAGCGTTTATACGATCGATAAGTGTAAAAACACGTATGGGTATATTTTTACCTTTTACGCGGATTAAATCAAGTTCCCTGAAAAAATAATCATCTTTCACAAAGTTCCATGTGTATTCACTCATCATATTGGTTGTACCATAGGCTTTATTCACACCTTCGAGTCGTGCAGACAAATTTACCGTATCGCCGATAGCCGTGTAGTCCACTTTCCTTTCACTGCCAAGATTGCCTACAATCATTGGTCCGCTGCTGATACCGATACGAGTTAAAATATTTCCATGCCGGCTGGAAATAAGTTCATTCACATTTCGATCGCGACAATCAAGAATTACTTCGCAGGCTGACCTGGCATGGTCTTCTCTTTCAACGGGGGCACCAAAAATTGCCATTATTCCATCACCGGTATATTTGTCAAGATACCCCCCCCGATCAAGCACAATATTTGTAATCACTTCAAAGTAATTGTTTAATACTTTGATGAGTTCCTTTGGGTGTTTATCTTCAGCAAATGTTGTGAATCCCTGAAGATCAGTAAATAAAACAGTGCCCGTAATTTCAGATCCTTCAAGATCCACCCTGTCCGGGTCTTTCATTAAGATATTAATTACATCATCATTCAAATACCTTGCAAAAATGCTTCTTATCTGTCTCTTTGCAAGACCTTCTGTGAACATTTTATACATGGATGAGCTTGCACTGGTAAGAACAATGCCGAGCACAGGAAATATAAAGTCCATGTTTACGGCGCTATAATGAAACAGGTATAAATTGGTGCATAGTATTAGAATCAACATTGCCAATGCAATGGTTAATGCAGTAGTCAGTGACTTTACGATAAAGACAAAGCTTAAAACAATCAAGGCCGTCATCAAAAAAAATACTGTAAAAACGGCAGCTGAATATATCGGAAGGGATTGATTGCTCATGTGACGGTTCAGTAAATTATCCAGGAGTGTCGCATGAATTTCACCACCGGGGTAGGGTGATAATGATGTGAACGGTGTAGGTTTTATATCCATCAGACCTGCAGCAGTAGCACAGATGACAACCGTTTTATTTTTATACTCTGTAAGGGGAATGACCGGGTCCTTGCCTGACATCACCTGGGTGGCAGATCTTAAGACATCATAAAATGAATCATACCGGTAACATCCTTTTTTACCGCCCCCTCCGGGTCCGTACCAGTTGATTTCATAATTACCGTTGTCATCTAATTTAATTTTCTGTTTTTTCGTTATCAGACTATTTGAAATGGGATCATATCGTATGACCACATCAGCAGCAGCGTTAAGATAAGCGGCAAATGCAAGTTGGGGAAAATATGAACCATTAATATTAAAAATAAGAGGAAGCCTGCGACAGATACCGTCTTCATCATTAAAAAAGTTAACTATCCCGATACTGTCCGCATTTTTTTGCAACGAATCTATGGGTGTATCAATAGCGTTAAACCCACTGAATACAGGCAGTTTTTCAGCATTATCAAATTGCAACATCCATTTTGAATCCTCAGATTCAGCGTTGTTTTCTTTTGAATCAACAGCTCTTGATGCAAGAATGACATTCTTATAGCGGTAAATCGCATCTGAAAAATCGCTTTCAGATTGTTCACCATTAATATCCATTCGCCCGACTTCAGATTCGCTGAACAACATATCAAAAATCACAACATTGGCATCAGCCTTTTTTAAGTAATCAAGAATAATACCATAAAACTGTCTTGGCCATGGCCAGTTGATGTTATAATTTTCAGAAAATTTTTTTATGGATGATTGATCAATTGCAATGATCACAATGTTCGGATCTGAAAGACCGGGCTGGTAAAATTGTCGCCATTTGAAATCAGAAGCGGCATATTTAATTCCTTTATACAGGGTGGTAAGCGAAAAGAGCTGTAAAAGAATGGTAACTGAAAAACCAATCATGATTGCCGTAAAAATCGGTGATATTTTTTTGTGTGATGCCATATTTAAATCATACCATATAATGCAACATCCTTATAAAACTTTTTAATTTTCACAAATACAATACTGTTTTTCAGTTCATCCTTTCCATCTATAAGCACAGTCAAATAGTTTGAAGTAACACCTTTTAATAGGCCTGAATTTCGGTCTCTTTTCTCTTCAACAAGGATATGGGTACTCGTCCCTAAAGCTTCCCGGTAAAATTTATTTTTTTTATTTTTCCCCAAACGGCGCATGATCATTGCTCTTTTTTTTATTGTTTCAGGACGGATCTGGTCGGCAAAGGTG
The DNA here is from genome assembly GCA_030618465.1 of Desulfobacteraceae bacterium. Classification (GTDB taxonomy): domain Bacteria; phylum Desulfobacterota; class Desulfobacteria; order Desulfobacterales; family SURF-7; genus JAUXDD01. Next base: position 7,548 of record JAUXDD010000112.1, read on the forward strand.
CTTGCCGCCGTTCCTTTTCTTGGTGAAAACGGAAAAACATGAAGGTATGAAACAGGGAGCTCTTCTATCAGCGATCGTGTGTTTTCAAAGGCATTTTCTGTTTCTCCGGGAAATCCAATGAGAACATCTGCGCCAATAGCAGCATCCGGCATCTGTTTTTTAATATTGATAACAAGTTCTCCAAAGAAAGCCGCGCTATAGGGACGATTCATTCTTTTTAATATTTGATCGTCCCCGCTTTGCAGGGGAATATGAAAATGATTACAGATTACCTGTGACTTTGAAACAAGCTTAATAAGTTGATGTGTCAGTTCATGGGGTTCAATTGAACTGAGTCGTAATCGGTCAATTTCACATGAATTTTCAACCATTTTAATGAGCTCAAATAAACATGTTGCCGGTTTCAGATCAAGTCCGTATTTTCCCAGATGAATACCGGAAAGGACGATTTCTTTTTTTCCGGCATTTTTAAGTTTCCTGATATTTTCAATCACATCTTTCTGTTTCATACTGCGGCTTTTCCCACGTGCATAGGGTACAATGCAGTAAGTACAAAAAGCATTGCAACCGTCCTGGATCTTTAAAAATGGCCGGGTCCTGCTGTCTGAAACAGTAACGGGTATATGGGAAAATATCGTTGATTCTTTGATGCCACTGATTCCGGATAAACGAAGGGACGGGCTGTTTCCATTTAGAGCCGCATTTAAAATAAATTCAGGAATTTTTAATTTATCAGCATGCCCGATGATTTCATGGACACCGTTGATTTGTTTAAACTCATCCGCTTCAGTCTGGGCTGAACAACCGGTAACAATGATGCGTGAGTCAGGATTTTTCCGTATGATTTTTCTGACAGCCTGCCTTGATTGCATGGATGCTTTTCCGGTAACAGCACAGGTATTGATAATACATACATCCGCACGTTCATCCTTTTCAGCACTGATCCATCCGGATTCTTTCAAGTATTGACCAATGGATTCAGACTCAAACTGGTTTACTTTGCATCCAAGGGTTATTATAGTAAATTTCATCATACATAACAATCATTTGTATATTAATATTAAAGTGTAACATAAACCTTTGCTGTCATTTAAATCGTCACACTGAATCAGAACTTTCTATCCATCCTCCTCCAATGACTTCATTGTTAATGTAAAAAACAGCCCCCTGTCCGGGTGTAAGTGCAAATTGCGGACGATCAAATTCTATCAGTGCATTGCCCCTGCTTTCCGGTATTAACCGTGAGGGTGCCGGTTGATGCTGGTAACGGACTTTTGTAGACACATTTACTTCAGTTTCCGGCACATCATTTATCCAGTTTATTCCTGAGACCCTGCAGGAAGTTGCCTGAAGGTTATCTTTTGTCCCTACGATCAGCCTGTTCCGCCTGACATCTTTTCGAATAACATAAAAGGGTTGTTCCGCCGGGCAGTTAATACCCCGCCGCTGACCTGTTGTAAACATGTGAAGCCCATTATGATTACCGATTACATTACCGTTCACATCTTCAATACAACCCGGTTCGGATGTAAAGCCCGGCTGATTTTCCAGAAAATGTGAATAGGTTTGACCTTTGATGAAACAGATATCCTGACTTTCATTTTCTGTGACAGGGGTGAATCCATTTTCATTTGCAAGTTTTTTTACATCTGTTTTTTCCATTCCCCCCAGAGGAAAACAAGCGTTTTGAAGCTGATTCCGGGATAAGAATGCAAGAAAATAGGACTGGTCTTTTCGAGGGTCATTACCCTTTAGTAAACGGTATTTTACGGATGATTCTTTTACTATTTGCGCGTAATGGCCGGTGGCAAGTTGTGATGCGCCCAGTTTTTGTGCATAATGTAGAATGGTGCCGAATTTTATTTTTTTATTGCAGACCAGGCAGGGGTTGGGGGTATCCCCATGTTTGTATGATTTTGTAAAATAATCAACAACAAGCCTCCTGAATTCATTACGGCAATCAATAATCTCTAATGAAATTTCTAACTGATCGGCAATACTTGAAATTTTGTAGGATTTAAAATCTTTTTCAATAAAACCAGCGGCACAGGATGGTAATGTATGCTCCTCAGATTCATACCCTGTGATAAAATGGATTCCAACAACATTGTGTCCCTGTTGTTTCAATAAAAAAGCAGCAACAAGGGAATCAA
>JAUXDD010000290.1 GCA_030618465.1 Desulfobacteraceae bacterium
ATGGCACGAGACGCCGAAGGTTCAATGGCCTATCTGACAACAAGCGAATGGCAGCTCGGCTACTGTATGGAGCAATGGCCGGAGATTGAATTTTTCAAAACAAGGGAAATCAACTGATCCCCCGTAACTGGTAGCTGATCACTTCTCACTCAATGTCAGCAACTGCAAGAATTCTTTGAAGTCTCCCGGGAACTCAATAATCATATAGTTTCAACCGCCGGTCTAGTCCAGAAAGCACTTCACTGGCCGGGCGTGAACGTGTTTCTTCCTGGTCATAACGAGCAATACGGTCACGGATTTCAGCGTCCCAAGCATGTCTAATATTATTTGAAGCATTAGTAGCCGGTTGAGTCAACTTGCTGGTTATGAGCCGATTAACCCCAAAAAATTCCAAATGGATCGCTGTCAATCTCCTGCACTAATTCTGACAAACTTTTTGATGATTTTTTTTGGTCGTATTTGACCCATTTCATGTTCGCTCGTTGCCAGTACAGTTCCCATATTTTTTGACTAAGAATGTATTTTATTTTAGCAATCGGTGTCTCAATAATTTCATCTGGATTGTTCCATCTTGGACGGATTTCAATTATAATGACATCTCGATTATCAATCTTATAATCAAGACGAACTTTGTCTCTGATGTATTCAGGACATCTTTTAAGGCAAAACCCTCCAACCTCTTTTTTTATTCTTTGTAATTCTATATCGTTAAATGACATATCGGTTCTTTATTTTGCTCATAACGCCGCAAATCAGCCCCGCGCTTTTTTGCTAAAACAAGTTGCACTTCATTGATTGCTATTGAATCAATTTGTTAACTTGGAAAGGACATGATGCCGTTAATTTATTCCGGGTCCATGTAATCCTGCAGGTTAATCACCTTTTCATCTTTTGCCGGCGGCGGTTTCATTTTGGTCCATGCCCCTCGTGGTTTCTGCTTTTTGAGCTGGCTGACCGCCGACATTATTTCAGGTTTGTTTTTAAGCATCTGCTGGATGCTCCCGCCTGTTTTCCTCCATTTCTTATCCAGCTCTTCAGTATCAAGCTGAAACTCGCCAATCGATGAAATCAGCTTTCCCAGATGAGAAATCATGCCGAAAAAGACCATATCCTGAAGGTAATACGGGCAGTGGCACCAGAGGCTGTAGCATGACATGCCTTTTTTTTGCCCTTCCGACAGTATGACGGAATGAATGGAGGTAGGTCCCTGATAGGTAATTGTATTTATATTAAATCCGATAAGCCTGGATAATAGTGTCTCACTTGAAACAGTGCCGGATATAATCCGATCTGTATGAAGAACGTTGTCAAACATGCCCCCCAGGGAAATAATGGTGTCAATTTCGAGTCGTGTGCAAAATGAAATCAGCTCTTCTGAAAATTGAAACCAGTTCATATTGGGTTCATACGCATCAAGAATGACAATATCACGTTCCTCATGGCTGGTTTGTGCAGCAAAAAAATTGCCGCCGGGTGGCAGTAATTCTTTCGCCACCCCCTGTTCAATGGTAACCCAGGGACGGACAGCATCATACCGGTAATATCTGTCAGGATTAATTGTTGCAATTTTGGTCGCGCCAAGTTTCTGAATCAGGTATGAAATCATTCCTTTGGCAACATTGAGCGCATTTCCCCAGCCGTCAAATCCAATAATAAGGACAGGGCGTTTTAACTGTGGTGTCGATTCTATTTGTATTCCTTGCTTGTACATAGGGGAGTATTTATATTCTCTATCAAAATTGTCAAGGGGAATTGAGGATAAATCAGGATATTAATACCAAACTTATAGTATACGTATGCCTTATTAACAAAAATTCGTTTAATATCTATCCCTTAAATAATTTATTGACTATCCAGAAGGCGTATGCGTATGATCCGGTATTCTATCAAATTCTATCCAGCAGCAACAAAAACTAGCTTCTCACTATCTGGTTAAAAGTAATATATTTTCTATACAAACCATTTAAACAAAAGGAGGAAATCATGAAGCGAACGACAATGTTTAAAGTTTGTTGTTTCATTACTGTGTGTATGGCGGTCAGTGTGTGGGCGTTTGCCAATATGCCGGGTCCGGACCCGGAAGATCTGTGGCAATACATCACCCAAAAGTCACCCTATACAAAATGGTCATTCTGGCCGGATCATCAGGGGATGCAACCGGGACGTGCTCCCCATGGTCCGCTTCATAAAGTATATGTAAACGACCATGCGGTGAATTCCGCAAAACCGCCGGTTCAGTATGGAGCCATCGCGGTAAAGGAAAATTACGGTGAGGATAAACAACTGAAAGCCATCACTGTCATGTATAAGGTAAAGGGCTATAATCCTGATGCCGGTGACTGGTTCTGGGTGAAATATACACCTGCCGGAAAGGCGGAAAAGTTCGGAAAACCAGGAGGCTGTGTGGGTTGTCACGGCACCCGCGCAAAGAATGATTTTATCCTTGTGCACGAATTTGAATAGATACTGATACTGGTTATTTTAAAAAACATCATTGCTTAAAATCTGCTTTTCAATGAGAAACAGCAGGAGGTGAATGTTGCTCTACATCCATCCGACCATCCAGGGACTGACAATCCTTCTTTCATTATATGTCCTGTTTTTGGGAATTCAGCGGTTTCGGTTTCTTCACCTGGGCCGGAAAACAAAATTTTTATGGAAACGCCATGTCAATCTGGGGATTATTGTGGTGATTGGCTGGCTGTCCGGTGTTATTGGCGGACCGATCATGGCCCGTATTCACTGGTACGGGTTTTTTATTACCGGTATTCACTGGAAAATCGGTATGACTATTCTGTTGCTGGCTCTTTTTGCCCTGGGAACGGGACTATATATGAATTGCAGGAAAAAACATTCTAAACAGCTGGTATTGATCCATGG
>JAUXDD010000122.1 GCA_030618465.1 Desulfobacteraceae bacterium
CTGCCTTGACGTTTGTGTATGCGAAATAATTCTCTCATCAGGATAACCACCATGGCAAACACGAAGAGTTGCCCCTACTGCATTTTAATACATATTATTTCTTTACCCGCCTCAGGAAACATGGTAGTTTCTCATTTCTTTGAGGTATGGTTATATTAAAATTTTAGGTGGAATTTTATTATGGTTCCCGCAGTAACGATTTCACATATTTACAAAAACTACGGCCGCCTTGAGGCCCTTTGCGATGTGGAATTTTCCATTGCTCAGGGCTGTTTTTTCGGGCTGCTCGGCCCCAATGGTGCAGGCAAATCCACCCTGATCAATATCATGGCCGGACTGGCCCGTGCCGGACAGGGCAGTATTAACGTCATGGGATATGATGTATCAAAACAATGGCGTCAGGCCCGTCAGGTGCTGGGTATTGTGCCCCAGGAGCTTGCCTATGATCCGTTTTTTACTGTCCGTGAAATGCTGCGCCTCCAATCAGGATATTTCGGGAATGACCGTACAAACTATCCATGGATTGACGAATTGATGGAACGACTGAGTTTAAATGAAAAGGCTGATGTCAACCTGATGAGGCTTTCAGGCGGTATGAAACGGCGGGTGCTTATTGCACAGGCCCTGGTTCATAAACCCAAAATAATAGTGCTTGACGAACCCACGGCAGGTGTGGATGTTGAACTCCGAAAAGTTTTGTGGGAATTCATCAGGCAACTCCATAAAAACGGCCATACCATTTTATTGACAACCCACTATCTGGAGGAAGCTGAATCCCTTTGTGACCGTATTGCCATCCTTGATAAAGGCCGCCTGATTGCCCTTGACACGACAAAGGCACTGCTTGGCCGGTATCCATACCGGTTGTTTCATTTTACGTTAAACCATACCGATAAAGATCTGCCGGATTCCATTAAGGAAAAAGTGGAATCATTTTCCGGCCATGAACTGACTTTACGTCTGCATCGTGACAAAGACCGGATCAGTCACATTCTGGATGCCCTGCATTCAGCAAATATCACTTTCAGCGATCTGAAAACAGACGACCCGGGGCTTGAAGATGTTTTTATTGCCCTGACTGGAAATAATCATGTTTAATCACCGCGGAATGTATACCCTGTTCGCCAAGGAAGTCTGGCGTTTTTTAAAGGTGACCATACAAACCATTATTACACCGGTTGTGTCGGTTGTTCTGTATCTCCTGGTGTTCTCGTCGGTACTTTCCAAACATGTGGAAATTTACGAAGGGATCAGCTATACTGTTTTCCTGATCCCCGGCCTTATCATGATGTCTGTTCTCCAGAATGCTTTTGCCAATAACTCTTCCAGCATTTTTCAGTCTAAAATAAACGGCAACATCATTTTTATGCTGCTGTCGCCGCTTTCTAACCTGGAAATTTATATTGCCTATACGGCAGCCGGAATATTACGGGGTGTGCTTGTGGGAATCTGCGCATGGCTGGCCACATGCTGGTTTGCCGTGTTGCCGGTTTATAATCCATGGATTCTAATTATCTTTGCTGTCCTGGGAAGCGGCATATTGAGTTCTTTGGGAATGATATCCGCAATCAGCGCAGACAAGTGGGACCACATCGCAGCATTTCAAAATTTTGTAATTCTTCCCCTGTCCTTTTTAAGCGGCTCCTTTTACTCCATTACCATCCTACCGGAATTCTGGCAGAGCGCCTCCAGGCTTAATCCGTTTTTTTACATGATCGACGGGTTCCGGTACGGCTTTCTCGGTCGCTCGGATACATCTGCCATGTTCAGCCTGGCTGTGGTCGGCTGTTTCTTTGTTCTGGTCAGCTCTTTATGTCTTCTGATCCTCCACAAGGGGTATAAACTTCGCAGCTGATCGAATTTCTGTTAAAAAAACTGCCCTAAGAATAAATAAAAAGTATCCCGTCCGCCCTCGGCATGGCCATAAGCCAGAAAAAAGGGTCCCAGGGGTGTATCTATTCCGGCCATCACACTTCCGGCGATAATAATAGAATCAAATGAGACATCATCCATATCTCTCCAGACATTTCCCCCTTCTACAGATCCGCCGATGTAAACCGGCAATGCCCCTATTTTTCCTGTTTCCCGGAAGCAAATCAGCCGTGCGAGACCCGAATGACCGCCGGTAAGCTCCTGCGGTGCATAGCCGGAGAGATTGAGAAAACCACCCAGCTCAGCCAATTTATGCACCGGCACATCATTGTTAAAAAGTGTTTGAGCTGATAAACCGACGGCTAATGTATTTTTGCCCCAGGTATTTACATCTGTCCAGGACAGATCAAGTTCTTCCACATCTTCATCTGCGCCCAGTGCTTTACGGTCGACAGTCCAGCCCATATAAGCTTTTGCTCCGTGCTTGGGAAATTTGGAATGGTCAAATTTGTCATAGGAAATAGAGGAAAAAATCGCGCCCTCATCAAACTTCAGGGAAGGCAGCACCGGATCACCGGTCTCCAAATCGTATCGACCGGAGCCCCTTTTAATCCCTATTCTGAATTCCCCCCAGCGTCCTAACTGCCGTCCCACATCAAAACCGATTTCAAATGTTTTCACCCGGTACCTGGCATAATTGCTTCCTGAATGATATGCATTCACATACCGGTTGGAATACTCCCCATAAGGTGCCACAAAATATCTGAAACTATAATCCAACGGCTGAAAAAATTCAGAGAACAGGCGAGTAGTATCACCCAGCTGCACTTCATTGCTCCATTCTCCTCCTAACGCATTTACCGGCATCCTGGTAAAATTAATCAATATATTATTATCGTTGTTTCCCCGAAAATCCGTCATCAGGTTGAGGCCAAAACGGAAAAAATTGGGTCCCCAGGACTTTTCCTGGGCTTCAATAACCAACCCGGTCTGGTCCCCTTTTTCAACCAGGTTGTATTCCACCCGCTCAAAAAAATCCAACCCGTAGATATCTGCAATATTTTCATCCAGTTTTTTCAGGTCCAGCGGCTTACCCTTTTCAATATCAAGATAAGAAGTGATAATCGGCAAAGAGAGGCGGGTGTTGTTGCGAATATCGATAAAATCGATCACGGGCGGGCTATAAGTTTCCTGCCGCTGTTTTTTTAAATACCGATCCCATGTTTCCTTCTGCACAGCCAGCCGGTTTAATTGTTTCCTGTTTTTCAATGCTGCAATTTCGCCTATGAGAACAGCCTTGGGTGCACTGATAAAATCAGACGATGAAAGATCACCCAACTCCGGATGAATCAGGATAAAATCGGTTGCATTGCCCTGTTGACCGGTTTTTTCCCCTCTGTTGGCTGCCTCAAATTTTCTCAGTTGTTCATCTGAATTCAGCCGTACCAGAAATGTTGACAACTGTAAGGCAATATCTACCATGGACACCAGTTCATCACGCAAATTTAAAGGACTGCCCACATCCACAACAATCAGAATCTCAGCGCCGAGATTCCTTGCCACATCCATGGGAAGATTGTTTGACAATCCGCCATCCACCAGCAGTTTTCCATCAATTTTAACTGGCGAAAATATACCGGGCACCGTCATGCTGGCCCGGATGGCGTCGGCCAGATCACCTGACCCGATAACAACAGCTTCCCCGGTTTCCACATCCGTTGCCACTGCCCTGAACGGAATGGGCAATTTGTCAAAATCGTCCACCTGGTACTGACCGATGGTCAACCCTTTAAGTAGTTTTATCTGCTTCTGCCCCTGGATGAATCCCTGAGGCAGGATAAGACTACCGCCCCTGTAGCCGATACCAAAATCAATGATATACTTTCCATCTTCCTGTTTCCTTCTGTAGGGAAGTTTCTCCCGCGGGGGGCGATCCCTGAATATATTTTCCCAATCCAGGTATGCCAGTTCCTCAAGTTCTTCCGGGGAAAGACCGGCTGCATAGAGCCCGCCCACAATTGCGCCCATGCTGGTACCCACAATCACGTCAACGGGGATATTCAACTCTTCCAAAATTTTGATCACACCAATATGGGCAGCACCACGCGCACCACCACCGCCCAGAACCAGGCCGACTTTCGGCCGATCCAGGGGAATGTCCGATGCATGCGTAACTGCCCCTGTAATAAAAATAATACACAAGGAAAAAGCGAACGTCCAATATCGAACATTGAATGCCCAACGTCCAACTGTGGTATGTCTCAGGCGTGTCATTATTAAAAAACCGGCGCGAAGAAACTTTATTATTCGACGTTCAGAGTTGGATGTTCGGTGTTCGCTGTTCATTTTTTTACTTCTCTTGTTTGATGGAATCGTAAAAAATATAACCGCTGGCTAAGCCGTGTGCAGTATATAGCCCCTATAGTGGCGACAGCCAGTGTTTGAGAACCGATTTCAAAAACCCGTCAAGCTTCCAGCTGGAAAGAGTTGTATTTAATTGTCGCAGCAAAACCACATCGCTCTTTCGTACTGCCCAGGCAAGATGTTCCTCGGTCAACGGCCAGTCAGGCACCATCAGCCCTTTTTCATGATATTTTGCAACCATATGCCGGATCAATGTGGAATCATGAATAAAAATATCAATTTCTTCTGATTTCAACCCCTTGATTCCAAGCGCTGACACTCCAAAAGGCACATGAGAGGCTGATGTGAGATGCTGCAATACAAACATTTCACCGGTTGTATTTTTCACGAATCCTACACGCAGCCGGGTATTGAAAAGTGCCAACGGTGTTGCCAGTTTTTTTTCATCACTTTTTCGGATGAGCGCCATTTGTGCGACTCTCAAATAGGATCTTGCAAAACTCACCCGTTTTTTCCGATCTTCAGTAACAGACATCCCGGCCATAATAATATCGATCTGCCCGGCTTCCAGTGAAGGAATGAGTTCTTTAAAAAGAATCTCCTTGAAAACAATGGGACGGTCAAGTTCTTTGCCTAACCGCCTTGCCAGGTCAGCCTCGATTCCCTTATAAACACCATTTTCCTTAAATAATACGGGGACATAATTGGCAGAAATACCGATTCTTAATGGAGGGAAAGATGTATCTTTATCCTTTGATTCATTACCGGTTGCGCACCCGATGATGAGCAAAACCGTGAATACCCATACCCATGAAATGATTGATCGCATAGCGGTCATATTAGCGGCCTGCCTCCTGCATCATTATATACCATTGACTATCTGGATACGCACTTCATCCCCCTTGTGCAATTTTTCGCACCCCCCGGGAATAATAATCAACGCTTCTTTTCTTGCCATTGTCTGCAGCCTGCTTCCGGATTTTAATGGATGCACAATCCATTTCCCCTCTCTTTTTTCAATAGTGGCATGCACAAATTTTATCCAGCTGATGTCCCTTTTTGTAACGGTTTCGGTTAAACAGGCCGACGTTTCAGGAAATAAAGGATCTGTGTCGCCCCGCATTTTCATCAAGGCGGGAAGCGCCAGTTGAAGAAACGCCATTTCATTTGACGGCGGGCCGCCGGGCAGGCAGAAAACCGGTTTTCCTTCAAGCAGGCCGAATGCAACCGCCTTGCCGGGTGATATTTTTACGCGATAAAATATGCCGTCCCAGTGGAGATCATCAAGGACGTTTTTCATGAGATCTTTTTCACTGCCCCAGATCCCCCCGCTTGTGATTAAGGCGTCCACATGGGGCAGCTGTCTGGTGATTGCAGATTTAATGTCATCTTCCCGGTCAGCAATCAGGTCGGCATGATGCGGGAATGAGAAAGTCGATAACCATGCGCATATCTCAACCATATTACTGGCGTACAGCTTGCCGTCCGGCAGGGGTGTGCCGGGAGCAATGATTTCATCGCCGGTAGCCAGAACAGCCACTGAAGGATTTTTATATACTGATGCTTCGTGCAATCCGGCAGTTGCCATAAGGCCCACTAAAGCAGGGTGAAGTTTTTCACCCTTTTCAGCCACCCCATCCCCCGTGCAAATATCCGAACCCTTTTTCAGGATGTTTCTTCCGGTATCAGCCAGGTTACAGCATGAAACCATACCGTTTTTTTCCTTCGTAAATTCTTCAGCAAGAACAGCGTCCGCTCCTTCGGGCAAAGAAGCGCCGGTGGTTATTCGAACAGATTGTCCATTTGTAATTACTATTTCCGATTGGCTTCCGGCCGTCATTCTGCCGACAATCTTCAAATCTGTCGGATGGTCTGTATCTGCTCCTTTCAGATCCTCAGATAAAACAGCATACCCGTCTTTTAAGGAAGCGTCTTTTGAAGGGCTGTCAACTTTGGAATAGAGGTTTTCTGTCAGAATTCTGCCTGTTAATTGATCAAGCGGAAGTGTTTCTGTTCCGACCGTATCAACAGATGATAGAGTTAAATCAAGCGCCTCTTCAATACTTATGAATATTTTCATTTCAACCTGTTTTAATTTCTTCATGTGGTATCTGAAATTTGATTTTTTGTCAAATATATTTAGTATTTAACAGGGAGGCACTTCAAACAGAGCGTTTTAATAATTGATTCAATTACAGGATGGGGAACTATGATGTTGTCTGATTGGTTTAATCAACGGTTTTGTCATACATCTCAACAATACTGATCTGCTTTTCAAAATCAGCAGGGTCACCAGCAGGCAACCTGCAAAACCCGCCTTCACATACATATGCCGTGCTCCTGCCATTAACAGCAATTTTACCCTTTAATGGCAGTATCAGTTTTGACAGTGATTCCATTTTTTCACCCTCACCGGCAATGGTGAGCACACTGTTTGGAATAAAATGCGATCGTAAAACAGCCAGGAAGCGTTCAGCATCCGCTTCTTTGCCTTCAGGGGTAATGATAATAATTTCTTTGGGTTTATCCAGGTAAAAATCAAGCGCCATAAGCATCCTGGAAAGTGCGGCAGGATTTGACGATGAAGAGCCAAGAAAAGTCTTTAATGCGTTTTCCGATCGTTTCAAATAGTCGGCACGGGTTGTCAACTCGTAGAGTCGCAGCAGGTTTAAAACAGTGACTGAATTGCCGGAAGGGATGGCACCGTCGTATCCGGGTTTCTCCCGTGCAATCAGTTCCTCATGATCCTCACTGGTCAGGAAAAACCCGCCGTTCTCTTTATCTTCGTACTGGTTTTCCAGAACCGCATCCAGCTCAATTGCCTTTTTCAACCAGGTACTGTCATGGCTCGCTTCATATAAATCCAGCAAGGAGGCAATAAAAAAGGCATAGTCCTGGAGATAACCATTATTTTTTGCCTTTCCGTCTTTATAACTGCGGTGCAGCCTGCCGTTTACGTATAGATGGTCCAGTATAAACCGGGATGCCCGGGATGCAATGTCTATGTATTTCTGATCACCCAGCACAAATCCTGCCCTGGCATATGCCGAAATCATCAGTCCGTTCCATGATGTAAGAACTTTATCATCCCGCAGCGGCAGGGGACGGCGGTTTCGTTCCTGGTACAGGATATCCCTGGACTCTTCAATAATTGAGTCCAATTCCTTTTCAGATATTTTCAATTCTCCTGCCACATTTTCAACTGATTTTCTCCTGTGCAGGATATACCGTCCTTCAAAATTTGGAACATCGCCTACAGAATAGTACTTACTGATAATCGCCGCCCTGACTTTACCAAGAATTGTTTCAAGTTCATCATGTGTCCATGTAAAAAAGTACCCTTCCTCACGATGTCCCTCGGGTGTCAGGCTGTCCGCATCAGACGCCGAGTAAAAAACACCGTCCGGCGATATCATCTCTTTTGTGACATAATGAAGAATTTCTTCTGCAACACGTTTAAAATCCTGTCTGCCGGTCACCTGAAAGGCTTCAATATAATCGACAGCAAGAAGCGCATTGTCATAAAGCATTTTTTCAAAATGGGGAACCAGCCATTTCTCATCCACAGAATACCGGTGAAATCCACCGCCAACGTGGTCGTACATACCGCCGGCAGCCATTTTTTCCAGCGTATGTTCGGCCATTTCGAGAACCGATTTGTCTCCCGTTCGCCTGTAGTAACGAAGAAGCAACCCAACAGGGAGACTGCTGGGAAATTTAGGGGCGCCGTTGAGACCGCCAAAAACCGGATCATAGGATTTTCTATAAAGATTCATCACTGCATGAAAAGAATCCGCATTCGGCAACGCAGTTCCGGATGAAGGCGTCAGCATATCCCTGATTGCTTTGGTAAGATAAGAACTTGATTGGGCAACTTTGTCCGGCTGGGTATGGTAGACTTCATTCAATTTTTTCAGGATTGTAAAAAATCCCGCACCTGCCCCCCGATCACCGTCCCTGGCCGGAAAGTATGTGCCACCATAAAATGGCCTGCGCTCCGGTGTAAGCCATACGTTCAACGGCCATCCCCCGCCACCGGTCATGGCCTGTAAAGCCGTCATATATATTGAATCAATATCCGGACGTTCCTCCCGATCAACTTTAACCGCAATAAAATGTTCATTCAGATATTGTGCGATTTCCACATCCTCAAACGACTCTTCTTCCATCACATGGCACCAGTGGCAGGTGGAATACCCGATACTCACAAGAACCGGTCGATTCAGCTTTTTCGCTGTTTCAAATGCTTCGTCCCCCCAGGAATACCAGTTCACTGGATTATGCGCATGCTGCAAAAGATAGGGACTGGATTCAAGAAAAAGTCGATTGGTATATGTGGCCCAACCGTCTTTGTCTATATGTTTTGTCCTGGGTTTATAGGTTTCACCGCGATACTTTTTTTTCTCTGCAAACTTTTTTTTCAGGAATTCGGGAAAGTCTTCTATGCCGGGCAGTACACCCTTTATTTGATGATCTGTTGATGTATGATTGTCCATTTTGCAGTCTCCTTTTTGCGAACCCGTTATAGATAGAACTATCGTAATCATCAGAATGCATGTTATTGTTGGTTTTATATTCATCATAATTTGCCTTCTATTTCATTAAGATAGTACCATAATTTTGCATGTCAAACCTGACGGGATTATTTCGTGTCTATCCAGAAATGGCTATTTTGTCCAATTTCTGCGTCAGGCTCAAATTTTAATCCTCATAATTATAAATGAGGTTGCCATGGCAAGATATGCTTTGATTGTTGCAATTTATTAGATTTTAATGATATAATTTCAGAAATACTATTTTAAAACAGCTATTATTAAAAAAATATATTACCCCCATGTTAATAAAAGTGTGTAAAGTAAGACGTTTTGAAGGAGGCAACCATGATTGAATCAAAATACCTGAAAGACAATATGCAAAATATTCAAAAGCTTATGGAAA
>JAUXDD010000068.1 GCA_030618465.1 Desulfobacteraceae bacterium
GACTCGAGTGAAGAAAATCCGTTTACCGAGGAATAACCGGTTTATTCTGTATATATATGACCCATTATAAAATTTCATTAACAGAAAACCTCCAAAAGGAGAAAACAAGATATGGAGAGCACAAAAAAATCAGCGGCCATCTATGTTGCTGCCCTGTTAACAGCCCTGTTTTTTTTCTGCGGTTGTTTCGGAAGCGGCAGCCCGGAGAGTTCGGGTGTCGACACGGTTTATATTAACGGTACGGTTTTGACGATAAATGCAACAGACGATGTGGTCGAGGCAGTTGCTGTCAAAGGTGACCGAATTACGAAGGTCGGTACCAGCAGCGAAATTCGGGCATTGGCCGGGTCAAACACACAGGTGGTTGACCTGGAAGGAAAGACCGTGATGCCGGGTTTCATTGACGCCCACAGCCATTTTCTTTACGGCGGCGATCTGGCCCTGTATACGGTGGCCCTGATGGGACCGCCGATCGGAACAGTTGGAAGTATGGCGGACATTATCGATAAAATGAGTGCGGAAGCCACCACTGTCCCTGCCGGCGAATGGCTTGTGGGAACCGGGTACGATGATTCGCTGCTTGCCGAAAACCGACATCCCACCCGTGATGATCTGGATCAGATATCAACAGAACACCCTATTTTCCTCTGGCACTCATCCCAGCATATTGTAGTAATTAACAGTCTGGCGCTGTCCATATGCAACATCACGAAAGATACGCCCCAGCCCGCCGGCGGTGTCATCCGCAAGGACCCTGACACCGGCGAACCGAACGGGGTTCTTGAAGAATCACCGGCATGGATCCCCCCCTATATGAAGGCATTCAGCAGGACCACGGATCAAAGCCTGGATGCGGTTGCCTATGCGGCTGAGAATTACACCAGTCACGGCATCACAACCGCCCAGGAAGGTGCAGCCCATATGAATACAATTCCGGCCCTGTTAGAGGCCTCTGGTCAGGGCACCCTTTCACTCCGGGTGATTGTATATCCCCTCCTGGAATATGTTCAATGGATGCGGTCGGGAACCGTGAATCCTGATTTTGAAAATGCAGAGATGGTCTCCCTGGGGGCGGCCAAAATAATTTCTGACGGATCGATCCAGGGTTATACCGGATATCTGAGCGAGCCCTATTTTGTTCAACCGGAAGGAGAATCCGATTATTCCGGGTATCCTGCCCTTGAAAGGGAAGACCTAGTTGAAAAGGTAAAAACGCTCCATGAGGCAGGTTTGCAGATTGCCATTCATGCCAACGGCGATGCAGCCATCGACAATGTCATCCATGCCTTTCGTGAAGCCCAGGAAGCCTTCCCGCGGGAAGATACCCGCCATATCATCATCCACTGCCAGATGGCGCGTGAGGACCAGATGGATGCCATGGAAGAGCTGGGTATTATTCCCTCGTTTTTCATACTCCACACCTATTACTGGGGGGACCGGCACACGAATATTTTTATGGGCCCGGAGCGGGCATCCAGGATGAGCCCGGCAAAATCGGCTGTTGACCGCAAAATACCCTTTACCATCCATACGGATACACCGGTCGTACCCATGGAACCGTTACGCCTGGTATGGTCGGCCGTAAACCGTATTTCCACCAGTGGAAACACCATTGGTGAAGCTCAAAAGATTACACCGATTCAGGCACTTCGAGCTGTCACCATCAACGCCGCCTATCAGTATTTCAAAGAAGACGAAATAGGATCGGTGGAAGCGGACAAACTGGCTGACCTGGTAATCCTGTCCGACAACCCGCTTACGGTTGATCCCATGGATATTGATAACATTGAAGTGGAAGAGACGATTGTGGGAGGAAAAACGGTTTACAAAAAATAGGCAGCAGTTGACTTACATCATACGTTCTGGTATTTCACCGGGCAACAAATAACTTGAAAAGGATTAAAAATTATGGAAAAAACATTATCCATTATAAAACCGGACGGTGTGGGCAGGGGGCTGATCGGTGAAGTGATAAAGCGGTTTGAAGAAAATAATATCACCATTGCTGCCATGAAAATGATTCATATGACCAGGGCGCAGGCCAGGGGGTTTTATGCGGTGCATAAAGAACGCCCCTTTTTTGACAGCCTGACGGATTTCATGATTTCAGGACCGATTGTGGTCATGATGCTGACGGGTGAAGATGTAATCGTCCGATACCGCAAGCTCATGGGTGCCACAAATTTTGAAGAAGCGGAAGAAGGTACCATCAGACGGGATTTTGCAACAGACATTGAAAAAAATATTGTCCATGGCTCTGATGCACCTGAAACAGCTGAATTTGAAATCAACTATTTCTTCAACAGCTTTGAAATCGTCCGGTAATGACCGAAAAAGTTCTGCTTGAAAACATCACCATTGTACTGCAGCATCCACGGATCCCGGAAAATATCGGAACTGCCGCACGGGCCATGCACAACATGGGTATCAAGCGCCTGGTTGTGGTGAATCCAGGAAACTATGATATTGACCGGATAAAAAAAACAGCTACCCATGAAGCCTCGGATATTGTGGACACGATTGAACGGTATGACGATCTGAAGGAAGCACTGGCCCGGTATAATTATATAGTGGGCACCACTGCCCGCCAGGGTAAACAGCGGCAGGCTATTGATACACCAGGACAGCTTGCTGAAAAACTGATATCCGTTTCACAGAAAAACCGCATAGCCGTTCTTTTTGGCCCTGAAGACAGGGGGCTGACCAACGATGATCTCAGAAACTGCCACACACTTGTAAATATCCCCACGGATAAATTTTCATCGCTGAATCTGGGCCAGGCTGTAATGATTTTATGCTATGAAATGTTTCTTGCCGGCAGGGAAAACGCCGGTGAGTTTTCTCCCCGACTTGCCGGAAGACACGAACTTGAAGGCATGTATGATCAGGTAAAGAATATTCTTATTAAAATCAATTTTATTAACACAAAAAGTCCCGACTACTGGATGGACAACTTCCGCAGTTTTTTCAACCGGCTTCCCCTCCGGTCAAAAGAGGTCCGGATCATCCGGGGAATCTGCAGACAGGTAGACCGGTTTGGTGATAAAAATTAGCCGAAGTGAAACGGAGAGCCGGAATCCAGTGAAGCTTCAATGCCTGTGGATTCCAGCCTTCACGGGAATGACTGATCGAATGTGAATATTTCTTTATTTAACTACCGGTTTAATGTAAAGGCTGACTTACATCATACATATACGGGGGTATACTCTGTGTAATTCCGTGAAAATCCGTGGTGGAAACTATTATAAAGGACAAACCAATGAAACTTGTTCGCTTTGGCCCGGCAGGTGAAGAAAGACCGGGATTATTCGTAAACGAAAATATCGTCGACCTGAGAAACATTTTCCCGGATATGCCGGATATTGGTGAATCTTTTTTTAGAAACGGGTGGCTGGAAAAGATCGCCCCGGTTACCGATCCGGGTAAAAAAATGGATGTGCGTCTGGGTCCGCCTGTTCACAATCCGTCAAAAATAATCTGCCTGGGAAAAAATTATATGGAACATGCAAAAGAAGGCGGATTTGACAATCCGGAAAAACCGCTGATTTTCTGTAAAACCCCGAATGCCTTAAACGGCCCCTGTGATCCCATCCTCATGCCGAAAAGCAGCGGCCAGATCGACTGGGAAGTTGAGTTGGCCATTATCATCGGCAAACAGGGAAAACGAATCAGTAAAAAAGACGCCTTCGATTATATTGCCGGATATTGCGTCATGAATGATGTGTCCGGAAGACAAGCCCAGTTTGAAGACTCCCAGTGGATCCGGGGAAAGTCTTTCGACACCTTTGCCCCCTTAGGACCGGTACTGGTCACACCGGATGAAATTGACGACATACAAAACCTTCAGCTGATCACCATGGTGAACGGCGAAACCATGCAGGACGGCAATACCAGCGATATGATTTTTGACATTCCCACTATTATTGAAGATATCAGTGAAGACATCACCCTGGTCCCCGGAGATATAATCTCCACCGGCACCCCGGCCGGCGTCGGCATATTCAGGGAACCGCCGGTTGTGTTAAAGTCAGGGGATGTGGTCGAATGCCGTATTGAAAAAATCGGATCTATTATCAACACATGTGTAGAGCTGTAAATTGGTGAATAATTTCGATATATCCTGCAGGAGCAGACCCGTGTGTCTACCCGGGTCGTTCTGCCTTGACGTTTGTGTATGCGGAATAATTTTCTCATCAGGATAACCACCAGGGCGAACACGCAGATTCGCCCCTGCACAATGATTATTTCTATTAATTGCCGGCTTCATAGCCAGATTTTTATTGAATTTTCCTTCCAAATCAGTAATAAACTATTTAATTTACACACATCACTCAATTCTTAATATTGTTTGAAGCTCATCAAATACCGGGGAGCCCAAATGAAAAAACCTGTTTTTGTTCTTACAGCATTATCAGCAGTTTTCATTATAGCCGGACTGCTCTTTTTTGAATCAGACAGTTCTGCTGAAATACGAAAGCCCTTATTTGCCGGGACATGGTATGCCGGGACAGAATCAGAATTAAAAAAAGATATTGCAGAATATGTGAACCGGGCCCGGAAAACAGAAGTCAGTATCCCTGGTGATAAACCGCTGAGGGCATTAATCATGCCCCATGCCGGGCATATCTTTTCCGGCCTCACTACCGCCCATGCATCTTTTGTATTAAGGGAAAAACAGTTTTCAAAAGTGATCCTGATGGGTCCGGACCACCGGGTGGGTTTTCGAAACTGTGCCGTCAGTGATGTGGACGCCTATCTGACCCCGCTGGGCAGGATCAATCTGCATAAAGATGCCCAAAGACTGCGCACCCGATCCGAACTGTTTAAAGCCGTTCCCGAATCCGACCGACAGGAGCATTCCCTTGAGGTTGTACTTCCTTTCCTGCAGTATTTTTTAAAAGAATTTGAGCTGGTTCCTATCGTCGTCAGCCATGTACCGGAAAAAATCACCCCTTGTGCCAATGAAATAAAACAGATAACCGATACCAAAACGCTTCTGGTGGCAAGCTCTGACATGTCACACTTTCTTTCATATGAGGAAGCGGTTTCCCGTGACAGGGAAACCATAAACATGATATTAAATCTGGAATCAGACCGGCTGATCCATCGCGATAACTGCGCATGCGGCTTAAAACCCATTCTAATTCTGATAAAACTGGCACAGGAATATGGCTGGCAGCCGGTTCTTCTTCACTATTCAAACAGCGGTGATACCGCAGGAGATCGATCACGGGTTGTGGGCTATGCGGCCATTGCATTTTACGGAGGTTTATCAATGAAAAACACAAATAATTCTGCTCAGCAATTCAGCGAAAGCCAGGGAGAAGTTCTTGTCCGGCTGGCCAGGCACACCATAATGAAAAAACTGGGCAAAAAAGTTCCCAAAAAAGAAGCGACATCCCTGGAACAAGCCTTGACAGATGATGATTTTTCGGCCAGCCGCGGAACATTTGTCACACTGAAAAAACACGGCAACCTGCGCGGCTGTATCGGCAGTCTTACCGCGGATGAACCGGTTGTTGACGGCATCCGGCACAATGCCCTCAATGCGGCATTTAACGATCCCCGTTTTCCGGTTCTGAGTCCCAGAGAGCTTGACCAGATTGAAATTGAAGTCAGCATTCTTACCGATCCCCAGCCCCTTGACTTTAAAGACAGTGCTGATCTGACAGCCAAATTGCGTCCCCATGTGGACGGCGTTATTATTAAAAAAGGATATAACCGTGCCACCTTTTTACCCCAGGTCTGGGAGCAGCTGCCGAGGCCTGAGGATTTCCTGTCCCATCTCTGCTCAAAAGCCGGGCTGTCTTCAAACGCATGGCAGGATACCGGTCTGGAAGTTCAGATTTACCAGGTTCAATATTTTGAAGAACAAAAGTGAACGTGCCATAACACGGGTTGTCATCACCACCGGCATTTCGTCGGTGGTCACCCAGCTGTTAACCATTCGCGAATTCCTTGCCCTGTTTTCGGGAAATGAGTTTGTTATTGCCCTGATCCTTTTTAGCTGGCTGATACTTGGCGGCCTGGGCACGCTCCTCGCCAGGCCGGCCGGCATACATCCTTCCCGGGCCACACTCAACAGACTTGCCCTGCTCTCTTTTCTGCTGGCTGCCCTGTCCCCGGTTCAAATCATGGTGATCCGCGTACTTCGTGATATTTTTTTTATTCATGGCGCATCCGTGGGATTTTATCCCACCTTTGCCTTTACGTTCTGCACCATTGCCCCCTATTGCCTTATTCTTGGTTTTGTGCTGCCTTACAGTCTTTTTGTAATTAGGGCTAAAAACCCGGATTACCCTGGTATTCACATCTATATGTCAGATAATCTGGGGGATGTGGCCGGCGGCGCCCTGTTTTCTTTTGCACTTGTATTTCTTTTCACCCCCATGCAGGCCCTAGCATTTGCCAACCTTCCCCTGGCCGTGTGTACATTCCTGATCTTTAAACCACCTTCCCAGCCGGCCACACAGGGTGTCCTCTTCACAGCAGCGACGCTTGCCGTCCTTGTCATGTGCGTATATTTTGAAAAACCATCTTTAGCCCCTGAAGAAGGCGGACTTGCTTTTTACAAAGAATCCCGGTACGGCCGAATCACAGTCCACAAGGACCGGGAACAGTTTACCCTTTTTATGGAGGGACGGCCTGTTTTCAGCAGCATAAACATCCGCACGGCTGAAGAAGCGGTTCATTATCCCCTGTCCCAGATAGAAAAAAAAGACCATATTCTGATGATTTCAGCCCGGGCAGGAATGATGGGTGAACTTGCCAAACATCATCCACGTACGGTTGATTATGTTGAACTGGATCCGGCACTCACATCGGTCCTGTTTGAATTTAATCTGATACAAAAAATACCGGCGTTACATGTCATTCACAGGGACGGCCGGGCATTTTTATCTGAAACAGACAAAACATTCGATGCGATTCTTTTAAATCTGCCCGAACCGGAAACTTTTCAACTCAACCGGTTTTATACAAGCCACTTTTTTGATCTTGTCAGCCGCCGGTTGTCCCCGGACGGAATATTCTGTTTTTCCATCCAGGGATATGACAACTACCTGGCTGAACCGCAGCGCCGGAAACTCTCTTCCATCCACAATACGGTGTCAATGTTTTTTCCACACATCCTCATGCTGCCCGGGGAAAAAATTTATTTTTTATGTGGTAACCGGCCCATTGAAAAAAATATTCCGGCGCGATTGAAAAAAATGGGAATTTCAACCGCTTATATCAGCAGCTATTTTTACGGAAATCTGACAGACCGGCGGATAGACTACCTGAGCGCACTGGTTGATCCTGAGGTCCCCCGGAATACGGATGATTCGCCCAGATTGATGAATATCATGTTCTCCCAGTGGTTTGCGAAATTTACAGCATCACCGAAATGGTTTATAATAACGCTGATTGTATTTACCGGCATGTATCTGTTTCGAATTACCCGGGAGGAGTTTGTCCTTTTTTCAACCGGCTGCATGACAATGGGAAGTGAAATCCTGGTCATCTTTGCCTTCCAGGTTGTCTTCGGTTATATTTATTTCCAGATCGGTATGATTGTGACAGTTTTTCTTGCCGGGCTGCTGCCGGGTGCATGGTTGGGTGAAAAATTAAGCCGGCAGGGAAGAAACGTTCTTGTGCTGACCGATTGCATGCTTATCTTTTTAACAGTTATATTCATTCTGGTTTTTACGTTTGGAAAAGAGATGCTGACGGCTTCTTCTTTTCTTCTGTTCGGATTTTCCATTTCCCTTCTATGCGGTTTTCAGTTTCCCGCTGCATTTCACCTTCGGGGCGCGGATAATGTTGCTGCGGTTCACACATTTTCCGCCGACCTGATCGGAGCTGCAATCGGCACACTGATCACCAGTATTGTTCTGATCCCCTATGCGGGTATTTTATGGACCGCTTCAGGACTGATTTTTCTTAAACTGATCAGTCTGATCATAATGGTTAATGATAACGGAAACAAGCCATGAAAAAAATCAGCAGACGTGATTTTCTTTACTGCAGTGCCGGGCTGCTTGCCTGTACCACGCCTGCATATGCCCTGTGGCCGTTTTCCGATAAAACAGAATCACCATCCATCCGGGCATCCATCAGAGGGAAGGTGTTTAAAGGCGATGCACCGGACAAACTGTGGAAATGGTCCCATGAAGGCTTTTCATACAAAAAGCTGAAAAACAGCCGGGTGATGTGCAATATCTGCCCCAACCATTGTGTGCTTTCCCCCGGTGACAGAAGCGCATGCCGTTCGAAAGTCAATTTAAAAGGGACATTATACAGCCTGGCATACGGCAATCCCTGTGCGGTCAACACAGATCCGGTTGAAAAAAAACCCCTGTACCACTTTAAACCCGGCTCAAAGGCCTTTTCCATCGCCACTGCCGGCTGTAATTTTCGCTGCCTTAACTGCCAGAACTGGGAAATCTCCCAGTCCCGGCCTGAAGATGTTCGTCATCATGAGCTCTTTCCCGGAGATGTGGTAAAAGAGGCTGGGCGTGCCGATGCCCAATCCATTGCCTATACCTATTCCGAAGCCGTCACCTATTTTGAATACATGATTGATACCGCACGTCTTGCCAGGGACGCAAATCTCCATAATCTTTTGATATCAAACGGCTTTATTAATACCCCGCCGCTTCTGGAACTCTGCAGAGTCCTGGATGCCGCCAACATCAACCTGAAATCCTTTAGGGATGCCGTCTATCAACAGCTCAACGGCGGCAGACTTCAACCGGTATTAAATACGTTAAAAACGCTCCATGAACAGGGCATCCATTTTGAAATAACCACGCTTATTGTACCGGGATATGTTGATGATGAAGACATGTTAAAGCAAATGTGTGGCTGGATCCTCGCACATATCGGACCGGATTACCCGTTGCACCTGCTGCGTTTCTTCCCCCAGTACAAACTGGACAGACTGCCGCCCACACCGGTTTCCACCCTGGTCCGGTTTCGTGAACTGGCCATGGAGGAGGGCATTCACTATGTCTACCCTGGAAACGTACCCGACCATGAGGGAAACAATACATATTGTCATAATTGTAAAAAACTACTGGTTGAACGAAAAGGGTATTATATTCCTGAATATCATATAGAGGGGAACCAGTGTAAATTTTGCCATACGATCATTCCAGGGGTGTGGGTATAATAAGTTGACACATAATAGATATTTATTTATACCCAACAAAATACATAAACAGATATGCAAATGTTTATGGCAAATAACCGCCTAAAATGATACACTAATAACTACAAATCAAAAAACAAGCAGGTGAAACATGGAGAATATAAAAGCGCTTTCTGTACTGGACGGCAGATACAGCCGGCTCACAGAAGAATTAAGAGATGTATTTTCAGAATATGGCCTTATAAAACACAGGGTTTTTGTTGAAATTCAATGGCTCGCTTTTCTGGTAAATGACCTGAAGCTTTCTGAAATAAATGACTCGGATATACAAAAAATCAATACCATTGCCGATGAGTTTGACAGTGAGGCAGCATTAAGAATTAAAGCAATTGAGCGGACAACCAACCATGATGTGAAAGCAGTAGAATATTATATCAAAGAGCAGCTTGAAGCAAACGGACTGGATTCGGTAAAGGAATGGATTCACTTTTCATGCACGTCAGAAGATATCAACAATACATCTTACGCCCTGATGCTCAAAAAGGGAAAAGCCATTGTCATGAAACACATGACCGATGTTCTGGAAAAAATTGAATCCCTTGGCAAAAATTACAAGTCCGTTCCCATGATGTCCCGAACCCATGGCCAGCCGGCCACCCCTACCACTGTGGGAAAGGAATTCATAAATTTTGCCTGGCGACTGAAAACAGAACTGAAAAGCATAGAAAATGCCGACATTCAGGCAAAAATAAACGGCGCTACCGGCAATTACAACGCACACAGCTTTGTTTTTCCTGAAATCGACTGGATCGAGGCCGGAAAAAAATTTATATCCGACTATCTGGAAGTGACGCCGCTGCTCTACACCACCCAAATTAATCCCTACAGCTATATCTCCAGCCTGCTGCATTCAATGATACGAGCAGCTTCGATCATTATCGATCTGAACAGGGATATGTGGGGATATATTTCCATCGGATATTTCAAACAGAAACTCAAAGAAGGTGAAGTGGGTTCCTCCACCATGCCCCACAAGGTTAATCCCATAGATTTTGAAAACGGCGAAGGCAATATGGGTATTGCCATTTCCATGATGGAGCACCTTGCCGTAAAGCTGTTAAACTCCCGTTTCCAGAGAGACCTCACAGACAGCACGGTATTACGAAACCTTGGTGCCTTGTTCGGATACATTTTGATAGGATTTCAAAACACGCTGAAGGGATTGTCCAGAATCGATCTGAATCGTGATGCGATTGATAAGGATATTGACGACAACCTGGAACTGCTTGCCGAGCCGGTGCAGACAGTGATGCGGGCCTTTGAGGAAGAAAATCCGTATGAGAAGCTCAAAGCCCTTACCCGCGGTAAAAAAATTACACGAAAAGCGCTTGACGACCTGATTGACAGCCTTGAAAAAGTGCCGGAAGATTACAAAGAGAGGATGAAAGCACTTTCCGTGGATAAATATACAGGACTGGCTGAAAAGCTGGTTGACAGGTATTTTAAATAGTCAATTAATATGGTGCTCCTGTGAATAGAGGTAAAAACATTCAAAAAAACGACGACGCTTCCAGGCATCCAGGTGATATTTCCGATGACCTGAATCCGCCTCCCTGGAAAGTCATTATTGCTGATGACGATAAAGACATCCAGAATATCACACACCTGATGCTGGCGAACTTTTCTTATAATGGCAGGGGGCTGAAACTTTTCAGCGCCTATTCCGGGGAAGAGGCCATGCGCCTTGTGAGCGAGCATAAAGACATGGCCGCTATCCTGCTGGATGTTGTCATGGACACGGATACGGCCGGTCTTGATGTTGTACGATATATCCGTGAAAAACTGAAAAACAAACTCATACAGATCGTCCTCCGCACCGGGCAACCTGCGCATGCCCCCGAAAATGAAGTAATTTCAAAATACGAGATTAACGATTACAAGTATAAACCGGATATGACAGCCCAGGTGCTGATCAACACGATCACAACCATGCTCCGGTCCTATAACATGACCGCCTCCATCCATGAACTCAACAACCAGTTGAATAATGAACTGGCAGAACGCAAACGTGCAGAAAAAGCATTGAGACAGAGCGAGGCCCATTACCGGTCCCTGGCCGAAACACTGAGGGATATTATTATCTCAATGGATCTGAACGGCCGTATTACATACATCAACAAGGCCGGTATTGAACTGAGCGGATACAGTAAAAAGGCTGTCCTGGGGATGAACATAGCAGATTTTATCCAGACAAAAAGCATTGACAGTGACAATGATTTCTATTTTTATGAAGGAGAATTCATCGGCAAATCAGGTAAATCCACACCTGTTGAGATATCTTCATCATTGATAGTAGAAGAGAATGCCCCGGAAGGCATGCTTATTTCAGCCAGAGACATCACGGAAAAAAGAAAGGCACGGGAGCAGGCACAACTGCGTCAGGAACAGCTTTTCCAGGCCGCCAAAATGGCATCCCTTGGCACACTGGTATCCGGTGTTGCCCATGAAATAAACAACCCTATCACATCGGTCATGCTCAATGCTCCGATCCTGCAGAAAGTATGGGACTCTGTCCTGCCGGTCCTTGAGAAGCACAGTCAAAAAGACAATGATCTGCACGTGGGCAGTCTGAGTTATGACCAGATCCGTGAGCGGGTACCGGCGCTTTTGTCAGACATTGTTGACGGCGCCAAACGGATAAAGAATATCATGGAAGACCTCAAGAATTTTGCACGGCAAAATCCGCCTGAAATGGTTGATATGGTTGATATTAACAATATTGTCAAAAAAGCTGTGGGCCTTGTGAACAACCTGCTCAAAAAATCAACAGACATTTTTTCTGTTAGATATGCACCTGATATCCCGAAATTCAAAGGAAACACACAGCGGATTGAGCAGGTGGTCATTAATCTGCTTGTCAATGCCTGCCATGCACTCCAGGACAGCAAAAAGGCGATTCATGTCAGTACCGCATACAACAGGGAAAAAGATCTTTTTATTATTGAGGTACTTGATCATGGGGTTGGCATGCCCCATGAAGTGCTTCAGAGAATCAAGGATCCGTTTTTTACAACCAAGCGTGACTCCGGCGGAACCGGCCTGGGCCTATCTATTTCAGACGGAATTATCCAGGATCACAAGGGAACAATGGAATTTTTTTCAAAACCGGGGAAAGGGACAACTGTCAGAATTTCTCTGCCGGGCAATACCCATAACACTGAAACATCTGAGGAGACACCATGAACACCAGTCCGCATCCTGCACATCCGTTTCTTGTAGTTGACGATGAAGAAGGCATTCTTCTGGCAATTGACACCACGTTGCGTCTGGCGGGGTTTAATAATATACTCACCTGCAATGACAGCCGCGATGTGATGGACATCCTTTCTAAAAATCAGGTGGAAGTAATCCTGATGGATCTGAACATGCCCCACATCGGCGGAGAAGACATGCTTTCGGAAATCACCGGGGAGTACCCGGAAATTCCTGTTATCATCGTCACCGGCGTTATTGACGTAGGGACGGCAGTCAACTGTATGCGAACCGGGGCGTTTGACTATGTGGTCAAGCCGGTGGAAGAGGACCGGTTGATCACAACGATCACCCGGGCGCTGGAATACAGAGATTTGAAAAGAGAAAACCTGGCATTAAAAGAGCATATCCTCACAAAGAAACTTGAAAATCCCGAAGCATTTCATGAAATTATTACGAACAACAAAAAAATGCTGTCCATGTTTCAATACATTGAATCCATCGCCCCCACGTCCCAGGCTGTGTTGATTACCGGTGAAACAGGCGTGGGCAAGGAACTGATTGCACGGGCGATCCATTCCCTGAGCAATGTGAAAGGGAACCTGGTAAATGTGAATGTTGCCGGCCTTGACGACAATGTGTTTTCTGATACCCTGTTCGGCCACATAAAAGGTGCCTTTACCGGGGCAGACCGGGCCCGTGCGGGATTAATCGAGCAGGCTTCCGGCGGCACCCTGTTTTTAGACGAAATCGGGGACCTGAATAATGCCTCCCAGGTCAAGTTGCTCCGTCTCCTCCAGGAGGGTGAATTTCTGCCCATTGGCCAGGATACGGTAAAAACCACGGATGCCCGGATTATAGCCGCCACCAATGAAGATCTGTTTACCCTCCAGAAAGAAGGAAGATTCAGAAAAGACCTGAATTTCAGACTCCGGACCCACCATATTCACAATCCTCCATTGCGCGATCGCATGGGTGACATTCCCCTTTTGGTGGAATACTTCCTTGAACATGCTACAAAAGAGCTAAACAAGAAAAAACCAATGGTTCCAAAAGAGTTGATCACACTGCTTGAAACATACTATTTCCCTGGAAATATACGGGAACTGCAGGCCATGGTATTTGATGCCTTAAGCCGTCACAAATCCGGCATTCTTTCACTGGGAGCATTCAAATCCCACATATCAAAAGAACAGGAGGAAAGTTTTCCTGAGGAACATATGCAAATCGGGGACGGTACCTTTTCATCATTTGAAAGACTCCCGACCCTCAAGCAGGCAACCCGGATGCTCGTGGAAGAAGCACTCAAGCGGTCAAACAGCAACCAGACCATAGCCGCCAGAATTCTCGGGATTTCCCAGCAGGCATTGAGCAAACGTATGAAAAAGGCTGGGGAGAAATAACGCCAATCTTGAGGAACGCCGGATAATGAACCAGAGCATCCAGTTAATGATAAAATGTTAAAAATGAATGCTCTTCAAAATGACTCAGTGTTAAGCGTTACCTCAAAGATTTTGTTAGGAAATAGTACTTTCTCCAATCACGATATCGGAATTCGGGCAAACAGCACGGAGAAGATCGTTGAGTTTTTCGATTGATGGAACGGACTTTCCCCGCTCATATCGAGCATAAGTATTCCTTGAGGACACCCCCAATCGATTGGCTACTTGAGAAAGCGAGAGACCACTGAGTTCGCGTTTTCTTTGTAAAAGTAAACTCACCAAATGTTTTGATTTTAAAGAACCAACTTCGAAAATATCTTTTTTTTCTTTATAAACGTCAACTTTAAAGCCTTCTTT
>JAUXDD010000159.1 GCA_030618465.1 Desulfobacteraceae bacterium
GGGATTTAACGGCTTTCATTAAAATGAAAAAACACAATTCAAATGAACTTTTTTCTTAAGTCAACAGTATTGAGGGTTGGGGTGAGGGTGAATAAGATGGACTTTCAGTCTATTATATCCCCCGCCCCTTAATCCCCTCCCGCCGGGGGTGGGGAAATCGGACTTTTTACGAGTTCATCAACTAATATGGACATAACTATTGTCATCTGTTTCGCCTTATATTATAAATCATAATATTCATTATTTAATCGACACCTGCATTTAAAGGCGTTTACCTATGTCATACAAAGCAATTATTTTTGATCTTGACGGGACATTGATTAATACCCTTGATGATCTGGCAAGTGTTTCAAACCAGATACTTTCTGAAAAAGGATTTCCAACGCACAGCTTGAATTCATACCGATATTTTGTGGGCGATGGTGCAGCCATGCTTATTCAGCGGGTACTTCCTGATGAGAATAGAGACGAAAAAACAATTCAGTATTGTCTGGATTCGTTTTTAAGTCTGTACAATAAAAAATGCGGAAAAAAGGCATTCCTTTATGACGGAATTCCCGGGATGCTTACCCGTCTGACAGAAAAAGATATTAAAATGGCGATCCTGTCAAATAAGCCCCATAACCTGACAATAAAAAATGTTGGCCAGTTCTTTTCAGACTGGAATTTTGAAGCGGTCTTTGGACAGCGGGAAGGAATTCCCAAAAAACCGAATTCGGCAGGTGCACTTGAGATTGCTGAACAGTTAGCGATGGATCCATCAGATTTCATTTATCTGGGAGATACAGCTGTTGACATGAAGACGGCTGTTTCTGCCGGCATGTTTCCGGTGGGTGCACTGTGGGGATTCCGGGACGAAAAGGAATTGAGGGAAAATGGTGCAATGGTGCTGGCTGAGCATCCTTTAAATGTATTGGAAATATTTGATAATTAAATTTTGGGCTATTATAATTTTAACAGGGACCGGGCATATCCAATTGTCGAATCAATACCTGTTTATTACGGGAGCATCATACGGTTCCGGTGATTATACCGGATTCAGACGGACCTGTGAAATCAAGCCGCCTGATATCTTTTACCCCTTCATTTTCCAGCATTTCAGCAAGCTGTTTTTCGGAATATGCCTGCCCGTTATCCGTGCCCACCAGCATATTCAGTGAAAACAACGCGGGAAGCAGCGGGCCGTCCATTGTATTGTTTAATATAAACTCATGGATCATGATCAGGCCGCCTGGTTGAAGGGCGGATACGGTTTTCCTGATAATTTGACGACAGTCATCCGGCCCCTCGCCGTGAAGAATATAGGAAAGCCATGCCACATCAAAACCACCCGGAATGTCGTCATTCAGATAATCACCCTCTATAAATGCTATTCTGTCGGAAAGACTGAAGGTTTCAACTGTTTTTTCTGCAAATGGCCGGGTGGTTCCCAGGTCAAAAACGGATGCTTTCAAAGCAGGATTCTCTTTGCAGAAATGAACGGCATAGGTGCCGGGGCCGCCTCCCAGATCAAGTAAATGCCGTCGATCGGACAGGTCAATTATTTTTGACAGTCCGGGTGCAATACCCATGGCAAGATTAAACATGCCCATTAAAAAGTTTTCTCTCTCTTCTTCATCCCCGTGGGACACTTTTGATCTGACCGGTCTGCCGGACTGCACTGCCGTATCCAATTGCGACCATAAAGTAATCAAATTGCGATGGTGCTTGATAATATGACCCAGATACTTCGATGACGATGCATTTAAAAATGTGTTGCTGAATGATGTGTTTGAATAACCGTCTTCACTTTTCAAAAGAAGTCCCATGGCAGCCAGAGCATTTAAAAGAAGTGCCATTCCACGCTTATCACTGTTAATCTTCCGGGCAACTTCCTCACTTGTGAAACATTCATTGCCGATGACAGTAAAAACATCCAGTTTTGCTCCTGCATGAATCGTACACGATTGCCAGTAACTTCCCGACACCTTGAAGAGTTTCCCCGAGTCCCATTCCTGCATTTCCATATGTTTCCTCCCCCATTTCTGAATGCTGATTACCAAATAAAGATCTGCACCATATGAAGTTACATGTTTATAAATGTTTTACAAGATTTTTCAGGGTTGTCGGATGGTCGTTTGGCCTGTAAAAATATGCTCTCACAGACCTGCTTACAAAAAACACTTGCCATCCCGATTTAATCACTTTAATATGAATACCGATTTATAAATTTTACAGAACAGCAGGGAGGCTTTTATGTCAGAGAAAATTTCCATGAATGATTCAGACAATCAAGAAAAAATTGAATCCAATGAAGATAAAAGCTGGCAATACATAAAAACATATGACCCGTCCATTGCACAGCAAAAAGAATACATGGAAAGCAAGATGAACCGGATATACAGGAGAAAGGCAGACGGTAAAGTTTATGTCAGCTATGAAGACAGGCCAAGCCGGTATTCCCAGGGCATGTATTAGTTGATCAATTTCATATATTTATTAAGATGATTCAGCCTCACTCCCTGTTTTATCCCCGGGGTGAGGTATGGAATTCAATCTACGGAAAAGAACCCTGCAAATTATTGTCCGCCTGATCCGAATCTTGAAATTCAGCCATGGCTCGACAAGGGCAAATAGAAAATATAACAATTCTGCGTGTCTTTGTGGCGAATAGGAATTGATATTACTTTCCTGTCAAATAGTCGGCAAACAGAGACCCAACAATGGCAAGACTTTCCGCATCAAGATATTTGTCCGCACTTTTTTGAAAAAGAACCGAACAGTGGGCGGGAAATTCATCATCAGCATCATTAAACAGAAGAAGAAGCGGAAGTTTTGGCAACGAAAAAAATTCCATGGAAAAATCATAGGAAAGATCCATACCAGATGTATACCCGCCCAGCTCTTTACAGGCATTTTCAAGCTCCCTGACGCTTCCGGAAAAGTTACCGGCTATTAATTGTTCAACCTCATTTGTAAAAAAAACGGTTAAAGGGCCCGCATCCTTAAAATCCCTGAAAGAGCACCACTCTTTTCCTTCGGGCTTTTTCTCAGGCGCCATGATAAGGTATCGGCAAAGAGCAATGCTTAATTTCAGCAATGGTTTTTTTCCGGAAAAATCGGTAATTCCCTCTGTGGAGACCCTGTATTTTTTATTGAAAAATAGAACCTCAATCTCATTGTCAACAATCTGTACCCCCAGCTTTTCAACCAGAACACCATGATCCAGATCCGCGACCTGCTTCAGATACTTTCTGTATGTTTCTTCAAATACGGCAGCTTTTTCTTTCATTTAAACATAATAAGGTAATGGGGAGTTAACACAACCTCTTTATTAAAAATGGAGTTCGACGCGAGGCGGGGATTTTGGATCGCCATCCCATTCAGGAGAGCATGAGAAAAAGCGGTTTGAGGGGAGGTTGAAATTGGTTCCTAAAAAGGTTTTGACCTTTTCGGATCTCTCTTGAGCCAAACTTAAAACGGTGTTCTTATCAGTTTCACTTAAATCTTGAAGCTCACTTTTCGGCACGTCATTTCCTTTCCCTTGACGTTTCCCTAAATCCGCTGGGGTCCCCACACCACACACACGCAAGTCAAGCCCCGGTTTTTCATTCATAAGGTTTCCCAATTCCTTTAAATAAGATTCTGATGTTGAAACAAGACGGGCGGTTTTGGGTTCAAATTCGATAGGATCAAACCGGATTTGAGTTGCCATTTTAAACGGAGAAAAGACAACACCCACGGTTTTAAGGATACTTTGCTGGATCCCTTGGGCCACCACTTTTCCGATGGCAGATCCAAGCTGTAAATGCTTATCTCTTAAATCAGCCTGCAGAGGAACATTGAGGTGAATATTTCCATTTTTATCTTTGAGTAAGGCAATCCCCGTTTCCACCGGTATGCCAATGTGATCAGACAAGGGATCTAGTTCTCCCTCTTCAACACTGCCCATCCTTATCTTTTCCAGAAGTACCGTATTCTCTGAAGTTAACATTCCTTTCTTAATATCAAATGAGGTATCGAGGTTAAGACAACCGGATTCAACTTGATATCCTACGATCCGTTCCGCCAACGCACTAAAAGGTGGAAGCGAAAATTGTTTTATCTTGGTTTTCCCCTTCAGTGAAATCGGCCTTATCATAGGGAACCCGCGGGCAGACAACGATACCTGGGATTTTTTATCCATTTTTGTTTTGACGGCCAAGGACATCGGTTGGGTACTGGACACCGTTTTAAAATCACTTAATTGAATTTCAAATGGATGAAAGGTGACATCCAGGGGAGACCGAAATCCTTCCCCTTTTAGGCCCACCGTCGACTGGCTGAAAATCTGAAGATCGGCCACTTGAATCTCCCATACCGGTTTGCCGTCGTCTTCACTGTCATCTTTATTAGACGTTATCGAAACAACGAGGTCGCGGATCAAAATAGGGCCTGAGAAATCGACCTCCAATCCTTTTAATTTATGATGCAACTTGCTTTTGTTAAAATTCCCATCTTTGGAAGGCGGCAACAGAATCTGGCAGGAATCGATGGAGAGATGTCCCGTCAAGCTAAGAATATGTTCCTTATTTTCCGTTAAAGCGATGGAAAGAATTTTCTCCGGTGAGTAATGGTTCGGCTTCAGAACCAAATGCCCCAAATTGACCCGCGCATAAAAATCGTCCCGTGTGTATTCCATTTTGACATCTTCGATATTAATCTGCTCCACTTCGATCTTAAGGGGCAAGATCTTTTCCACAGCCCCCAGCAGAGGGAGAAGCAATGATTCTTTAATGAGGTGATGGTGAATGCCCCCCATCCTCAAAGTCCCATCCTTCTCGTGCTGAACAATGAGGGTGATCCCTTTTAAATTGAAATCGGAAATCCGAACCACTTTCCTCAATAAGGGCGCCCACTCCCAATTGATGTGCTGATGCTCGATATTGAAATGGGGTGTCTGAGCCGAGGAAATCTTTGCTTCCCCCGTCACGAAATTCAGACTCAAGTAATCCAACTCTAATTCTTGCGTCACCTTCTTCGCCAAATAATAATTGATACCCGTTCGGATACCCCAGGGAAGAAGAAAAAAAAGGATTAACAATCCGCCAAACAACAGAAGACCACAGATAAGATGTCGACGGGGAAATAATTTTTTACGAGCCATGAGCGATAAGTTTCCTATTGATATTTCTTACTAAAGACAACGCTCCCATTATATCAAAAGATACTTAGTTGACCTCACCAGCGTCTTTAGTGTATAAATGGACTTGCATCCCCTGAATTTAAAAATTTCATCATTATAGAGAAGTCTCCCTTGAAAGATAAGAACTCGCTTTTTTTGTATTTAATATCCTCAATAATAATTCTTAATCTATTGTAATTATCCCTTTTTGTAACAGGTAAAACCCATTGCCCTGCAGTGTGTATCCAAGTTCAATGAATTTTTTTAGCGTATCAATTGTGCTCTTGTCATTTGTGATATTATCCAAAAATTCTTTCACCAGAACGGCAAGTCTGTTAAAATGGCGGTCATCAATCATCACCGGTGTCTCGCCGCTTTGAACCGCTTTAATTTTTTGTAAAAAAATATCATAGGTTATTTTTAAAACATGATGGGTAAATAGAAGGTCTAAATCATATTTAAAATTAAATATTCTATGAACTATTCCATATATAGCGCTGAAAAAGTATAGTTTATCTGTTGCGACATCGCTTTCTTCCATTTTTTTTAAGACATATTTTATTTCATCTGAAATTAATTTTTTATTATCTTTGCTTATATTCATTTTAGTACCTCAATAAATTAGCCTGCCGCTGAAAAAGGCGCACCATTGGTGCCCGCAGCAGATGTATTTATATTTTTAAAATTAACCTCAATAATGTTATCCTCTTGCTGTGCTGCCACATCGTCATTTTTAAGTGAGGGGGTTGTTATTATCCCGGCCCCGGCATATTTTTTCTTGAACTCAGGATTGAATTCCATGTCCAGTGCATCTGCTATGGATAAAAGTGTTTTTAATGTGAAGTTATTCGTTCCATTCAGGATTTTCGTTATCGCCGCCGGCGAAACATCAAGCAAGTCAGACAATTGTGTTCTGTTAATATTTTTGTCCTTCATTTCTATGCAAACAGATTCGGTAAGATTTAATATAATAGTTTCAAGACGAAAGTCAAAATCGTCTTCAAACTTCTCCATTAAGTTGTTAAACCATTCTTTTGTTTTCATGGCAGGCGCCCTCCCCTTATTTCACCACCTAATCAATTATATTGATGTTGCCACCAATAAATTCCTTATACAACTTCAAGCTCTTTGCTTTTTCTCTTTGCAAAATTTTATTTTTTGTTTTTCTTAGTCCGTGTGTAAGAATGATAGAATTTTTTAACTGATGGTTCCCTTTGAAACACAATATTCTGATGCCGCTATTAGTTTTTATTTCATATATCTGGTCACCAAGATACCGAAACTTTTGTTCGTTGCACGGGTCACCCTTTTGAAGAATTAACTGAAACACCGCAAGCAATTGAGCACTATCAATACGATTAAGCTTTGATATGAATTCTTTAACAGAACAGACATCCTTTTTTACAACAGCATACAGGGCTGCCCCAGGCCCTGTATTGAGTTCGGTTATAATCATAAATTTAACCTAAAGGTTAAAAATGTCAAGCAAATTAAAATAAAAATATATCGCTATTAATATATTGGTGCACAAAGTTGAACCACATACAATATATAGTCCAAACCTTGTGTATCGCCTTGGCTTTTTTTAAAATATTAATCAGCAACTGCCTAATTTATCGTAGAAAATACCGTAAACCCCTCCTTTTTCATTTAGATGTCAACTCCTCCCTTTTGTTTCAGTACTTATCTTATATTTTGGATAACAGTTCCTTGTCAAATGAATACTATTACAGGATATTTTTTACCCGTTGGATTTTTTAAACCCTCCGGCAAGCACATGTATATTCGGGTTGTAGTGCCATACATCAATTTTTGCCTTGAAATAAAAAATGTAAGTGTATATAGAAAAACAGATGAAAAAAGGAAAAAAACAGGAAAAATTTCCAGATTCAAGACGCACCTGTTCTATGTTTTTTTCATACGCTGCTTATTGTTAAGGTAAATCATTGTCTCTTCCGGCAATCCCCCTGTAATTTTTTGAGAATATAAATGCCCCGGTGACCAAATATCTACCCTACTTTTTTCACATTTTGCAACTGTCTTTGACAGACATGGATAATATCTGTTAAACACATGTGTACATGTGTAATTTTAAGATCAAATACGAACAAATGGGGTGCCATATGGTGAACG
>JAUXDD010000108.1 GCA_030618465.1 Desulfobacteraceae bacterium
GCTATCAACAACAGAATGATGGATAATTTGAAAATTCTTCACTTACTCAGTCAGAGGCCGGATTCAACCGGTAGCGGTATATATGTGCAGGCCATGATCCGGGAAGCAAAAGCTTGTGGCTATGACAATTATCTGGTTGCGGGTGTTCATTCGGCTTGTTGCGATGACACAGACTGCATTGAACAAGACAAATACATGTTTGTGAATTTTTATAAAGCTGACGTTTACTATCATATTCCCGGTATGAGTGATGTAATGCCTTATGAAAGCAGCAGATTTTGTGATCTTTCCGAAGAAGATTTGTACGAGTATGAAAATGCTTTTTCCGAGATACTTCAAAATGCTGTTCGCAAGTTTAAACCGGATATAATTCACAGCCATCATCTATGGATTATGAGCTCTCTGGCTCGCCAGCTTTTTCCTGAAATTCCGATGGTAACTTCCTGTCATGGCTCTGATTTACGACAATTCCAGAATTGTCCCCACCTTCAAAAAAGGGTTTTAACCGGCTGCCGGAAAATTGACGTTGTAATGGCTTTAAGTGAAGCACAAAAGAATGAAATTGTCCGCCTGTACAATCTTGCCCCTGAAAAAATCATTATTATCGGCGCCGGTTATAACGACAGCCTGTTTTATTTAAACACAAAACCAACTCCTGATCCTGTGCAACTGGTGTATGCAGGAAAACTGAGTAACGCCAAAGGTGTGCCCTGGTTTTTGCGTGCCTTGCAATCAGTCAGCTCTCCTGCATGGCAGTTACATCTTTTGGGCAGTGGTAGCGGAGAAGAAAAAGAGTATTGCCTTATGCTGGCAAAGGAATTGGGGGGAAGAGTTTGTGTTCACGGCGCACTTCCCCAAAAGAGTTTAGCTAAAATAATGAGACATTCTCATGTTCTGGTATTGCCTTCTTTTTATGAGGGTTTACCCCTTGTTATTTTAGAAGGCCTGGCCAGCGGTTGCCGAATTGTTGCCACTGATCTTCCGGGAACCAAGGAATTACTTGGCAATTCTGATACAGATTTTATAACCCTGGTCAGAACGCCACGTTTGCGCTTTACGGATCAGCCATACCGGGAAGATGAGAATTCATTTGAACAAAATCTGAAAAATGCAATTGAGCAACAGGTTTATGCCGCATCCAGGTGTCCGCAAATTGATTTGTCGCCAATTCAGGATAAAATTAATTCTTTTACCTGGACTGGCATATTTAAAAAAGTTGAAGAAGCTTACTTTTTATGTTTAAACATTTGATAAAGGAGCATAAATGGAAGATTTATTTAAAATAATATTATACTCATCTTTTGCAGGAGTTACCGTTTTTTTGGGAGGACTTCTTTCTAAATATTTTGAGAGATATTTCCAGGATGGACTTGTAAAAGAAGAAATTATTCATACATCAATTGCATTTGGCGGAGGAATAATAACTGCTGCTGTTGCATTCGTTCTGGTTCCGGAAGGCATGAGCATATTGCCTCTTATACCAATGGCAACACTATTCTTAACAGGATCAATTGTTTTTTTCTTTTTAGATAGATACATAGAGAAAAAAGGCGGAACAATTTCTCAACTATTGGCAATGTTGATGGATTTTGTTCCGGAAGCTATCGCATTAGGCGCAGTATTCGCTACCGACAATAATTTAGGCCTGTTACTGGCAATCTTTATTGGCCTTCAAAACTTGCCGGAGTCATTCAATTCATACCGGGATTTACGCAACAGTGGATATACTTCAAGGAAATGCCTGCTTATCTTATTATCTCTGAGTTTTTCAGGAGTCTTCGCCGCCATTATAGGATATTTTTTGTTGAGCGATATGCCGCAACTTACAGCATCGTTGATGCTGTTTTCCAGTGGTGGAATACTTTATTTAATATTTCAGGATATCGCACCAATGTCCAAAGTGCAGGAAAGCTGGTTTCCTGCACTTGGAGTAAATTTTGGTTTTCTTGTTGGAATGATCGGGCAAAAAATATTGGGATAACTTATTGGGATTCATCGAAGCTTTTGTACGAAGCGAGCGCCCTGTGCGGGAAACCAGGCAAAACATTCGTTATAGAACCGGAATTGTGCACCTGTGGGCGCACTGATTTTTATCATTGCAGGGCTTGTTTTTTCATTGAATGTAAAAATTGTATTTAACGATTTTTTCAAGAAGCAGTTATGAACTTACATCTATGGCTATTTTATCAGTATAATGACCGTTAAAAGGGGGTTCCAATGAAAAAAGTAGTAATTCGTTATTGTAAAGTATGACTTCGCAATCGTTTGCATGCCGTCCGTGTGGCGGAATTTATGAAGCTTAAATCCGGAATTGAAGCTGAAGTTGATTCCGGAGGAAAATTCGGTGAATTTACAGTGTGGGTTGATGATATACTTGTTGCAAAGAAGGGATTTCTGAGGTTTCCTAAAAAGGAGAAAATACTTGCTGCAGTTCAGCAACATATTCAGTGACTCCTTATCACAATGAGAGGCCATTGATTTTTTATTTTTAAATTTATGCATATTTTTAATATATTCGCAATTTCCGTAGCTTTAGCAATGGATGCGTTTGCCGTTTCTATTGCCGTGGGTATCAGTTTAAAGAAAGTAAGCCTTCGCCAGACCTTCCGTTTGTCATGGCATTTTGGATTTTTTCAGGGATTTATGCCGATTGTGGGGTGGATACTGGGAATGAGGGTACGTTCTTTTGTGGACAGCTTTGATCACTGGATAGCGTTTATATTGCTGGTGTTTGTTGGCGGTAAAATGCTGATAGATGCTTTCCAGGATCATAAAGAAGATGAATTCCTGAAAAAAGATCCCACAAAAGCAATGTCCCTGATAATGCTTTCTGTGGCTACCAGTATTGATGCCCTTGCAGTTGGCTTTAGTATTTCAGTGCTTAACGTTTCCATTATTTTCCCGGCAGTTGTTATTGGAATCGTGTCGTTACTGTTTACGGTTATCGGGCTGTATATTGGAACCAGATTCAGCGCTTCTTCAACGTTAAGTAAATATGCGGAGATCATTGGCGGAATTGTTCTTTTCTGTATTGGCATAAATATTCTATATGAACACGGTGCATTACCCTGTTGACATAATTCAAAGAGTATCGGATATACCATTAAAAATTATACTCACGGAGGTTTTATCAATGAGAAATTATATTGTGACAGTGCTGTTTTTGTTAACTTTTTTCCTGTCATCTGTTGCAGCAGATGAAAATCAGATAGTTAAGGAAGGAGAAAAGAAATCTCCTTTCGTTGAAGTGCTTGATACGGATCAGGATGTTGCAGATGATTATAAAAAAATTGAAGATGAAATGAATGTAATATATATGAAGTTGCTGAAAGCCCAGTTAAAGCCTGAACTCCTGAAGAAAGCACAGAGTACGTGGGAAACATTCAGGGATGCAGAATGTGAATATTCAAATTCATGTATTAAGAAAGGCACGAAATTATATTCCCTGGCACAGTATGCTTGCCTGATTCGCCTGACCAGGGTTAGAATCAATGATTTTGAAACGCAGATTAAAAGCAGTTGTCCGGTTAAAAAATGATGGTGTCGTAAAAAATATCCATATAATGTGTTATACGGAAGTAATTTTATATTTGGAGGTGATGTTATGGCACATGTTAAAAAGAAAAAAGGTGTTATCGGTATCCTTACCGGCGGTGGTGATGTTCCTGGCCTGAATCCTGCTATCCGTGCTGTTACTATCAGGGCACTTCGGGAAGGGTTCCAGGTTATTGGTATTCGCAGGGGATGGGCCGGGGCAATCGATATCAAGCGGGATAAAAAAGCGGATAATAAAAATAATTTTCAGGTGCTTACCGAGGAAATTGTAAGCAGGGCCGGAAGAACCGGGGGAACATTCCTGCACACATCCAGAACGCTTCCCAGCCGTGTTCCCAAAAATAGCGTCCCAAGGCATCTCAAGAGTAAATACAAAGACGAAATAAATGATCTGACACCCGAAGTCGTAAAAAACATGGATTTTCTCGGCATTGACTATCTCATTCCTATAGGGGGTGATGATACGTTAAGCTATGGCGTTACCCTGTATCAGGAGGGACTCAAGGTTATCGCTATTCCAAAAACCATGGATAATGATGTGCCCGGCACCGATTACTGCATTGGCTTCAGCACCTGTGTCACCCGGACAATAATGATGACCAACAGCCTGAGAACATCAGCCGGTTCCCATGAAAGAATCATGGTTCTGGAAGTTTTCGGGCGTTACGCCGGATTTACAGCCATGCTTCCAACAATGGCAGGTGCAGCCAATCGATGTGTCATTCCTGAATACAAATTTGATATCGGCAGGTTTACCGAATTGCTGATTGAAGACCGTAAAAAAAATCCAAGTAATTATTCCGTGGTCCTGGTGTCTGAAGGTGCCATGTTTGAAGGCGGGGAGATGGTGTTTAAGGAGCAGACAAAAGATGCATTCGGCCACGCGAAACTGGGCGGTATTGGTGATCTCGTTTCTGCAAAATTAAAAGAACTCTCCCCACGTTATAATAACGGCATTGCTGTTAATACAATTAATCAGAAACTGGGCTACCTGGTGCGCGGTGGTGACCCTGACGCCATTGACTCCATTGTTCCCACGGCCTATGGGAATCTGGCGCTGGACCTTATCCTGAAAGGCATTCACGGAAGACTGGTCGTGTTGAAAAACGGCCGGTATGACGATGTGCCTGTTGGTGTCGTTACTAGTTCAAAGAAAAATGTGAATGTTGAAAAATATTACGATACGGATCGTTTGAGGCCATTGTATAAAAGTTTTGAAATGCAGCCCCTGTTTATTATGACCAGCGAATAAACAGCTCCACGGCCTATCCAAAAATAGCTTTGAATTTAGCTGGAACACGGCTCAGTTTTTTGGTCTCATAATCAAAGAAAACCATACCCATTTTGGCTTCAGCAGTTTTTTTACCTGTATTTTCATTGGTGATATTGAACAACAGCTCGCATCCGTATTTGTGAAACTCACCCACCGCAATATCAATCCGTAACACATCCATGTGGAATGATTCTGACTTATAAACGACCGCAATATCGGCAACAATCATGGCTCTGCCTTCAACC
The DNA here is from genome assembly GCA_030618465.1 of Desulfobacteraceae bacterium. Taxonomy (GTDB): domain Bacteria; phylum Desulfobacterota; class Desulfobacteria; order Desulfobacterales; family SURF-7; genus JAUXDD01. Next base: position 5,074 of record JAUXDD010000108.1, read on the forward strand.
TTTATTTTCGGGAATCCGTTTTCTCGTAACAGGCCGAACATGGCTTCATTTAAATATGAAACTAGAATGTGATTGCCAAGATGTACCCCGCCGGCAAGATCTCCAAAACGGACCGTCATTTTTGTAGAATAAACAAATTTATCCGGAAATTTTATTTTTATTCGTGCCATAATAAGCTCCTGATATTCAGATTCAATGTTCCTCTTTATCCCAACGAAAAAGATTAGATTTCATACACAATATCAGAAAACCTCAAAAAACAGAATACTATTTTGAAATTAGATATTGTCCATCCAGAAATTGGACAAAATAGCCATTTCTGGATAGACACTAGATAGTATAGATTTAAATCCGGTTCGGGCAGGGATTGTTGACCGTCCTGATGATTACAGGTGTTATGTCTCCAATTAATTTTGTCTTTAATTCTTATATCTAATTCCTCCTCCATGTAATTCTTTTTTCTTTTTTTAATTCATTTTAAATTTTTAAATCATATAATTCCTTCATCTAATTTATTTTCATAATTCAAATAGATATGAAGGGACTACTATGGATTCAATACCGTGTCTGTGGTGTAGTGTTTTCTTTATTCCTCGCAATAAATTACAACAATATTGCTCAAAACCAGAATGCCAGAGAAAAAGAAAAGCATTGTGGCAAAAGGAAAAAATTCAAAGGGACCCTGAATACAAAGAAATTAAAAATTTGAGTAACCAGAAATGGCTCAACGCAAATCCTGACTACTGGAAAAATTATCGTCGTAAAAACCCTAAAAAAACACAGAGAAACAGAATGCTACAGAAAGTTCGAAATCACCGCAAAAATAGCGAACCAGATAGGCCTATAACGAACATTATTGCAAAGATGGACGCGAGAAAACCCCTTAAAGTTGATCTTGAAGGATGGTTTTGGCTTATTCCGGAAATTGCAAAGATGGACGCGGCAAAAGTTTTATTCCATGTGATTCAAGAGTGTTATGAATAATTGCAAAGATGGACTCGGGCACAGGGCCGATTTTTTGTGATATCATGAGTCAAAAAATAATGGAGGTAGCTATAATGGAAAAACGGATACTTAGATCTGACCGAATCCGATGTCCTGGTGGCCGTTTTAGTTTTATCCCACACCGGTTTTTATTAGATGGTTTTTTAAAAACATTAACTCGGGACGAATTGTCGCTGTACATGTTTCTTACTCTCGCTTCAGATAAAAACGGAATTTCGTATTATGGTCAAAAATCAACTTGTAATCAGCTTCAAATGCAGAAAAATGATTATGTGAAAGCTCGGGATGGCCTTATTTATAAAGACCTGATTGCTTCTGATGGTGTTTTTTTTCAGGTGCTGGAGCTACCGGAAAAACCGATCGCTCTGCATCGTATTAATCAAGATATGCTTAACAGTCTGTGTCAAACTATTGGTAAAGAAGGGTAAAAAAATACCGTGACTCAATAAATAATCATCTTTGAAAAGTTGATAAAGGAGAACTATTTTGACAGATGACAACGTTACATTAAATAGTCACCTGATTGTGGCAATTAAAGATTATTTACAGTGGAAAAAACAAAGTGGTCTTTGCCAAAGAACTCTAAAAAATTATGCGGGAAGACTGATAGAATTTTTAGAATTTATAAGCCAAAGAAAAATTGAGTTTTATAATGTTTTTACATGGGAGATATTACAGGACTACAAAAAATATAAAAAGATTAAGCAAAATAAATATTATTGGATCATAAAAGAACTATCCCGGTATCTTTATAAAAATAAAAAAATTTTATTTCCAATAATTAAACCGGTTGTCCGTTTACCAGATAGATATGAAGATTATTTGGTTTACGCAAAAAGGACTAAACATGCACAGGACAAAAGAATCCGCAAAATAATTACAAAATTTAATGATTACCTGAAAAAGTCAAACATTACGCTTACATATTTAAAGATAGAGCAAGTCGATGAATTCTTAACTGAATTTAATCTCGGTCTTGCTCCTGAATCCTGCAAAATTCACCGTACTTGTCTGAAAGGATTTTTAAACTACTTATATTATGAATGTGGAATATTAAAAAGAAATCTTGCTCCTCTTGTTGTTGGTGCGCCAGTGTTTGCAAAATCCAAACCCCCTAAATTTTTAAGGGAGAATGAAATACAAAAAATATTCGATATTATGGATTATTCCTCTCCACCTGGCCTTAGGGCTTACGCTGCCTTCCAGTTGGCTTATGCTCTGGGGCTTCGTCCCAAGGAAATAAGCCAGTTAACTTTGGATGATATCTTCTTCAGTGAGGGTGAAATAAATATCAATGGCCGGAAAGGTGATAATCCTGTTAAATTACCTTTACCGGAATGTGTAGTAAAAAGCTTAACTGCATATGTTATCGAAGCAAGACCTAATAGCAAGTGTCGCACACTTTTTTTGAATTTTGTATTCCCACATAGACCACTCGTATCGAAAAATATAGGTACTGTCATAAAAGAACTTATGCATAAAGCTGGTCTTGATTCATCTGCGTATTGGCTAAGGCACACATATGCTCAGAATCTTCTTGAATCCGGAGTGACAACATATGAAATTGCCGAAATGATGGGGCATGATACTATTGAGACGACAAAAAAATATCTTAGTATTAATATTAAGTTAATGCGGGAGGTACTTTTTGATGAATAAATTTAAAAGTTTTCTGGCTCCACAACTACAAGAATATTTAATTTATCGCAAAAATCTTGGTTACGCATATAGGGGGAGTTTGTCTAATCTTAAAGTTTTTGACCAATATCTTAAAACAAAAAAAACAAAAAAAGAAATCCTGACACCAGCCTTTTTTTTAAATATGAGAACTAATTTAAAAATGGAAGCCGGAACAGTCAACGTAATAATTTCAGCCATACGTACTTTTTTTCAATATTTGGTGCGAATAAGGATCTATAAAGAAAACCCTTTGCGTGATATTCCAAAACTACAAGAGAATCAATTTATACCTTATATATTTTCGCCCGAAGAAACAGACCGGTTGTTATCAGCTGTCTGTGGACGGTTGCGAAAAAATCCCGAACAATATTTATTAGATTATTCAAGATATATGGCGCTTCTTTTACTATCCCGTTGTGGCATGAGAATATCTGAACCATTGAAATTGCAGCACAAACACTATCGATCAGAAGAGAGTTCGTTGTATATTGAAAAAACAAAGTTTAGAAAAGATCGCCTGATTCCGATGCCAGTACCTGTGGCAATAGAAATGAAAAATTATTTAAAAATTCGAAAATCTATAATAGTAGAAGATCATAATCCGTATCTGCTATCAGGTATAAGTAATAGAAAAATAAGTGAGAGCTCTTTTCGCGTAGCCTTTAATAAAGCTGTCAAAGATATTGATATTGATCATTCAAGGCAGATCATTGGTAATATTACCTTTGGCAACCCAACTCCCCATTGTTTGAGACATTCTTTTGCGATAAATACACTGAAAAATATAAGACAAAGAGGAGTGTCGGCTCAGCATGCATTACCAGTTCTTGCCGCATATATGGGACATGAAAAATATGAACATACTGTTGAATATTTAAAAATGATAGATGCCAAACAAAGACCAGGACTGGTAGATTTTGTAAAAAACCAGCACGATGAAACATGAAACTTTCTATCTCTATCCATAAATTCTTTGATCATTATCTTTGCAGGATAAAAGGCAGTAGTAAACAAACCATAAAATCTTATCGTGAAACATTTACTCTTTTTATCCGGTTTGCTGCAAACAACTACAAAATAAAGGTCAACTCTCTTACAATAAATCATATTTCTATTGATTTGATTTTAGATTTTTTGGACTATCTTGAGTCAGAACGTAGCAATACTGCGAGAACCCGTAATCAACGATTGGCTGTGCTCAAATCTTTTGCTAAAATGATACGCCTGTTTTATCCTGAACACATGTACCTTGCTGAAAGAATAAATAACATTCCGCAAAAACGTACGCAAAGTAAAATTGTAGGATTTTTGTATATTGAAGAAATATTAATGACATATAAAGTAGTTGATTTAAAAAAAATGAATGGTTTTAGAGACTATACCATTCTACATTTATTATCAGACTCAGGTGTCAGGGCCAGTGAACTTGCAATGCTTAAGTTAGATTACTTTAACTCCGGTAAAAAAACACTGGGTATTCTTGGCAAAGGTAATAAATATCGTTTGATTGAACTTGAAAAAAGAACATCGGATTTAATAAAACGCTATATTGCCGATTATCGTCCTACCCCCAAATCTTTATATAAAGAGCGGTTGTTTATTAATAAACACAAAAAAGGGTTGACCAGAAAAGGGGTTTACCTCTTATGTAAAAAATATCTTTATAGGGCTTTGAGTGCTAAACGCATGAAAAATATTAATCCGGTTCATAGCTTTCGGCATTCCTGCGCCGTAAATATGCTTGCTCAAGGTATGTCTCTTCCGGATATTAAAAATCGTCTTGGACATGCGAGCATAGAATCCACTAAGGTTTATTTACATCTGGATTTAAAAAACAAACGAAAAGTACAAAAACAATTCATTGAATATATGCAAACATCTATTTCTCAAGACACAAAAATAGATGAACTGGTTGATTGGGAAAATAAAACGGAAACACTTGCCTGGTTGGACAGTCTTTAAACAAAATTTAGCGATTGACCAAATTCGCTTTGGTGTTTCAAACAATGAATATTATGTCTTCAATTGTTTTTGTTGTTTATGGAAATTGGGTGTATGCTGTTGAAATTACAACAAAATTACCAAAAACAAGGCTTTGCGAAAAAAATTAATAATTTCAACAGATTGGGGTTGTTGGGGACATAACAGGTGGTGCTCTCTCGGATACCACGCGCAGACCGGAAATGAAAACGACTTTCTTTCTCTTGATTTCGGTCTGATGGAATTTGGAGAGCTTGATGCAGATGAGCGGTTCAGGCGGTATCGCCGTTATGTATATGAGACAGGAGCTGTAAACAAGCCTGGAAA
>JAUXDD010000209.1 GCA_030618465.1 Desulfobacteraceae bacterium
GTCAGAGAAGGTGCACCGTTTAATGTAATCCAAACTCTTTTAAAAAATCACAATTTATGCGATAAGGATTAAATCACAGTGGGATAGCTGCGCAGTGGCTTATTCGCTGTAATATATACAGGTATACCAGAAGAAATATAAATGAATAGAATCCTTAAAAAAATATTTGCCGGTATAGGAATTCTCATTGCCGGTATTATTATACTGGTTGTGAGCAGTATCCTCATGCTGAAAACCGGTTATGTGCAGCAAACGCTGCTGGGTCTGGTTAATGACAGAATTCCCGGTGAAATAGTTTTTGAAAAATTAGATTTTTCCCTTCTAAAGGGTGAAATAGAACTAAAAAACATTCGGCTCATAGATCCGGACAGGGAATCGCTCGCTCAAATTGACCGTATATATCTGAATATGGGGTGGCTGAGGTTTTTTTCAGGGGACCTGACAGTGGCTGCATTGATCCTGGAAAATCCCGGTGTAAAGATAAACGTTGATAAAAACGGGAATCTGAATCTCGCCACTGCGTTTGTTCGTCCGGGTACGGAAAAAGCCGGAGATACAATTGAAGAAACAAATGAAGAAGGTGCTGGTTTCCCTTTAAATCCTGTTATCCGGGCACTAAAAATCATTAATGGAACGATTGATTGTGAAATAGCGTCCAGTGACCTGAAATTCCACATTTCCCGGGTAGACCTTGATGGTGGGGCAAATCTTAAAAAACAGACAGGAAACCTTGAATTTAATATTGTTGGCGCCGATTTTTTTCTTTCAGCAATAAATCCATCTCCTGTGAATTTGACTGCCAAATCTAATTTTGACAGCGGCATACTTGATATAGTCCTTATAAAAGCGGTTACCGATTCTACAGAAATAACTCTTTCCGGTACCATTTCAGAACTGTTGAACCATCCGGTTGTTGATCTGAATGTTGAACTGGATGCAGACCTGGCTGATGTAAAAAAATGTTTTCAATTAACGCCCGGATATTCCGGCAGAATTCACACAACCCTGAAAGCAGCGGGAAAGATGGAAAATCCCGATGTGACGTGCGGGTTGACATATGGGGGGGGGATCGTTTCCGACTTTAACATTGAGAAGACAGATATGGAAATACATTTGAATAATCGTCTTGTTGAACTGAATCTTTTTTTGATGAAGATGGCATCCGGAGACCTGAGCATAAAAGGTGAAGCTGATTTAAGAGACGCATTTGCAAAAGGTTTTTTCTCCTCCGACAGGGACCTTAATAAGATTTCGTATGATCTTGATTTGGAATTGAATGATATAAAACTTGATGAGTTATTGGAAAATGCAAGCCTGTTAAAGGGCAGTGCCCGGACTGAGCTCCGGATCAGTGGGCAGGGAGTTTTACTGAAAGACATGTCTGCCGGACTGTTTTTAAAAGTTATTGCGGAAAATGTTGCTGCCGGGCAGGCAGCAAAAGCAATTGATCTTGCATTAAACTCGGAAGTGGCGATTAAATCGGGTACATTAGAAATCAAAACACTTGGGGCAAATATCGGGAATATTCTTGTTCAGGCAAGCGGGCTTTACAATCTTTTTTCCCATGACATATCCGTCACACTCGACCTGGATGCTCCGGATCTTTCGGTTCCCGGAGAAGCCCTGGGCATTGGGGAAACATTTGGATCGGTCAGCGGACAATTATCCGCCGCCGGCGATATAAATCAATTAAACGCCCACATGAATCTCAACGGGAAAAATGTTTCTTTGGCCGGTGTCCAGGCAGGTGACATTCTGATGGATATACGGCTGCAGAACGGTATTGTGCATGTTGATGAAGCAAGACTGCAAAACAGGAAGTCTGTTCTGGCTGTGAAAGGTCATGCTGCTTTATTCGAACTCGGGCAAATGTCATTGAAAAATAATCCTGAATTTCAGCTTGAAATTGACGGGGAATCAATAGATCTGGAAAACTTCGTCAGCCGGATGAATAATGAACTAAAAGGACGGTTTGACATTGATGCAGCGTTGAGTGGGAGCCTTAAAAGCCCCACCGGCAATATTCATATCAATGGCCGTGACATTGATCTTGGCGTTCAGAAAATTTCAGAGGTAAACCTTGTTTCTGAAATAAAAGAAGGAAAAATATGGCTGAATCCGTTGCAGATTGCCGTGGATCAGGAAGAAATAATTGAAGCAACAGGATGGGTATCTTTAGACAAAACATATGAGATTGCAATAACATCCCCGGGCATCTCATTGAATATGATTGATGGTATTAGTGAATCTGAAATAGATGTTCAGGGAAAAATCAGTCTTAATATTTCCGGGAAAGGGGGATTTGATAACCCTGAAATCCACGGTGATATCGAAGCGCGTGAACTGCATATGATCGGGAAACCCTTTCCGGATGTTCAGATACATGTTGAACTGGAAAATTATCTGGCAAAGATATCCGGGAATCCCGGATTTAATATAGAGGGTTTTTTTGATTTAAAGAAAAAAGCATTTTCAGCAGCAGTTGTTTTTAAAGACACGGATCTTGCACCCTGTTTGAACCTGGCGGGTAATAAAGACCTGAATGGCACGGTGACCGGAAAAATTGAAGCCGCGGGTAATGTCAGTGCAATTCGGAACATTCAGGCCGCTGTTGATATTCAGTATCTTAAAATCTTTCTGCAGGAAAAGGAACTGATTTTTGGAGAAAATATCCAGGCCACATTAAAAAATAAACACATGTCGTTTTCTGGTGCGCGATTATCCTTATTTAATACAGGATTCCTGGAAATTAACGGCAATGCGGATTTAAACGGTGAAATGGCAATAGGCATCAAGGGAGACATTCCCCTTGATGTTATTCAGGCATTTGTGGATGAACCCGCTGATATCCATGGTGCCGTGGAGTTTTCTGCCGGCGTATCCGGTTCTGCATCCGCTCCTGCCATTCAAGGGGATATTTTGTTTAAAAGTGTGGAATGTACGTTGCCCAACAGTTCCCAGCAGTTGAAAGGCTTAAACGGCCATGTGGCGGTTTCACCTGAAAAAATTGAAATAAAAACCATTGACGGAAAGATTGATAGAGGTAGTTTTCATATTTCCGGTGAAATGAGCATGGATCATTTCCGTCCAACAAAAATAAACGTGGCGTTGAATACAACGGTTCTTCCGATCCAGATTCCTGAAATGATGGACATGATGGTGAACAGCGAAATAAAGGTTGTCGGCAATGCAAAAAAGTCACTCATCCAGGGGGATATCGTCATTCTTGATGGAATGTATTACAAGGATGTGGAACTCAGCCTGATTAAACTGGTTGGCCAGAGAAGGAGGGAAATTGCGTTTTCCGCTGAAAAATCCGAGTTACCGGAATTTTTAAGTAATATGGGACTGGATATTTCAATTAAACGCAGAAATCCTTTTTTTGTGGAAAACAACATGGCTGAAATGGAAATACATCCGGATCTGCGTATTACCGGGGATATGCAACAGCCTGTCATCTCCGGGCGTGCAGAAGTGATGTCCGGTGAAATTTATTTTCAAAAGAAAATATTTGAAATCAAAAAAGGGGTGATTGATTTTATTAATCCATACAAAAATGAGCCTTCAATAGAGATAATCAGCGAAACACAAATTCGGGAATGGTTGATAACTTTAGAAATATCAGGGACCCCGGATCAATTGCAAATTATTGTCACTTCTGAACCGAACTTAGAGGACAGTGATATCCTGTCTCTTCTTGCTGTAGGAAAAACATATGAAGAACTGATCGAAGGCGAAAGCGCGAGTAATATGTCTACCACGCAGATGCTTGCCGAGTTTGCTGTATCAACATTCGGGGACGATATAAAAAAATCGACAGGACTTGATATACTGGCGATGGAAACAATAGCGCCGGAGGATTCCGAATTATCTGATACCATCAAGGTGACGATAGGGAAAGAACTGTCCCGGCGAATGACTATGAAATATGCAGTGGAATCAGATGGAAGTGATATCGTCCAGAAGGCTATTGCCGAATATAAACTTTTCGAGCATATACTGGCAGAGGGATTCCAGGGGAGCGACGGCTCCCATGGCGGAGAGCTGTTATTCAGACTGGAATTCAGGTAATACGGATTCGAACATTCATCCATACTAAATAATCTATGCTAAACAGAAAAAAAGTTCACATATGGTTGCCGTTTATATGTATTCTGTTATTCGTTTTGCATGGTCCTGTTTTCTGTAATGAAACAGAAAAAGTGAATCAAACGTATACAGCGTCAGATCCTGTTCAACATATATCAAAAATTGTAATCCATGTTGACGATACCTCTTCAAAAAGGGACAAACTGGCTCAACTTGCCCGTAACATTCTGTTTGTTCAGGAAGGGGATCTGTTCAGTACCGACGGCATCCAGCATTCCATATCATCGTTGAAACTCTCCAGTAAATTCAGCAATATTCATATAGATTCCATAGAGGGAGATGACGGAATAACACTTCAAATTTATTTGACGCCCGCACGATATATCAAGGATATTAAATTTTCAGGAAAGTATCCTCTTTTTGAACGGGAAATTTTCAATGCCATGACTATTTATCCGGGAGATGTGTTCAATCCAGATGCACTGCCAGAACAGAGTGGCCTTATCCGGGAATTATATCACAGGGAAGGCTTTTCCGATCCAGAAGTATTGCTAACCGCTGAAGAAGACCCTGGTGATGGGAATTATAAGGTGTATGTTGAAATTGAGAAAGGGCCGTGTTTTTATCTGGATGAATTGAAAATTTTAAATAACAAAGCGATTTCAGATACCCGGCTGAAACTGCAAATGACAACATGGCAATTGTCACTTGTTCCCGGAATGGGGGGCCGGTTTGAAGAGTATATTTTAAAAAAAGATATCCAGGACCTGATTCGTTATTATCGCTGGAAAGGATTTGTTGATGTAGAAATTGATTACACCGTTGAGAAGGATTATCAGAACCATATGGTTTCTGTTGAGATCAGTATTAATGAAGGACCCGATTATTATGTTGCGTTTGAAGATAATATGGAATTCTGGAAAATCTATTTCTGGAATATGGTATTAAAAAAGCATCTGATTTTTTTTGAAAAGGGAAACAAGCGCAATGTGAATCTCAGAAGAAGCATTAACAGATTAAAAGAATATTACCACTCAAAAGGCTATCATGACGCTGTGATAACCCTTAATGAAGAAAATGCAGAAGAAGAAGGATTGCCGATTCGCAAACTGACATTTGTGATAGCGGAAGGTCCCCGCACAGTTGTCAGGAATATACAGATATCAGGCAACCAGGCTTATGAAAAAGCCACGATAGAAAAACAGATGCTCACAAGGCCTCCAGGGATATTTCATTCAGGTATTTATGTGCTTGATATACTTGATGAAGATATACAAGCCATAACATCTTATTATGTAACCCATGGATACAATGATGTTGTCGTTGCGCCGGATATTAAATGGAATAATGATAAAACAGAAGTAGATGTTCATTTGAATATAAGTGAAGGTATTCAAACCCGCGTTTCTTCCATCCTTATAAAGGGGCTTACCGTAGTCCCGGAAGAAGAGGCACGAAAAGCCATCGGCCTGAAGGAGAACGAGGCATTCAGGAAATATATGGTTCAAAGCGATGAAAACAAACTGGAAGCGATGGTTTCGGAAAAAGG
>JAUXDD010000114.1 GCA_030618465.1 Desulfobacteraceae bacterium
AGGAGGGTGTTATCATGCCGGGATATGACGGAAGCGGCCCCAGGGGGGGCGGACCAATGACAGGCGGGGGAAGAGGAATGTGCAATCCTGAAAATGCTGAGTACAGGTCCCAATTTGTTAACGCGTTTGGCATGGGCAGGGGTATGGGGACCGGTCGCGGTTTCAGAGGCGGGAATACCACGGGTATGGGGCGTGGTGCCGGCAGGAGATTTACCATGAACCAGTTTGCCGGCCCCGAAACATATCCGGTCAATACGAGAGAAGCGCTTGGTATGTTGAAAGAACAGGCAGATTTAATGAAAAATACCCTGGATACACTTAACATGAGAATAGCGGAACTGGAAAAAGCACCTGAATAGTAATGAGGATGCATTGAAACGATTACAATAAAAACCATCGTGAATACAGCAGGGGGGATAGATGATTCAAGTACTACTTGTAGGCGCTGACAACAACACATTCCATGATCTTGAAAGCGTACTGGAAGACAAACATATTTCCAGCGACCGGGTTGAGTCCGGCCATGGGGCACTCTCTATGATCTCAGATAAAACTTATGCCCTGGTCATCACGGATGAGACCCTGCCTGATATGACCGGGCTTGAATTTGCATGGAAAATGGTCACCGTTAATCCCATGATCAATTGTACTGCCATCAGTTCCCTTTCTGCTGAAGACTTCCATGAAGCCAGTGAAGGTCTTGGGCTCCTCATGCAACTGCCCGTCAGGCCTGAAAAACAGCATGCGGAAGCCCTTCTTCAGTACCTGGACAATATATTGAATATTACAAACCGGTCGGCCGTTCAAAAAGGAGACACCCCCTGATGATTATCAGTGTTGCAAGTGGGAACCTATTCAAAGGGCAGGCTTATCGTTGGAGAGATGTCGGAATTGAAGAAATAATTTATTTATCTGTTTCATCAGATTAAAGTACTTGCAGAATAAGGGAGAAGATGTTTAATGAAGAACTGGTTTCCCTTATGAGGCAGGAGGTAAAGAAGCCGGCAGAAAAAATGAATATTAACCAGATGGACACCCGGAGTCGGATGTCCTGTTATCGCCTCCATGGGCAGCACTACAGTGCTGCTCATTGTAACAGAACCAACCGTCTCCGGGTTCCACTACGATGAACAATATCGGAATCATAGATTTATACAAAAACAAGGAGAATAAAGTATTATGGAAAACGGAAGAATAGCCGTACCGTCAAACGGACAGGGCGGGCTTGCCGGTACACGGTCAGGCCATTTTGGCCATTGTGATGTGTTTACATTTATTGATGTTGAAAATGGAGAAATTAAAAACGTCTCGACTTTACAAAACCAGGAGCATGCCCAGGGCGGATGCATGGTGCCGGTCAACCTCCTTGCCGAACACAGGGTAAATTCCCTGATCGTCGGGGGTATAGGCATGCGACCGTTGATGGGATTCCGGCAGGTGGGTATTGATGTCTACCATGACGCGGAACGCCCTGATATCGGGCCGGTGGTTGAAGATCTCATATCAGGGAAACTGCCCATTATCGACGATGACCAGGTTTGTGGCGGTGGGGGTGGTGATGGTACATCCCTGGCATAATGGAGAAATGAATAATGAAAATTGCAATAACATCCATGGGGACAGATACTGGTAAAAAGAGATGGAAATTCATCTTTTTTTAAAAAATCACTGCATCCAGACAGGAGCAAAAAAAGAATATGAAAGACTGTTGAGCAGTTATTTTGGCAATACCTGTTCTGAAAATGAAAAATCAGTGATTGAAGCAAAAATTGATGTCCTGAAATTTTTTCTTGAGAATGCTGATTTTTCCTTCATAAGGGGAAATTATCAGGAACTGTGTGGTACTTGCGAACTGCCTGTAAGGTTGACTGTACCTGAAGATTATTCCAAAATGAAAATCGGGTATGATGATAAGGAAATAAAACCTGAATGGAAATTGAGCCATGAATAAAATTAAACTGACAACACTTGTTGAAAATACGGTCGCAGCCGGATTGGCACCATTGATAGCGGAGCATGGTCTTGCTTTTTTTGTTGATACAGGAGATAGAAAAATCCTGTTTGATACCGGGCGGGGAATGGCCATCCTCGGCAATGCAAAAGCCCTTGGGGTTGACCTTGGTGAAGTGGATACGGTGGTATTAAGCCATGGCCATTTTGATCACGCAGGAGGATTATTGAATATTCTCGGGTGCAACAATAAGTTCACATTGATTGCCCACCCCGCTGTTTTTGATCAAAAGCGGGCAGGCATCAGCGGGAATTATTTTAATATCGGTATCCATAACGACAGAAAAATTCTCGAGAAGGGCGGGATCAAATTAAAGCTTGAAAAAAACCCCGTAGAAATATATCCCGGTATTACAACCACCGGTGAGATACCTATGGAAACCGATTTCGAAGAAGTGGAAGCCATGTTTTTCACTGGTGAAGAAGGCAGTGAAAAGCAGGATTTCATTATAGATGACAGGGCACTCATAATGGAAACAGAAAGTGGCACCGTTGTTGTCCTGGGATGTGCCCATCGGGGGATTATAAATACATTGAACCATGTCACCCAATTGACCGGAAACAAAAAAATTTACGCGATTATCGGTGGTCTTCATTTGATGTATGCGGATGAAAACAAGTTAAAAAAAATATTCGGCTGCCTGAATGATTTTGGCATTGAAAGGATGATCGTGGGCCACTGTACCGGTTTTAATGCCACCGCAGCACTTGTGAATACATTTGGAGATAAAATAATTCCAAACACAGTGGGACATGTTGTTGAATTTTGATGGTATCGATTTTACTTAATAATCATACAAGGAGAAAAACATGAAGAACGTTGCAGTTGTCGGATGCGGTGCTTATATGGACAGCGGTTATGGATGTCCGGGCGAGTGGCGGTGCCTTAAGGCCGCGGCGCTGGGTGAAGGAAAGTTTGATGAAGCGTCATCCGTCATTTTATTTGTAAAATGTGAATGTCCTGGACGGACCCTGGTTCCGAATATGGGAATGGCAATGAAATTATCGGAAATCAAACCTGATGCGATTTATTTAAGTTCCTGCCTGGCCAATGCAAAACCGGACTGTCCCTATTCAAGTGCGGAAGAAATGGCAAAAATGCTTGAAAGCAAAACCGGCATTACGGTAGTCATGGGAACCCATGATTATCATTAGATAAAAAGGAGAAATCCAATGCCGTTATTTGATTATGTATGCCTTGACTGTGAAAAAACCAGTGAAATCCTTGTTAAAGGATCTGACGACCGTCCTGAATGCCAGTCCTGTGGCAGTGAAAACCTGAAAAAGCTGTTTTCAGCACATTCGTCCATGTCCGGTCCGTCAAAGTTCAAGATGCCCGGGCCTGGAGATACGGCGTGCTGTGGTTCTGCACCGGGGCAAGCAGCAGGATGTGCAGGGCCCGGAAGCTGCTGTGGAAGAAATTAGCGTGCAAGCTCATTAACGGCCTGAAATAGATCCTGGCAACACTCTCGGAGAAGATCAACATCTATGTTTAAACCCGATCTGTGCGATCTGTGCGGTGATTGTCTGGTTGAATGCCAGTGGATGGACGTGGATACCCACCAGGCGATTGACTGGATAAAAGCCATGATAAATGGTGAAAAAACCCCTGCCCTCGAAAAATGCATTACCTGTTATGCCTGCAATGAAATATGCCACAATGATGCCAACCCCTTTGATTTGATGGCAGGTCTCCAGGAAAAATACCGGACATTCATTTCAAAAGAAGATGCGGAAACGACCGAGGCCAGGTATACGTTTACCGGTGAGTTAAAACCATCTCCCCGGGCAAACAGGGTAATGACCACCTGTGTGTTTGAAAAAACAGATCCGCACCTGATCCAGGGGGATATATATGATCTGCCAAGGATAGGCGGCAAACCCTATTTCTGCTGGCTGCTGTTCAGTCATAACGGTGCAACGAGTATACAGGAAAAACACGCCCGGGATCTGGTTGACCGTCTTTCCCTGGCCAATGCAAAAGAAATTGTATGCTTTCATGATGACTGTTACGCCATGCTTGCCAAAATAGCACCTGGATATGGAATAGATGTTCCATTCAGGCCCATCCATCTTGCTGAATACCTGGTAGAATTTCTTAAAACAAATAAAGATCGTATTAAGCCTTTAAATATCAAAATTGCCTACCAGCGACCGTGTGCTTCGCGACATACCCCTGAAAAAGAACATTTTGTTGACGAACTATTTGAACTTGCCGGTGTAAAAAGGATTGAACGAACCTATGACCGGAAAAAGGCATTGTGCTGCGCTTCAATCAAACTCATGCTGGGAAACGATGACCCGCGATTGGATCAGGAAAAAAATATTCGTGACGCAAAAGATAATGGTGCCCAGGCATTGGTATGTCTCTGCCCCATGTGTATTCAATCTCTTTCCGGAGTGGCCGGGGAACATGGGCTGCCTTTAATTTTTTTCAGTGATATTGCGCGCATGGCATTAGGAGAACTGAAAAGGTAATGTATGGTGCTTAACAAAAAACTTTTTGACCTGTTTGCGCACAAGGCAAATCAGGTCATGGTGGAATGTCTGTGCATAGGATTAGGTTACACATCAGTGATAACGGAGGATGGCGGAATGGGTGTGGCTTACACATTGCCAGATAAAAAAATTTCCTGTTCCATCATGGATGACCACTATGATTTTGAAGGTAAACCGGCTATTCAGTTACTTGAGTGGATCAATCAGTCCGATTCCGTGAAAAGAAGTGCCGCCCTCGCATTGATCAATGCGTTGAATTATGATCATGCATTCTCCCTTCCTGAGGACAGGGGAAACACGGCACTGTTTGAACGTTTTTCTATTGATCAGGGTACAAAAGTGGCAATGACCGGTTTTTTCCCTCCGCTGGTAAAGCTTTTCCAGAAGAAAAATATACCCTTGGAAATTATTGATGCAGGACGGGGTATTGGCAACAAAAAGGACTTTTATAATAAACTGAAAACCTGGGCTGATGTGCTGATACTTTCTTCAACTTCAATTTTAAACAACACCACGGAAGAAATTTTAAATAATGTTGGTCCCAGAGGCAAAACCGTTATGCTGGGCCCAAGCACCCCCATGGTACCTGAAGCTTTCGACCATCTACCTGTCCACATGCTCGCCGGCACCGTGATGCTTGATAAAAAAAATGCATTAAAAGCGGTCCGGCATGGTGCCGGCACACCAATTCTTAAAAAATACGGCAGAAAAATTTGTATAAAAATGAAGTTTGCCGGTTAAATTAAATTTTACCGCAGACCCACGCAGACTTTTTATTCGGCCGGGCCAGCCTGATAAAAGCAGCAATAGCCTTGCAATATTTTTAAAACAAAACTTGCCCTTATGGCCTGCGAAGTATAACATCACATGGATCGCGTGACCGTAAAAACACTACGAAAAAAAGAGGAGGCAAATTGAAAAATACGGCCCATTTTAGGAAGCTGATTGAAGATAAGGAAATCTTGAAAATGCCGTGTACCCACGATGCGCTGTCAGCACGGATTGCCGAAGATGCCGGTTTTAAATCCATCTGTGTGGGCGGATACGGCGTCAGCGCCAGTCTTCTGGGCAGCCCTGATGTGGGCCTCATGACAGTGACTGAAATGGTTGAACATGTGGCACGAATCTGCGATTGTGTAAGTATACCCGTTTTTGCTGATGCGGACACAGGACACGGCAACACGACAAATGTAGCACGAACCGTTAAATCTTTTGAAAAAGCCGGTGCGGCCGGACTGTTTATCGAGGACCAGGTTTTCCCCAAACGGTGCGGGCACATGGAAGGAAAAGACGTAATCACAAAGAAAGAGATGCTGGCAAAAATAAAAGCCGCCCTTGACGCCCGGAATGACCCTGATTTTGTCATCATGGGAAGAACCGATGCACTCGCGGTTCACGGGATTGACGATGCCGTTGAAAGGGGTGTGATGATGCAGGAAGCCGGTGCGGACATGATTTTTGTGGAAGCCCCCCGTACAATAGAAGATATGCGGCGGATCAACAACAACATCAACGGTCCGACATTTGCCGTATATTTGGAAGGTGGAAAAATTCCCATGCTTTCTGCAAAACAGTTTGAAGACCTGGGATTTAATGTGGTCGGTTACGGATGTTCCAGTGTTTATGCAGCTTCATTTGCCCTCCGGGAAACCTTCAGGGAAATCATTGAAACCGGTGAAACCCGGGACGCAATAAAAAAAATGATTACCTTTAATGATTTTAACGAACTGCTGGGACTTTCCAAAATCCGTAAAAAAGAGCGCTACTGGGAGGATTAGGGGGTGGGCTGTCGCCTTTGAGGAGCGGCCTTACTGGCCTTGAGACAAAATTGTGGGCATTAAATGATAACATGCCTTTCCTTCAGGTATTATCATCCTGGCGTATCGGGGCATCCTGTTCTCCTTTCGTTTCTTATATTTTTTGTTTCAGGATTCCTTATTCGCCTGTTTCTTTATGTTATCTATGCGTGAATGTCAACTATTCAAATAATTCATGTGTCCCTATTTTCGCTATTTTCCCTTCACCTAATTGGGAAAGCCGGCAGGGCTTTTATTTTATCAATCGTCCTTGAAGAACTCCCATTCTCCAAGGCTTTCTTGGCTTTCCCAATCGGTGAGATTGGTCGATATGTGTAAAAATTTAAAAAATAGTCTTGAAATTGATTTGCCTTTTATGTATAGTCGCAATATACATTGAAAAGGAGGTGGCCAATGAAAGCAACAATCGTTGATTTAAGATATAAAATGAATGATGTCCTTAAAGCCCTTGACAGGAACGAAAAAGTTACAGTCCTTTACCGGGGTAAAGTTAAAGGAGTCTTAGTCCCAGCAGTTAAGAAACAGCGTATGGGAATGATTGATCATCCATTCTTTGGAATGTCATCACAAGATTCAAAAAAATCAGTTTTAGACGAAGTGAACGATTTAAGGAAATCCAGATACGATGATATTTGATACTGATATATTTATTTGGGCTCAGAGGGGAAACTTAAAGGCTGCCAAGCTAATGGAAAAGTCTGAGGAACGTTACCTGTCCGTTCAAACTTATATGGAACTCCTTCAGTGTGCTAAAGATAAAAAACAGCATAAATATGTAAAAAATTTTTTAACAATGTTCGGATTTATTGTCTTTCCATTAACTGAAAATATTGGTCACCGTGCGTCTATTTACGTAGAAGAATATACATTGGCATCAAGCCTCAGGGCTGGGGACGCGATCATAGCTGCTACTGCAGTTGAAAATAATTTACCTCTTGTTTCCAGCAATGTGAAGCATTTCAAAATGATAAAAGAACTACAATTAAAAAGTTTTAAACCATAAATTGATAATGGCCTTCTAAATTATTCAGACACATATCAAGTCACTTGTGTGTGACCTGGAAAGCCGGCTTTTTTTTGAAAGTATACCAGTTATTTACTTTACAGCTTATACACATGCATTGAGCTATTAATTTCCAGGCCCCACAGTTCCGCCTTATCCCTTTCTCTTTTATTGAATTCTTCATTATTTTCAATGTTGATAATATGGTATTGACATATCGAAACCAATTAGTTATACTTTCGGTATAAAGGAGGGTATGATTATGCCAAATATAAAAACCGCTGTATCTTTAGATAAAACTCTTTTCAGCCAAATAAATCAAATGGCGCAAGTCTTAAATATTTCCAGGAGCCGCTTATTTTCTCTTGCTGCAAAAGAGTTTATTCAAAAGCACCAAAATCAAAAGTTACTTGATGCCATTAATTCCGCTTATGATGATATGCCAGACCCAGAGGAACAGAAAATTTATACTAAAATGCGAAATAAACACAAAAGGATGGTTAAAAATCAATGGTAATAAGACAAGGTGATATCTTTTGGGTTGATTTGGGAGAGTCAGATAAATCAGGGCCAGCTTATCGTCATCCACATGTAATTATTCAAAATAATGTATTCAATCGTAGCAGAATTAATACAGTTGTCGTGTGTGTATTAACATCTAACATTAAGCGTGCAGAAGCGCCAGGCAATGTATTATTAGAAAAAGGAGAGGCTAATCTTCCCAAACAAAGCGTAGTCAACATTTCTCAAATATATACTGTCGACAAACGTGATCTTGGAGATTTTATTGGTTCGCTCACCAACAATCGTATTAATCATATCATTGATGGTATTCGTCTAATTACAGAGCCAAAAGATGTTGAATAGCCGGGTAACCATTAAGTGCATGTAACAGCCAGGGTTGAGCCGTTTTGGAAGATTGTTTAAGAATTGAATTGTGATTACTTTATTGATCGCATTGATTGCCATGGCTGTCCCTGACTAAAACGTTCTGCACTATCATGAGACGCATCGATAAAATGAAACAACTTATACAGCCATACTGACTATAGATATTATTACCAAACATTTCTGGAGTTAATGATAAGTAATGCCAAAATATAAAGTTATTTTTGAATCGGAAGAGGAAATTTATGGTGTAGTACCGAGAGCCGGGGATTGGGTCCATTATTCAAGCATACTTAAAGTTAAGGATGGTGGTAAAAAACCTGTTTCACTTCAGATGAAATTTGTGCCACCTCATCCATTCATATGTAACATGCCTGAAACTCATTCTATAAAGGCAGAGAGTATCACGGAAGCATATACTAAAGTAGTAAAATTTCTTGGTAAATTTGGTATTGAATTTCGGAATTGATTATATTTTAAGGAATTGAAATGTATAACCAGGCACTTGAGATAATGCTCAGGGTATAGCCGCTCACGCTTTTTCGATAGTCCGTGTTTAATTTGCATTATCGAAGGCAGTGTTCCCCTTCGCATCTCTCAGTGCCGCCGTTCGCCTCGCAACAATACCACTTGATCCATATTGCAATAATATGTTGCATTTTGCAACTTTTAATAATAAGGTTGTGAAAATGATATTTTAAGGAGGTAACAAAATGCCAACAGCAGTAAGAATTACCGACGAATTGGTTCGGGACGCAAAAATATTCAGCAAAATTGATAAACGATCTTTAACTGGACAGATTGAATATTGGGCACGAATTGGCAAGTGCGCTGAAGAAAATCCAGACTTAACCTATGGTTTGATTAAAGATATTCTCATAGGTCTTGCAGAGCTTGAGCAAGGTGAATCATCAGAGTATAAATTCGGATAATCGAAATGAAAATCTTTCAATCCCGATCATTTGAACGAAAAGTTAAAAAGTTTACAAAACAAGAAAAAAAGGCATTAGACAAACAGATTTTAAAAATTGCCGAAAATCCATCTGTTGGGGCGGAAAAAAAAGGCGATCTCCGTGGAATATATGTTCATAAATTTAAGATTAAAACCACACAATATTTACTCTCATATCGCTTTGTCGGGACAGATATGGAATTAATTATGATTGGCGTTCATGAAAATTATTATAGAGATTTAAAAAACTACTTGAAAAAGAGATGATAACGGCGAACCAGTCACTTGAGGTAACGCTCAGGGTAAAGGCGCTCAGGCATTTTCAGGATTCTGTGTTTAATT
>JAUXDD010000182.1 GCA_030618465.1 Desulfobacteraceae bacterium
TGCCGTCCCTGTCCCATGGCCCGTCAAGACCCATATCCTTTGCTATAATTTTGTAACAGTTATACGACTCGCTTGAACCGGCGTTGGAACCTACATGCCAGCAACCACCGGTAGCATACAGCCCTTCAATAGGCGTTCGGTGATTGGCCAGTTCCGGTGTGGGACGCAGACCGTCCACCTGGCAGGGTGTACGGTCGATTCCCGCCATGGTGCCGTTTGGTGCCAGATTCAACATCCGGTTGGCATCATAGGGTGTATTGGTATCAATGCCGATCACGTTGTCCCAGTTCATGTTGGGGGCATAGTCCTTCCAGATGGAGATCAACTCATCTGCATACCTGTCCTTGATTTCCAGCCACTCTTTTTCCGTAAATGTGGATGCCGGCGGACAGAGCTGTTCGTTCTGAACCACATGCTTACCCGGAGGGGCAAAGCTCGGATCCACCAGGCTGTGGCAGCCCACAGTAGACGCATAATCCTCAAGCGGCGGAAACTTGTGCATCTTTTCGTACAGGCATTCCCGTGCAATATGGACGGGGTCCGGGTCCGGCTGAAGTCCCAGCCACTGACACTCATGAATATCCGGGTTAAAGTCCTCGGCTATATACTTCGGTGCTTCGTGTACGGCAAAACTGTACCACATCAGACAGCCGAATGACTTGTCCAGAAGCCTGACCCGTCTGCCCATTTTTTCAGGAATATGTTCTTCACCAATCAGGTCAAACAACAGCTGCCATGGCGGCAGCGTACTGACCACCAGCTTGTTGGCCTTGACTTCAGTCCCGTCGGAAAGACGAATGCCGGTGGCCCTGCCGTTTTCAATAATTGCCTTGTCAACGTGTTTGTTAATATGAAACTGGCATCCCATCTGGGTGAGAAGCTGGTGGGCCGCATGGGCTACCATATGGGTGCCGCCCCGGTTAAAACCGATGGTGGGCAGAGTCATTGCCATTCCTAAAAGACTGGGGCCGCCCTGGCCGGGTTCGGTAATGTCAATAACCGATGATACGGCAAACCGCAAAATACAGGATTGCAGTTCAGGGCTGTCAAACCACTCTTTGCAGGCACGCATGTGACTTGCCTTTAAAATCAGTTCATCCGGCTCAAAACCCAGTTCGATCAGCCTGGGATATATTTCCATCTGCCGGTTGATGATGTCATCGGTCATCCTCATCTCACCCGGATTAAAAAGCGTATCCATCAGTACTCTCTGGAACGTTTCATCCTGCTCAAGCTTCCAGAGATTTTGCCATGTTTCCGCGTCTTTTTCAGAAAACCGGGCAATCTCCTTCATGGTTTTTTCCTGGGTGGGATCATGCTTGTCACTGTATATGGCCAGGCAGTTGCCCTTGTCCCTGAAAACAAATCCGTCACTGCACAGATGCTGATCCCACTGGGCGCCGTAATCCCAGAATTCAGGAAAATCACGCAGAATCGGCAGATAATACCACGGCAGTATGATATTCGCATGGGGATTACCGCGGAATCCGGGCACAGCGATTTCTTCCGTACACAGGCAGCCTCCGATCTCATGCCGTCTTTCAAATATGCCCACACTCATGCCGCCGTATTTAATCAGGTACAACGCAATCAAAAGCGCCTTGTTTCCACCGCCAACTATTACCACATCATATGTCTTGTCAGCCATTCATATCTCCCTTACAAATTGAACCCACATCAATATCGTTGGAAATACAGTCTGTTAAAAATCGCCTGGATGCTTGGGATCCCTGAACCATCTGGGAATATTTGCAATAAAAGCAAAGATGGAAAATTTCATACAGACCGGAATGAGTACTTTTACATCTTTAAGAGTCAGGGTGCACCTGATTTTCCATTTTACCGGCTCTGATGTATCCACATACAGAATAAGGTGATCTCCCTGGGGTTTACAGTCTTTAATATGCGCTACCAATTCGGTTTTTCCAAGTCCTGTTGATCTCATTAACATGATATATCCTCCTTATGTTTTTAAATAAAATTTACAGATGACCTTCTTCACGTGCGTTTGTCACCATCTCCATCTCAGACCACCATTTTTCAATGCCATAGTCTTCGGCAATGGCATTGGCACAGTTGTAACCCGGCCCCCAGATAATCATGCCGCCCGGCGCAACACTGGCACCGCCCACATACAGGCTCTTTACAGGTGTACGGTAATGGGAACAATCCTGGTTGGGTCGAAGATAGCCCATCTGGAGCGGATGATACGCCCCCTGTTTGTACCCGCCCTTGATCATGTTCGCATACTTGTTCTGAATATCCATGGGCGTGGTCATGTATGTCTGCAGCAGGGTGTCGTCATTGATGTTGGTGGTGTATTCTTTCAAAGTGGCAAGCTGCTTCTGGGCATATTCTTCACGGAACGGTCGATCCATCCACTTCTCGCTGCCGCCGTCTTTTAAATCAAAACAGGCCAGATCGGATATCAGGCCAGAGGCTCTTCCGGCCGGTGCCTGGTATGGATCATGATTGCTCGGAAAACAGCAGTTAAATGCCGCTTTGTCCGGTAACTCGCCCCTGTATATGGTGTCGTAATGATCTTTGAGCTCCTGCATGCTTTCATAGCCCAGCAGATAAATAAAGGCATTGTTGACATCGGGATTTCCTTCGGCTGCCTTGAAATTTGGTACTTCACCCAGTGCCAGATGGAGGTTCACCAGGCTCCATTTCTCCCACATGTAATTTTCGATCATTGCGGTAAAATCTTCGTCCAGGTTTTCTTTGCCCACATAATTTAAAAATGTCATGTGCGGATCAATGGTGGACACCACCGCCTTTTCCGCCATGTACGTAGTGCCGTTTTCAAGTTCCACACCTTTGGCTTCACCGTTTTCCACAATAATCCGCTTGATTCGCACGCTCTGCCTGATCTGTCCCTGATGTTCGAAAATGGATTTGTAAAGCGCATTGGATACCCGGTGGGAACCGCCGCAGGTCAGGCGGTAGTTAACCATGCGGTTCAAGTATACTGGAACCATGTAGCTGACGCCGGACTGGGAATAATCAAGCCCCCAGTGGGTGGCCATGTATAGCATGAGTGTCCGGACAATGTCATGCTCATACAGCTCGCATACAATCTCTTCCGGCGTTTTTTCGCCAAGCTCCGTCAGTTCCCGACCCAGTTCGGTGGCCTGTGCCTTGGCTGCCATAAGCGGGGCCGGATCAAGGGGCACATAGGTCTGGGGTCCCAGGATATGTTTCATCATCTCATCAAATTTGGCATGCATGTCCCGGTAACTGGCCGCGTCTTTTTGTGAAAACCGGGCAATGGACGCACAGGTCTTTTCCACATCCCGGTACATGCATAATGACCGGCCGTCTTTTAACGGCATGGCAACCTGCAGTTCCGGAAAAACATGATGCACATCATATTTTTCCTCCAGCTGAAAGTCCGGGTACACCGGCGCCATATCCACCATCATCATGTAAATAGCATGGGTGTTGTGGTAAAACTCCGGAATGGTCACCTGCTCGGTCATCAGACCACCGCCTTCCTCAAGCCTTTTTTCCAGCAGCAGGACTTTCTGCCCGGCTTTACTCAGATACGCACCTGCCGCCAACCCGTTCGGACCGGCACCAATTATGATTACATCAAATTTGTCTGCCATATTTTCTCCCGCAGTTCTTAATGTAGTTAAAATATTAACTGTATATTGTATGCAATTATAATCAATGTTCAAAGAAGGCAAAAACAAAGCGATAAAATGACATAAATGGGGAGTAAAATGTCATATTTCGGTGTGAAAAGGTTTGCTTCGGGTGTTATTATTTTATAAATCTATGGCGTATGTCGTCTATTTAATGCCAAAATGAAATGATGTAATGGAATATATTTCATCAAATGAATAATGCAGGAAAAGAAATTAGTGGTGGTCGGGATGAGAGGATTTGAACCTCCGACCCCAGCGTCCCGAACGCTGTGCTCTACCAGACTGAGCCACATCCCGACAACAGGTGCTTTTTTTAATTTACAAACCGATATTTGTCAATGAAAAAACCGGTTCCGGGTGTAATAAAAAATGTTAGCCAGTTAACCGGTTAGTCTGTTTGCCGGTTAAATATGGATGTTTTCATTTTTTACGGATTAACCAGCCAACAGGTCAACTGGCCAACAGGCAAACCGGATAACCGCCTCTCACACAAATTCATTTTTCAGGACAATAGTCTCATCCCTGCCAGGGCCTACCGATACAATATGGATGGGTGCATCAGCCAGTTCTTCTATGCGCCTGAGGTATTTGATGGCATTTTCAGGAAGATCATCAAAATTCCGTATGCCGGTGACGTCTTCCGCCCATCCCGGATGGGTTTCATAAACAGGTTGGCATTCGGCAAGTACATCCAGGCTGGCCGGGAAATCCTTTATCAGTTTACCTTTATATTCATAGCCGGTGCAGATGTTAAGCGATTCAAGACCGTCGAGTACATCCAGTTTGGTAATAACAAGGCCGGTAATACCGTTCAGCCGAACGGAATTTCTGAGAATAACCAGATCAAGCCAGCCACATCGGCGTTTTCTACCAGTGGTGGCCCCGAACTCCGCGCCTTTTTTCTGGATAGCATCGCCGATATCATCAGACAGCTCGGTGGGAAACGGCCCCGCACCCACCCGTGTGGTATAGGCTTTGACAATGCCGGTCACACCGGTTATCTCTTTGGGCCCAATGCCGGAACCGCAGCAGGCGTTTCCGGATACCGTATTGGAAGATGTGACAAACGGGTATGTTCCATGATCAATATCCAGGTGGGTTCCCTGGGCGCCTTCAAAAAGAATCTGTCTGCCCTGTCTGGCCGCGTCATACAGTTCAACAGAAATATTGGCCACATAAGGGGCCAGCCGTTTTGCCAGCTGTGAATATTGACTGTATATGGCATCGGCATCAACCGGTTCATCATTAAGAAATTCCTTTAAATAAAAATTTTTCTCAGGAATGACCGTATCCAGCTTTTCCTTAAAACCGGCCTCATCAAGCAGATCAACAAACCGGAATCCCCTTCGACAGGCCTTATCCTCATAACACGGTCCGATTCCGCGGCCGGTTGTGCCAATCTTTTTATCTCCCTTCATTTTCTCACGGGCATTATCGATCATCTTGTGATAGGGCATGATCACCTGTGCCCGTTCACTGATTTTCAGATTTTCCGGCCCCACGGCAATCCCTTTGCCGGTCAGATAATCAATTTCTTCCACAAGGACTTCCGGATCAACCACCAGCCCGTTGCCGATAAAACAGATTTTCCCCTGTAAAATGCCGGACGGCACCAGGTGACTGATAAACTGCTCACCGTTTACCACCATTGTATGACCGGCATTGTTGCCGCCCTGAAACCTTACCACGTAGTCTGCATATTCAGCCAGAAGATCAACGATTTTGCCCTTTCCTTCATCACCCCACTGTGTACCGACGATTACTATATTTGCCACGGGTTACTCCTTATGATTAGATTTCTCATTTTGATGGTCTTTTAAAAATGTCCGTTTCCCATCCCCTGACGGGAGGAGATTAATGTTTGGCCATAATTGAACAAGCATATTTTCTTACGCCATGTTTTAATCTGTTGCAACAGGTTTTCGTTTGGTTCGAAAAAATTCCTGTATAATTGCCCGGCATTCTTCTTCACAGACACCGGATATAATTTCCAGCCGGTGATTTAACCGTTTATCCTCACCTAAATTATATAATGAGCCGGCAGCCCCCCATTTAGGATCTTTTGCACCAAATACCACCTTTTCCAGCCGCGCATGAACAATAGCTCCCATGCACATGACACAGGGCTCAAGTGTAACATACAGAGTTGTGCCTAACAGCCTGTAATTTCTTTTTATACTTGATGCCTTACGCAAAGAAAGTATCTCGGCATGCGCTGTGGGATCAGACATACTGATGGTCTGGTTGTGTGCGGATGCCAACACCTCCCCTGTACCTGAAACAAGAACCGCTCCGATGGGCACTTCATCTTTTTGCCAGGCCTTTTCCGCTTCAGCCAGAGCCAGCTTCATATAATCTGTATGATCCAATATATCTGTTCCTATTTATTTATATATTTAGTGTGTCGAACGTCCGGCCAAACACAATAACACGGTAAACGAAAAAAATTTACGACGCCATAAAGGTTGTCATTGACATAATCACCATTCTAGCTTAATTACAACCCGAGTTTTTATGACATTTGATTTGCGCCCGTAGCTCAGCCTGGATAGAGTGCCGGACTACGAATCCGTAGGTCGCAGGTTCGAATCCTGCCGGGCGCACCATTAATATAAAGGGTTTAGCGAGATTAGCTAAATCCTTTTTTATTTGGTGAGTGTGATTTTGAGTGTGAAAATTTCTATTAAAATGG
>JAUXDD010000093.1 GCA_030618465.1 Desulfobacteraceae bacterium
AGAAGAGAAGACAGGGCACTCATAATAAGAACAAGCGGGAGCGCCCTGAAAGCCAGAATAAAACTTGCACCGGGAAATTTTTCATCAAACGGTAAATCACTCCCCCCGAGATATCCGAATACAAGGGATGTACCTGCCCGGGTTGATTCCTCAAGGGACATTACCAGCCGATTCAATTCCTGAAAAATCATTCTGAAAACCGGAAACTTTAAAAGGACAACACCCACAATAATCTGGAGGGCAATCCCTGTTAATACGGTTTTCAGGCGTACTTTTTTACGATTCTCACTTATCAACCAGGCTGCAAACGCAAAAACAACCAGCCCTGCCATACTCTGGATGGCCATATTATACCTTGATCGTTATGTTTTATTATTTTCTGAAATTTAAGTGATATGTCCCGGGTGTTGCTAATCAGATGGCCCTGAATCCATGTGCTGATCTTCAACAATCGCTATACATTCCATAAAATCATTTCCAAAGGCATCCTGAATCGCCTCCTCTCTCCCTGCTTCGCTTTCCTCTGTGAGTTGGTTTCTGCCAGCACCGTATTCAATATCCCACCCCCGCTGTTTGAGCAGTTCAATTACTTTTTCTGTCATCTCTTTTGTGAAATTGTTTCCGATATTTCCTTCTGCAATTATAAACTTCATTTTGAGCTACCTTTCATTGATAGTTTTTGTTTTATTTTTTATAAATATGCTATACATTATTATCATTGTTCCATCAAATACCTTTTTTAAATTTATAATAATAATTTTCTATCTCCGGTCTGTACTGTCATTTTATTAATGAAATGAATGTTTGATGGAATCGTAGAAAATATACCACTTTCAATTTTAAATTTACTTGACAAAACTAATTTATTCGAGTATTTATCTCAAAGTTTATACTTAATGTTCACTACAAATTTCGCATTTTTTATCGCAAGAATCTTCTACTCAAAATGATGTACACAGAAAAATATCACAACTTTTACTTGAATATGGTTGACATTTATCGTAAAAATCTGCGACGGTTTTATTTATAACCTCTATATTTACTTGACAAAATGGAATTATAAGCTTATTGTCTATTTTATATGTTATTCCGGTTCAATAATAAAAATTTTATTGTCGCTTTCTCATCTTCAGGATGATTTTCGCTAATGCAAAAAATTATGGATATCACTCAAACCCATTTTTGCCGATGCTAATAATATAATTGCTTAATAGCAACCCTGGCCGACTAAAACAGAGGCTTCACTCTGATAATTGATATAGATGGTTTTTTATTTCAAATGCACTAAATAATAATTTTATTAAAGGAGGAAACATACGATGAAAAAGATTAAAGCTGATGTAAAGCGTTTAGCAAAAGATGTTAAAGCACTCGCAAAGAAAAAAATTAAAACTGATGTACAGCGTGTAACAAAAGAAATTAAAGCACTCGCAAAGAAAATTGAAAAACTCTCAAAAACGGTTGAAAAAGCCCCTGCTAAAAAACCAAAAGCCGCAGCAAAGAAAAAAGCACCTGCAAAAAAGAAAACAGCAACAAAGAAGGTCGTAAAAAAGAAGGCTGCAAAAAAGAAGGTCGTAAAAAAGAAAACAGCAACAAAGAAGGTCGCAAAAAAGAAGGCCGCAAAAAAAAAATCAGTAAAAAAACCGGGCGGTGATGCACGCAAAAAAGTAATGCAGACCATTAAGCGTCTACGCAACCAGGGAAAATCTTATGGACAGATTACAAAATATCTTGACTCCAAAAAACTTCCCACTTTTTCAGGAAAAGGAAAATGGCATGCTCAGACAGTTGCAAATCTGTTGAAAAGTGCATAATGAAGTCAGCACGTGAATAATAAATTGCCCTGGCCAGCTATTTGTTCCCAGAACTTTTTACATGTTTTTTGATAAATGGGAATATAATTTGTAGTTCAGGATTATCTTTCACGCGGCGTCGAGAGGATGCCGCATGAAGCTCTGGAATAATTGGTCACCACTCATGTGACCCTTTGCTGGTTATCCGCATATGGCAATCAAAACCGCTGCGCTATACAAAGAATCGCCTTCATTCAAGTCTGATTTATGGTGCAATATCGCGCTTGGCAATTATGAATAAATGACCCTGAGAGTTTATTGATATATTCTCTCCATAAATTAATTGTGACCAAACACTTTTTTGTGAAGTGATCGGTTTTTCTGAAGCTTAAAAATATTTTAGGAGGTTTTGGGTATGGAAAGCGGTATAGTAAAATGGTTTAGCGATAAAAAAGGATTTGGCTTCATTGAAAAAGAAGACGGCGGAGATGTATTTGTGCATTATTCCTCCATTAATACATCCGGGTTCAAAACCCTATCAGAAGGTGACCGGGTGACCTTTGAGATCGAGGAAGGTGACCGGGGGCCGGCAGCAAAAAATGTTACAAAAGCATAGATTGGTGTAACATATAGGTTATAGTCGGCATCCCGTTTAATTAAACGGGATGCCGACTATAAAAAAGTTGTTTTACATTTCGGAATGGATTGTCTATATCTACGCCGATATCCATATTCTGAAAATTTGAATATTCAAAACCGAAGGATAATCTGCACATACACCCTTATAGTGAGACCTTTGAAAAATGCCCCCCTTTTGCCCAATTTCAAGTCATCTGTATAATCATTTCCCTTTGACAGATAAGATTATTTTTCATAAAATTTAAATTGAATGAAATAAAGACTATTATGAATAGCCATAAGGCTGCATGTTTAAACTGCAACGGCTCCCTGACCCTGCGACAATCATGACGGAAAGTATATTTGCGGTGCAGGTCCTGCGACGCAGAATTCCCAATTGAAAAATATATTGGGCTGATGGATGATTATTTAGAAGACCAGTTGGGCGACATCCCATGTAACAGATTATAAACCACTGGATAATAATGTAAATACATTCCAGCTTCAGATTATCTTTTTCCTGATTTTACTAAATGAAAAAAAATTTTAAAATCATTATCGAATACGATGGTACAAACTTTCATGGATGGCAAAGGCAGAAAAATGCCCGGACAATTCAAGGAGAAATTGAGAGGGCAATCAACTCACTCACCTGTGAAAAAATCACTCTCACAGGCTCCGGACGGACAGACGCCGGTGTCCATGCCTTCGCACAGACGGCCAACTTTCATTGTGACAGCAGGCTTTCCCCTGAAACCTTAAAGAAAGGTATCAACAGTCTCATTGATAAGGATATTGTCATCAAGGAATGCATTGAAGTTGCGACCAGTTTCCATGCCAGGTTTGATGCTAAAAGCAAAATATATAATTACAGACTTTTGAACAGAAAAAATCCTGCCGCAATTTACCGCAGGTACTCATGGTTTATAAGGAAAAAACTGGACATTGCCAGTATGCAATCCGCCATAAAACATATTGCCGGTACCCACGATTTCAAATCTTTTGAAGGTAAAGGAAGCCCCAGGGCACACACTGTACGAAACATAATGAACGTAAATTTAGAAAAAAATGATAACGATCATATCGTTTTTGAAATTGAAGCCAACGGATTCTTACGATTTATGGTGCGTAATATTATAGGGACGCTTGTGGATGTGGGCCTGGGCAAAATCACTTCCGATGATTTTAATAGTATACTTCTTTCAAAAGACCGCAATAATGCGGGTGTGGCTGCACCTCCCCGTGGGCTTTTTCTCATGGATGTTATCTATGAGTTACAGTGATCTCTCATGAAAATTACATAAGCGCATCACAGAACTGCACACCGATTCCATAAAAAAGTGTTTCGCAATCCGTAATTTCCCTGCACCATTTTACTTCAGCGTCATAGCAGTCATAATCCTGCGGAACAAAAGTAATTGGCGTGCTGTCGACCATTGTCTCAATATATATATTTGAGCCTGGTTTGACAGGAAAATCCGATATGAAATGCATGCCGTCCATACTGCAATTCTTCATAACACCGTCATAATAATAACCTGAAGTAAAGTCAGCAAACAGAATTGGGGCTTCATAATAATTACGTGCCTTAACTCTTCTGATATTTGGCATCATCGTTTGCCTCCAAATGAATGAATTTTTACGCATTAATTTGATAAGAAAAAATACGTTATGCTTAATTACAACATGCAAAATTTGTGCAAAATCAAATCGTTAGGCTGACACCCTGAAATTTCAAGCAGTTAACATTTCAGTAAAAAAAAAAATCAATAATTTCATAAAAACTTTTAATAACAGATCTAAAATTATTTAATGGCACGGGTGATTTTAATGATAAATTAAAGGTATTCAGGATTCTTTATTTTCGCTATCCGGCTTTTCTCCGGCACCCTTCAATTTCTGTATCTGGGTGTTGTAAAATGCATTGAGCGCTCTCCTGTCAAGCATTCCTATCAGGTAACCACTGTCATCATCTCGTACAACAGGTAGTGAGTCTATGTTTTTCAGGGTAAACTTCTGGAGGACGGTGTTCAGGTCCTCAGAAGGTGAGGTCACAATAATATCTGACGTGCATATATCCTTCATAACCACAAGTTGTTCGATCTCAGGAGTAAAAAGGACACCCCTGACATCCGTGCTGGTAAAGATGCCTGTCAGCCTGCCATTCTGGTCCATAACAGGAAAATAGTGCTGTTTGGTCGCGGAAAAAAACTTCTTGAAATCGGAAAAAGGCATATCCTGCTTAACATGAGGCATATCCTTGACATGGTGCATAAGGTCATGCACTTTGATGGCTTGCAGGATTTCGGCAAAATATTCTCCTGCATGAGCAGGGGAATCAATTTTTCTTTTAACCTGTTTTTTGTAAATCGACCATTTCTGAGACAGCAGATAACAAACAGAACAAACCAGGAGACTAGGCAGAAGCAAATGATAGGAATTGGTCATCTCACTGACAAATATAATTGTGGAAATCGGTGTATTTGAAACCGCTGTAAAAAAACCGGCCATACCTACGATTACAAATGCTCCCGGCTCTGTGACCACATTGGGCATAATCTGATGACAAATTTTGCCGACCACACCTCCCATTGCTCCGCCGATAACAATAGATGGACCGAATACACCACCGCTTCCCCCCGATCCAATTGAAAACGATGTGGTCAATATTTTCCCTATGGCAACAGCAAATAAAATCGGAATGGCGAGCTCATTGTGAAGGGCCTGCTGAACAATACCGTACCCGAATGCCAGTGTATCCACCAGGAAAAAACCGATTATCCCTGTGCAAAGGCCCCCGATGGCCGGTTTAATGTGATTGGGAATTTTTAATGATTTAAATAGTCCGGTGATACCGTAAAAGGACTTAACGTACAAAACACCTGTTGCCACAAGAACAAAGGCAAGAATAATATATGGACCGAGTTCCATGGGATTTCGGAACTTAAAGTCAGGGGCATCAAACAGTGCTCCCCACCCAAATACCAGGCAGAAAATACAATAAGCAACCACAGATGAAATGCCGGCAGGAATAATAACATCCGATTCAAATTCAGGGTCCCGGTACAGGACTTCTGCCGCAAACAGGGCGCCCGCAAGAGGAGCCCTGAAGATACTGCCGACCCCTGCCCCTATTCCTGCGGCCATCATAATCCGTCGATCTCTTGCTGAGAGTTTCAGCTTAGTCGCCAGAAAAGAGCCAAAACCTGCACCGATCTGGGCAATCGGCCCTTCTCTTCCCCCTGACCCCCCGGTTGTTAGCGTCATTGCCGAAGCAATGGTTTTAACAATCGGCACCTGCCACCGAATAAATCCGCCCTTTCTGTGATATGCATTGATGGCAGCATCGGTACCATGCCCTTCCGCTTCCGGAGCAAACGTATATACCAGCCACCCGCTGATGATCCCCCCGACCGCCGGCAAAAAAAGAAGTACCCACCGGTTAAAAGGGGTAGACGTAGGTGGTATGAGATAGTGTTCGCCGGCAGGGGAAGGTGGTCTGTAGCCTGCCATAAGATCCATAAAATAATGCATCCCCAGCTGGCAAAGATAATGGAATATGACTGAGCCGATACCTGCGATAATACCTATTAATACAAAGTTAACGATCCTTTTTCCCGCAAGCGTAATTTCTGAAGATCTTTCTTTGCTGGTCAAAGATATGAAAAATTTATGAAAGCGGCCAAACAATCCCATTTCCTGATAATTTTATTTTAAAAAATGTTTATTAACATATGATTCATGACAAATCATTAATCCCATTCAGGATAATATCAAACAGCTCTGGAATATCCCCTATTTCCAGGCATGAAAAAGCAACCCGCAGATTTCTCTCACCCAGGGAAATCAATCCCACCCCGTATTTATCCAGCAGGTGGACTCTCAATGTCTCGGCATCCACATTTTTCAGCCGAACGCACATAAAATACCCGGAGTTAAAAGGATAAGCATCCCATGCATCTTTATACTTTGTGTCCTTCAGCACTTCTTTCACACGGTTTGCCCTGTTTTTAAGTATCTCAAATTTCTCTTTTTTTTCTGTCTGATACCGCTTATCCCGCATTGATTTCAATACGATAGACTGGCCAAGGTGAGAGTTATTCGATATATTGCCGCGTACGCAACCAGCTGTTTTCTTCTCAAGGGCATCATACACCCCTGCCGCATTATTTTGCATTTTACACCCGTATGTGAGAAAGCCCAGCCTCAATCCCCAGACATAGTTCTCCTTCGTTGCCCCATCGAGCTTAACGGCAAGAAGCCTTTCATGACGTCCGCACAACATGGCAAAAATCGACTCCTTTAGTGTCTCTTCTTCATAAAACAGCCCGAAATAAGCATCATCTGCCACAGCAACAACGTTTGTTCCCCCTTCTGCAACAGAAAGCAGTATTTCTGCAATCTGCGCCCCCTCTTCTTTTGTTGCCGTATATCCGGTTGGATTATGGGGAAAATTAAGCAAGACAATAATTTTATCACGGTTTTGAGCTTCCTTCCGCACCCTTTCTTCAAAAGCCGATATGTTAAATCCGCCCTGTTCGGTAAAAATGGGATATTGCTTTATTTCCGCATCTTTCCTGATATTCAGTATCATATTGTAGTTCCCCCACATCATATCAGGAAGGATAATCACATCACCGGGATTAACCCATACATCAGCAAAAATACTGATGGCATGAGTAATTCCGCATGTAACTACAGGGAGACTGATTTTATTACCGGAAAGGGAAGGATTCTTCTCAAACTGGGTATCATGCCATAATTTTCGCAACGCAGGGATCCCGAAAGACGGAGCATAGGATAATGATTCCTCCGGTAAAATTCCATCAATGGAAGCCTCAACCGACTGGAAACGCATGATTTCCCCTTCTTCCCTGGCAATTCCGATAGTGGCATTCAGTTTATAGGCTTTTTGTTTTGCCTCAGCACTCTGGCGTAAAATCCCCCTGGGAAAAAACAGCTTCCTGCCGACATCTGAAAGCATCTGCCATATATAAGGATTCCCATCTTCTATAGTTTGGTTAAGTTGCTCTGCTATTTTGTTCATGTTAATATCTCCTTTGAACGTACCCCGAGGTCAAATCTGAACTAAAAAACCCCGCCCGAAACCAGGCGGGGTTTTATGAATTTTAGTAGATGTAAATACACCACACCTTCAATCCCGGAAATCATTTCTTCAGGAAGGATTGTACTAAATACAAAAAAATTACACGCCTCTCTTGGAAGCCTTAAGCGGATTGATCTTGACCTTAGCCTCTGTGGGAACAGTGGCAACATGGGTTGCAAGATTGCAATTTTTAATTTTCCATTTTACGGAAGGCTCCGGACATGCCGAACAATAGCTGCCGGAAGTCACTTCAACGATTCGGCCGCAACCTTCACACTTCTCTACAATCTTATAGCATACCCCACCCCTGTATGAACAGCCCGTTGCGGCCATAAAAGGACATTCCATGTCGTTCCTTATTGTTGTACAACGCATCTGAATAATTCCCCTTTCAAACAAAATATTTATAATAAAAACAGAATCATTTTTTTA
This sequence comes from Desulfobacteraceae bacterium, assembly GCA_030618465.1. Classification (GTDB taxonomy): domain Bacteria; phylum Desulfobacterota; class Desulfobacteria; order Desulfobacterales; family SURF-7; genus JAUXDD01. The sequence goes on from JAUXDD010000093.1 coordinate 7,951, forward strand.
ATTCTATTACCCACATAAACTTGTATGGATACTTAATTCGTTAAAATTTGTCAATTAATTTTTTTCTTTTCTCCAACCGGGAAATAATCATGCGCCCTTCCTTTGCCCTGGCTTCACGTTTCGCATGTTTCGGGTTACAGCGCCAGACAGTTCACCATAAACAATTAAATTGGCATTTTATAATAGATGTGATAGTAATTATCTGTATTAAAAATAATTCATCATGCAACTTTTGTCATCAAAGAGGTTAATATGGAACTTAATTCCGTTGACACAAAAATCCAGACCATTGGGGAGGCTAAAATCAGTTCACCCCTTTTAGATGAAAGATCAGCTGTTCTTGCCCAGAGCTTTGTGTCTGATGATGACGGGATTCTTCTTAATCTGAGATTAAATGACATCCATAAAGCCAGGGAAGAAGGACAACCGTCAGCCACCTTTGAGCTTGCCGGCCCAAGGGAGAATATTTTTTTCGATCCCAGTAAACTGAGATGTGCCATGGTAACATGCGGGGGCCTTTGTCCGGGGCTTAATGATATTATCCGCTCAATAGTGTTGACGTTGCATTACCTCTACGGCGTTCGGAATATTTACGGCATCAAATACGGTCTCCAGGGATTTATTCCGGGATATGGCCATGATGTAATTGATCTAAACCCTGGACTTGTTGGAAATATCCTTAATGTTGGCGGTTCAATTCTCGGTTCGTCAAGAGGCGCCCAGGATATAGGAGAGATTGTCGATTCCATGGAAAGGATGAATATCGGAATCCTGTTTATGATCGGCGGTGACGGAACACTGATGGCGGCCAGCAAGATTGCTGACTCCATAGCTGAAAGAGGATTAAAAATCAGCGTTATCGGGATTCCAAAAACAATTGACAATGACATATATCTTGTTGCCAGGTCTTTTGGTTTTGACACGGCTGTTGAAGTGGCCACCCAGGCAATAAGAGCAGCCCATATAGAGGCGGAAGGCTATCCAAACGGAATCGGTTTGATTAAATTGATGGGCAGGCACTCCGGTTTTATTGCCGCTACAGCCACGCTGGCTCAACAGGATGTGAATTTTACGCTGATACCGGAAGTTGATTTCGATCTGGAAGGACCCGGGGGGGTTTTCAGCACTCTTGAAAAACGTCTGGCCGCAAGAGGGCATGCCGTAATTGTAGCGGCTGAAGGGGCCGGCCAGAAGTATTTTGAAGACGCCGGCAGTGAGCGGGATGCCTCGGGCAATATAAAGCTGAAAGATATCGGACTTTTTCTGAGAAATAAAATCAACACCTACTTCAATGATAAAGGCATTGATGTTTCGCTGAAATATATCGATCCAAGTTATATGATACGGAGCCTTCCCGCGAATCCCAACGACAGTGTATTTTGCGGATTTTTGGGACGGGATGCCGTCCATGCCGGAATTACCGGAAAAACAAAACTCCTTATCGGTCACTGGAACAACAATTTCGTTCATGTCCCCATGAGTTTAACAGCAGGGAAACGAAAGAGGGTTGTTCCATACGGAAAATTATGGAGTACTGTTATTGAAACAACCGGGCAGGGCAGCCTGAAAAACAATTAATACGGGTCCCCAATCTATTACCTGTTGCGAACCAGTTCAACAAATTTATTACCCTTAATTTTTAAAAGGTACAGTTCTTTGATGGCATCCCCCTCATCGTTAAAAGCAGATGTCCCTGTTACACCCTGAAAATCGCTGAGGTGCATCAGTTTTTCCTTAATTGAGCTTCTATAACTAACATCAGGCATGCTTAGTATCTGGAAAAGCATAGTGGCTATATCATATGCAACCGCTTCGATGGCGCCTGGTGTTTCCCCGTATGTTTCTTCAAAAAATCGTGTAAAGCTGACGACTTCTTCGGCAGTACTTTCTGCAAAAAATATTTCAGGAATGATGGCTCCATTCACATGTTGTCTGGCCATTTCAATTAATTGATCCGAATGCCACAGGTTTGTTCCAAAAAGATACACCTCGTTTACATCAAAAAATACAAGCTGGGGGGCAATTAATCCGACTTTTTTCGGTCCGTCGGGGATAAAAATTGCTTCAAAATCAATAATCGGCACCATATCTTCAGTATCTTCCTGTTTACCAGAATAAGGAATGGTTGTGCTAACAGTTTCTTTGAGATCCGCAGGTACTTCATAATAAAGCCCGGTCAGTTTCCTGATGGCCGTTGCAAAATCTGTCTGGTCAAACGTATAGGATTCCACGCCCACTATTTCCCCGCCATAAGAAATAACTTCATCCCAGAACAGGTTCATAAACGTTTCTCCATATTTCTCTTCCGGGTAAAGTATTGCAAATCTGCTCAGGCCGAGTTCCTCCACTGCATATGAGACAATGGTCTTTACCTGCATTTCAGGCGTCAGAAAATTTCTGAAAACATAATCTCCAGCCTCTGCAATCTGGTCTTTCTGGGACACTGCAATTATCGGAATCCCCAGAGACTGCGCTTCCTGAACTACGGCTTCAGCCGTTGCCATCGGGCCTATAATAGCGGCAACACCCTCCTCTGCCAGTTCTTGCACGGCTGCCACCGCCTTTTCAGGATCTGCTTCAGTATCTTTTATTTTTATCTCCAGTTCCGTATTTATCCCAAGGGAATAAAACTGCGTCAGGGCCAACTCAATACCTTTTAATGCTTTGTTGCCAAACGTTTTGTACCTTCCACTGAGCGGAAGCAGGCAGCCCACAGTGTTTCTGTCAAATTCTGATCTAACGGCATAGTCTTTCATAAAGAATTCTGCCTCCCGCACTTTTTCATGATCGGGAAACATTTCAACAAATTGTGTAAACGTCACAATCCCTTCACCATATTTATTTTCTTCACCCTGTTTAACACCAAGCTGAAACATGATAACAGGTTTGAGAACCGTATCTTCAGCCTTATCCGCGACTGTTTTGATATCTTCAGAAGAGAGCAGGCTTAACTTTATTTCCAGTATCTCCATCACACGAATTTTATCCTGTTTTCCGATTTTATCATATGCCGTAATATATGATTTTACAGCATCAGCAGGAGAACCAACAGCAATATAGGCATCACTGAGAACCGCGTACTTCCTGATAATTATATCACCGGCCACTTTGTCATCATCAATATCATCTGCATGGCTGATGACCTTTTCATAATTCCCTTCATTATAATATGTTGAAAGTATACCCACCTTACTGTGCTGTACAAATATGCTTTCAGGATAGTCGGTTTGCAGTCGTTTATATACATTGCGCGCATCTTCATAGCGCCCTTTTGAAATATTTATGGCTCCAATTTTTAATAAGGCGGCCGGTGCCAGACGCTTTTCAGGATAGAGGATCAGATAATCATTAAACAGATCAAGGGCTTCATCGTACGATTTCTCATAAAATTTCGTTTCCGCTTTTTCAAAAATTTTGTCTCCCGGATCTTCTCCAAGATGAAATTCAGGAATAATC